>JAYTRF010000201.1:0-3288 GCA_043746375.1 Caulobacteraceae bacterium | reverse complement strand
GCCCTCGGGGGCGCAGCTGTAATGTCTGCCTCATCTTTGTTAAACGACAAGACGCCCGGATCCGGCGACTTGTTACTTGGCGCGGCGGTTGGCGGAGGGCCAAGCCTTATCGAAGCGCCCTTTGTGGCTGCTGGCGGTGGCGCCGTCCTTGGCTACGGCGCGGCGGGTGATGCGGCATTGAGTTTTCAATCGGGTGTCTACGGGACCGCAGGTGCTCTAGCGACAACCTGCACCGTTGGTGGTGGCTGTGGGCCGCCAGCAAAATGAGCGCCTGATGGACACTTCCAAAATTAATGAAACGAGTGTGTTTGGTTATAATTACCGATATACTGCATTAATATACTTCTAAATCGTACTTTTACTATTTAGTATTATTTTGACAGTGGTATATTAAAAATATAACAACCTGCTGTTTGATTTTATATTCGTATTAATATCCACAGTTGTTGGTTACGCCGTTGCATCTGGATTTCTAATGTCATCAACGATTTCCGTTGGCGACGATGGGATATCGGCGCAAAATTTTGGACACACACTGAAGCGTATTCGTTGGCACAATATAATGAAAGTGAAGAAATGGCGATTTAAAAATCCCGCATCGGGATCGTTTGAGGATGTATTTTATGTATATGACAGTGATTTATTGGGGTATATAGAGCAGCTGAAGAATCTGGGCGGGCCGATTGCGTTTACGGGCAAGATAGTCGGCCTCCCCTTGCTCCTGGAGCAGATCAATGCTCGGGCGCGAGAATACCATTTCCCGATCTTCGTGCTGGACCAGCAGGCCGGCGGGACGCGTTCCAAGCGCGAGGTTCAGGTGGAGGCGCTGTAGGAAGGTGGCTTCCCTCGGACGCACCGATCCAGAACCCCTTTTCGTGCAATAGCCGGACGTTTTCGTGTCCGAAGGCGTAGAGCCGTGGGAGGCGGCGCCACAAGGGCCAATCGCGGCGTGATGGGAAAACGGACACGAATGCCGCGCGGGAGGCGCCGGCCACCGCGAACGTCCGCCGGCGCCTGGGCCGGAGATCATCTGCTTTTCCGGGCCCGTCACGCGTTACCCATGCGCTATCGCGGGCCCTGGCTTCACCCCTCGGTGAGCAGCCGCTCTACCGCGCCGGCCAATGCCGGCAGATCCCCGATCAAGACCTGCCACACCAAACGATGATCGACCGTTTCGTAGCCGTGGGCGATGCGATTGCGGAGGGAGACGATCGCCGGCCAGGGTATTTCCGGAGCGCGCGCCTTGGTGTCATCGAGCAGGCGGCGCGCCGTCTCACCAATCACCAGCAGGGACATGGCGGCGGCGTCGCGGCCCTTGAGATCAGCAAGGAATTCCGCCTCCGTCACGTTTTCGACCCACGATCGGACCAGGCTAATTCGCTGGGCGATGGAGAGCAGGCGCAACCGCTCCTCTTCAAGCATCAACCGCGTCTCGAAGCGCCGTATACCGGATGTCCGGCGCCAGGGCGGCCTCTGTAACGAGGTCCACTCTTGCTCCAAGGCGGGCCGAGACCTCATCCTGCAGCGCGAAGAGGCGCAGGCCCATCGGCGTGGCAAGGTCGACGATCAGGTCGACGTCGCTATCGCTCCGCGCCTGGTCTCGCGCGTGGGAGCCGAAGACGCGCACCCGCGTCACCCCTTGGCTGGCCAGCCAAGGCTTGAGGGTTGCAAGACGGCGGAGAAGCTCCTGGCGGGTCATGGGCGCAGCGTATCACAACGCCGGCTATCGTCACCGCCATCCTGGCGCGTGGCGCCCGGCGCTTTGTTGGTCTAGTCACCGCGGATGGCCAGATTCCTTTCCCCCGGTCGCCACACGGTCTTCATCCTCTGCTTCGTGCTGTTCGTCGGCGCCGTCGCCGTCGGCCTGTCGGGGCACGCGCTGGGCTGGGTGGCCGCGGTGTTCTTCGCGGGCCTGATCGTCCTGGGCTTCGTGGACCTCACCCAGCCGAGGCATGCCATCCAGCGCAACTATCCGGTGATCGGCCACATCCGCTGGTGGGTGGAGGCGGTCCGCCCGGAAATCCGCCAGTATCTGATCGAGGCCGACGAGGAGGCCGCGCCGTTCTCCCGCGACCAGCGCGGCCTGGTCTACGACCGCGCCAAGGGCAAGCCCGGGGAGAAGCCGTTCGGCACCCTGCTGGACGCCTATCGCGACGGCTACGAGTTCATCGGCCACTCCACGATGCCGGCCAAGCCGGCCGATCCGGCCGGTTTCCGGATCACCATCGGCGGCCCCGACTGCGCCCGCCCCTACAGCGCCTCGGTGTTCAACATCTCGGCCATGAGCTTCGGGGCGCTCAGCGCCAACGCCATCCGCGCCCTCAACGCGGGGGCCAGGCGAGGCGGCTTCAGCCACGACACCGGTGAGGGCGGCCTCTCGCCCTACCACCAGGAGATGCGCGGCGACATCGTCTGGGAACTGGGCAGCGGCTACTTCGGCTGCCGCGCCGACGACGGCCGTTTCGACCCCGACCGCTTCGTCGAGCACGCCACCCTCGATCAGGTGAAGATGATCGAGATCAAGCTCAGCCAGGGCGCCAAGCCGGGCCACGGCGGCGTGCTTCCGGCGGCCAAGGTGACGCCGGAGATCGCCCTGACCCGGGGCGTGCCCATGGGCCAGGACTGCGTCTCGCCCTCCCGGCACGGCGCCTTCTCCACCCCGTTGGAGCTGATGGCCTTCATCGTGCGGCTGCGCGAGCTGTCGGGCGGCAAGCCGGTCGGGTTCAAGCTGTGCGTCGGCCATCCGTGGGAGTTCATGGCCATGGTCAAGGCCATGCTGCGGACCGGCGTGACTCCGGACTTCATCGTCGTCGACGGCGCCGAGGGCGGCACCGGCGCGGCGCCCACCGAGTTCAGCGACCATGTGGGCGCGCCGATGCGCGAGGGGCTGCTGTTCGTCCACAACACCCTGGTCGGCGCGGGCCTGCGCGAACGGATCAAGCTCGGCGTCGCCGGCAAGATCGTCAGCGCCTTCGACATCGTCAGCGTGTTGGCCATCGGCGCCGATTGGACCAATTCGGCCCGGGGTTTCATGTTCGCCGTCGGCTGCGTCCAGTCGCGCAGCTGCGACACCAACCGCTGCCCCACCGGCGTCGCCACCCAGGACAAGCTTCGTCAGGCGGCGCTGGTCGTCCCGGACAAGGCCGAGCGGGTCTACAACTTTCATCGCCTGACCCTGCACGCCCTGTCGGAGATGCTGGCCGCGGCGGGCCTGGAGCATCCCGACCAGGTGAAGCCCCACCACTTGGCCCGCCGGGTCAGCGCCACCGAGATCAAGCTGTTCAGCGA
>JAYTRF010000200.1:0-4490 GCA_043746375.1 Caulobacteraceae bacterium | reverse complement strand
TATCTGCCCTCGCTGATCGGGCCCGAACAGCTGGTCGAAGGCAATTCCAAGCTTGCGGTAACCGAGTCCGTCGCGGAGATCGGCGGCCCAGCGCTCTACGGGATGCTGTTCCAGCTTTTCACCGCGCCCGTCGCCATCGCGTTCAATGCCGGCGCCTATCTGTTCTCGGCCGCCGCCCTGGCCACCATCGGCGCGGCTGAGACGGCGAAGCCACGCGACTGCACTGCGGCGCCCGGCCACTTTGTCTTTGACTTTCAGCTCGGCCTGCGTACCGCGCTTGCTGATCGTTCGGTGAGGACCCTTCTGATTGTCGTCACCACCGGGGCGTTCTTCGGGGCGTTCTTTTCGGCCCTGTACATCATATACGCCGTCAAGGTCCTGCACCTGACGGCGGCCATGCTCGGCGCGACGGTCGCGGTAGGCGGCGTCGCGGCGCTCATCGGCGCGGGCGTTGCCGGACGCGTAATCGCCCGCTTCGGACTTGGCCCGACCTTCGCGGTCACCGGCGTCGTGGCCGCGGCGGGCAGTGTCTTCGTGCCGCTGGCGCACGGCGCGCCGTTTGTCGCCATGGCCATGCTGATGGTCGCCCAGCTGATCGGGGACAGCGTCGGCACGGTGACCGAAATCGCCGGCCGCAGCCTGCGCCAGAGGCTCGTCCCCCTGGCGCTCATGGGTCGTGTCGGCGGCGCTTTCGCTGTCCTGCCGGGCGTGACCGGGCTGGTCGGCGCGCTGGCCGGCGGGGCCCTGGGGGGTTTCATCGGGCCTCAGGCGACATTGTTCATCGCCACGGCCGGTCTCACCGGCGCTGCCGCCGTCAGCCTTGCATCGCCGCTGATCAGGTCCGCGGCGCCTTGAAAAAAGGCGTCATTCGCCACAGCACCGGATGACCGTCGAACTGGTGCTTCAGCGCGCCGCTGACGTGCAGGAAGAGGTCGGCGAGCACGATGTAGACCAGGATGTGAGTGTGGGCGAAGCTCACGATTTGTCGCAGAGGCTTGTGACCCTGACCGGCGAGAAACCCGACGCCCGGCAGGTGCGGGAAGTGAAGGCCCCAAAATCCGATCGGGCCGTGACGCAGAGACACGAGGGCCCACCCGGTCAAGGGCAGGGCCAACATGAGCCCATAGAAGAGCAGGTGCGTCGCGCTGGCCAGAGCCTTTCCCAGCCTGCCAGGTCGATGGGCAGGGGCGGCGGCGGAAAGATAAGCCGTACCCCGATCCTGACCACGATCAGGATGAGGGCCGTCAGACCGACGGAAATGTGCAGGATTACGATGCGATGCTGCGCCGCCGAGTGATCGGGCAGGATCTCGTTCATATAGTAGCCAAGGCCGATCTGAACGAGGATCAGCGCCGCGATGGTCCAGTGCAGAAATTGGGCGGCGGCGCTATAGCGGTTATCGACGGGGGCGCGCGCCGAGAGGTCGGTCAAGGGCGTCACCTCTTTTAGAACAGGGCGTAAACGAACGGGGCCACGTAGCTCAGTCCGCCGGCGACGACCAGCAATATTGCGCTCAACATGATGAAGACAATCACCGGCAGCATGAACAGCCGGCCCCGGCCGGTGAAGTGCCGAAAAATCATCCCGACGGTCCCTGCTCGCGAGACAAATCGCGTCACCCGGGTGTTGCGCGCCGCCATCCTCACCTCCGTGTCAGCAGAACGTCCTCGATGACCATGGCATCAACCTGGTGCGAGAGGAAAAAGCCCAACGCGTCCGCTTCGCTGGCGACGATCGGCTCACCATTGCCGTTCAGCGAGGTGTTGAGCACGATCGGCGTGCCGGTACGCAAGCCGACCGCCTGGAGCAGGGCGTGAAAGTCGGGCGAGGTCGCGGCCGCCACCGTCTGCACCCGCGCCGTCCCATCGATGTGGCGCACGGCGCCCAGATCTGCCGCGCGCTCGGGCTTCACCTGGGCGGTCGTGGTCATATAGGGCGCCATGTCATTGTCGGCTCCGCTGAACCACTCGCCGGCCCGCTCAGCGACGACCGCAGGCGCAAACGGCCGAAACGGCTCGCGCTTCTTGATCACCCGGTTCAACCGCTCGCGCATCGCCGGATCGGCTGGCGCGGCGACCACCGAACGCTGGCCGAGCGCGCGTGGGCCCCATTCGAAACGGCCGCGGGCCATGCCAACCACCTTGCCCTGAGCGATCAGGTCCGCAGCCGCCTCGAGAACGTGGTCCGGCGCCGAACAGGCAAGGCCGAGGTCCCTGGCAAGGGCCGACGCGGCGTCATTGCCAAGCGGCAGTCCGAGCGCGGCTGTGGTCATCGGGGCCGGCCTTTTGCCGTCCAACTCGATCGAGCCGAGCATCGCGGCGCCCAGCGCGCCACCGGCATCGCCGGCCGCGGGCTGCACGAAAACGCGCGTGAAGCCGCATTCGGCCAGTACGCGGGCGTTGGCGACGCAGTTGAGCGCCACCCCGCCTGCCAGGCAAAGGTCGGCGGCGCCGGTGCGCCTCTTCGCTTCATTGGCCAGGGCGACGACGGCGTCCTCAGTGGCGCACTGCAGGCTGGCGGCAATATCGGCATAGCGCCGGTCCTCAGCCGAGTGCTCAAGGTCCCAGGGTTTGGCGAAGGCCCGCCGTGGCCCCAGCAGCCTTTCGAGCCTTGGCGAGAAGGCGATGTCCGCATCGGTGTGGAAGGCGAAATACGGCAGGCCGAGGGTGAACGCGCCGTCCGGCGACCGGCGTAGCAGTGTGTTGAACTCATCGGTGAACCGAGGCGTCCCGAAGGCCGCCAGCCCCATCACCTTGTACTCGCCTTCGTTGACCTCGAAGCCCAGGTACGCGGTCAGGGACGCATAGAGAAGGCCAAGGGAGTGGGGATATTCGATCGTCGCAAGGCAAGCCAGCGATGCCTCCCGGCCTTGCCAGATTGCGGTTGATACATCTTCGCCGACCCCGTCGATGGTCAGGATCGCGGCGGTCTCGTAGGGGCTGGCGAAGAAGGCGCTGGCCGCATGGCTGGCGTGATGCGAGGCGGTCGTGACCTTGGCGCGGGGAATCTCCAGCATCGCGGCGATCGCATCCAGGACCCAGATCTTCGACGCCAACTGCCCGCGCATGGCGCCGGGGAACTGCTTCCACGAGTGCGGAAAGGTGCGCAGCGACGCCAGCACCACGCGTTCCAGGCGTGCGAAGGGGTCTTCGTAGAAAACGACGCGATCAAGGTCCCCGGCCGACAGGCGCCCTTGCGCCAGGCAGGCCACCGCCGCCTGGCGGGGAAGCCCGGCGTCGTTCTTGCGCCGGGTGAAGCGCTCTTCCTGCATGGCCGCGACTATTTGACCGTCGACGATCAGGGCGGCTGCGGAGTCATGGTAATAGGCCGAAATCCCAAGCACCGCGCTCATCGGCGTTCCGCGCTAGCGGTGGCGCGGCCGGCGCTGGGCGAGCCGCTCATGCCGATCCGATCGGTGCGCCCGGCGCCGCGTCTCGCGGCGGCGCCCATCCGGTGCGCGCCGGCCGCAACACCGAAGCGATGACCATGAACGGCGCAAGCAGGACATAAAGCGCCAGCATGATCGCGAAATAGAGCTTCTCAGCGCCGAATCGGCCCAGCCGCCGCCAGTTGCGCCAAGCCTCCCAGAGCGCCGCCCGACGCAACTTGACGCGCGCCGCGCGCTCACCGCCGGCCACTTCGACCAGGAGTGCGCGCGTGTAGGTTTCGTGGCGTTTCTCGTCCCGCACGATGGCCTCGAAGAGCGCGCGCGTCTTGTTGTCGCCATTAGCGGCGAACCAGTCTCGATAGGTCTCGAACTGGGCCCTGCCGCGGCGTTCTCCGCGATGAACGAAGGCCAGGAAGCCCACCTCGCCCAGTCTCTCGAACAGGTTCTCGAAGTCGGCCTTGGGGAACCCCAGACTGACCGCGCCAGCCTCCGCGCGCAATTCCGCCGAGCGCAGGGCGAACATCCGCGCGTGGCGGGTTTCATCGAGCATGTGCCGAAGGTAAAGCGCGCGTCTTTCCGGGCACGTCGCCAGCCTGGCGGCCGCCGTAAGATCGAGCATGCTGCCGTGCTCGGCCAGCGAAAAGCTGAAGAGCTTACGCGCACCGTGGCCGGGAATGCGCCACACCAGAGGATTGACTATCTTCGCGACAAGCGCCGACATCGCCACCCCCTTACGTCGCTCGCCAACGAGACAGTCGCGTGGCTACAGCCCATGTAACTGCCGGTCCTTTGTCGCGCAAAGCCGTCGTCCTGGCGACGTGCTTCGGCATCGCTTTGGTCGGCGCCCTGGCCATCTCGCAACTCGCGCCAAGCCGTTTTGTTGCAAGCTATGCGCTGGTTGCCTTGTCGGTGGCGCTCGCGCCGCTCGCAGTCGGACTTCGGAGCCGACGTGGGGCAGGCGGCCTTTGGCTGGCGATTTCCTCCCTCCTGGCGCTGGCGGCCCTGGACGCAGAGGTCTCCATCCTCTTTTGGCCCGTCATCACCCTCCAGGGCGCGTCAGGTTCGTTTATTGTCGCGGACCCTCTGCTCGGCTACGGGCCGC
>JAYTRF010000199.1:0-35374 GCA_043746375.1 Caulobacteraceae bacterium | reverse complement strand
GGACGCATCATCGACGCCGACCATCGATCGGTCCCCGCCTCCCACATGAACTTCCTGATCGCGAACCGGGCCGTGATCGTTCCGCTCTACAACGAGCGGGCCGGCGAAATGGCCATGGAGGCGCTGGAGATGCAGTTTCGAAGCCACAGCGTGATCGGCCTTTCGGCGCGAAGCTTGGTCAACGGGGGCGGCGGCTTTCACTGCATAAGCCAGCAGGAGCCCGCCTGATGGCCCGCACCGTGACCCTGGCCGCTCTGCAGGCCGCCTACGGCGAGGACATCGACGCCAACATCGCCAGAACCGCGGCGCTGATCCGCGAGGCGGCCGCCGGGGGGGCGCAGGTGATCGTGGCGCCGGAGCTTTTTCAGGGGCCTTATTTCTGCGTCGCCCAGCAGGAGCGGTGGTTCGCCAGCGCCCATCCGTGGCGCAGCCACCCTTGCGTCACGGCGCTCGCCCCCTTGGCGGCGGAACTGGGCGTCGTCCTGCCGATCTCGATATTCGAGCGCGAGGGACCCCACTATTTCAACAGCATCGTGATCATCGATGCCGACGGCGCGGCGCTCGGCGTCTATCGCAAGAGCCATATTCCGGACGGTCCCGGCTATCAGGAGAAATACTACTTTCGCCCGGGCGACACCGGCTTTCGAGTCTGGGCGACGCGCTTTGGCACGCTCGGCGTCGGCGTCTGCTGGGACCAATGGTATCCGGAAGCCGCGCGCGCCATGACCCTGATGGGAGCGGAAGCACTCATCTACCCCACCGCTATCGGCAGCGAACCGCATGACCCCACCCTCGATACTGCGGCGCCGTGGCGACGCGCCATGCAGGGCCACGCGGTTGCCAACGTCATTCCGGTACTAGGAGCCAATCGCACCGGCTTCGAGGGCTGGCCGGACTATCCAGGCGGCGGCCAGCGGTACTACGGGTCCAGTTTCATCAGTGATCATCGCGGCGACCTGGCGGCGCAGCTCGGCCGGGACGAGGAGGGCGTGATCCTGGCCGCCTTCGACCTCGATTTCCTCGCCGCCCACCGCGCGGCCTGGGGTTTTTTCAGGGATCGACGGCCCGATCTCTATGGGCAGCTGACCGGACCCGTGCAGACATGATCTCGAGCGCGCGGTTGACGCTGCGCAACTATCGCCCAGACGAGAAGGAGCGCTTTGCCGAACTCAACGCCGATCCCAAGGTCGGCGAATGGCTGGGCGGGACGATGAGCCGCGAGGCCAGCGACGCCTCTTTCGACACGCGCCGCCAGGAGATCGATCAACACGGCTTTGGCCTTTGGGCGGCGGCCCTTAAGGGCGACGACACGATGATCGGTTCCGTCGGCCTGCGGCGCTTGCCGCTGGCTTGGGATCACCCGATGGGCGGCGAGGTTGAAGTCGGCTGGCGGCTTTTCCCGAGCGCCTGGGGCGCGGGCTATGCGAGCGAGGCGGCCGCCGCATGCGTGGCCTTCGGATTTTCGCAGCTGCGCCTGGCCCAAATCGTCAGCTTCACCGCCACGACCAATGCGCGGTCGGAGGCGGTGATGCGCAGGATCGGCATGACCCGCGACCCCGCCCGCGACTTCGATCATCCGTCGCGCGCGCCCGGCCACCCGCTGCGGCGGCACATCGTCTACGTGGCCCTGAACCCCGAACTCTAGCGCAGGACGGTCTTGCCGTTCTTGATCACGGTGGCGCCGCGCGCCTCCACCCTAGCCGTGAAGCTGATCACCTTGCCGTCCCGCCACATGTCGACCGTGATCGTATCGCCTGGAATAACCGGGGCGGAAAAACGGGCTTCGTGGCTCAGAATCACATCGGGATCGTAGTCGGTAATCCCCTTGAGGATCGCGCGGCAGGTTATGCCGTAGGTGCATAATCCATGCAGGATCGGCCGGGGAAATCCCGAACGCCTGGCCGATTCCGGGTCGGAGTGGAGCGGATTTCGATCGCCGTTGAGCCGATAGAGCAGCGCCTGGTCGGGTCGGGTGGCGAAGTCCAGCGACAAGTCCGGGGTTCGCGAAGGGGTCTGATGTGGCTCGGGCGCCCCTTCCGAAGGGCCACCGAAGCCGCCATCCCCGCGGGCGAACGTCGATCCCGTAAGCGTGGCCACCTTTTCGCCCGCCTCATTCGTCCAGGTGGTTTCGTTGTAGATCACCGCGCCCTTGTCCTTGCCCTTGTCGAAGGCGCCGATGGTGCGGCTCTGGGCGGTGAACGTTCCGGTCGTCGGCAACGGGCGGTGCAGCTCAACCTTCTGCTCTCCGTGCACCACCATCAGGTAATTGATCTGGCTGGCGCGATGGCCCGGCGGATTGGCCGCGGCCTCCGCTCCGGCGCGGGCGCGCGAGCCCGCCGCGAGCACGGTCGCCGCCGTGGGGACGACCTTCAGACCTCGCTCGTAGACGAACGCGAGTTCCTTCTCGTCCATCGGATCGGCGCCAAGGCCGATCCCGAGCCCGTAGAGCATGACGTCCTTGTCGCCGTAGCTGAATGTACGGGCAGGCGTGGTCTGGTCGAGAATGTCGGGGTAATAGATCGGCATGAAAATGCGGTCTCCTGTGACAATCGCGGCATTCTAAGCCGCTCGCAGCCCCATTGCGCAAGGTCCCAGAACGCCGCTGCGCCACGCATTGCCGCTGGCACAGGGATCGGCTAGAAAGCGCGCCGCTAAATCGCTTCAGGCGCGTTGCCTGGCGGCCCTTCTTTTCACCCACTGCCTAGAGTTTTCGCCATGGCGACACCCGCCCAGCCCGACGCGAGCCCGCTGACCGGCAATGTTCTGTTCTATTCAAAGCCAGAGCCGCTCACCAGCGACCTGCATGGCAAGCTTGGCTTGCGGCGGATGGACAAGCCCTTCGCCTTCGCGGCGGGAAGCCACGTTTGCCCCCTGACGGTGACCGAATTTCCCGTCGCCGCGCTCTCGTACCCGATCATCTTCGCAGGCGAAAAATACCTGCCACTGGCGGTCATGGGCATCAACGCCGACACCAATATGTTCATCCAGCCGGATGGCGCGTTCGAGACCGGCGCCTACATCCCAGCCTATATTCGTCGATACCCCTTCGTCCTGGCCCTGGACCCGGCCCGCGAGCAGATGGTGGTGTGCATTGATCGCGACGCCCCAATGCTGGGCGACCTTCCCGATTTGGCTTTTTTCGACGCCAAGGGCGACCCCACCGACTACACCAAGGGCTGCATTCAGTTCTGCAACGATTTCGAGAACGAGGTGCGGCGTACAGAGTCGTTTTGCACGCTGCTCAAAGACCTCGATCTATTCGAAACCCGCACTTCGACCTACACGCCCAACAATGCTGACGGGACTCCGGGGGAGCCTCAGAAGATCGCCGAATATTTCGCGGTCTCCGAAGAAAAGGTCAAAGCCCTGCCCAACGAAAAGATTCGTGAGCTGATCGACAATGGGGCTTTGTCACAGATCTATTCGCACCTGACCTCACTGATCGGCTGGGACAAGCTGATCGCCATCGCCATCAACCGCCAGGCAGCCGCGCCGCGACCGGCCAACCTGAATTGATCGCCTGGTCGCGCTCTGCCGCGTTCGTGCTTATCGGGCGTACACACTGCGGGTGAGGCAGGAGAAGACCAGTCGCCCCGATCCGTCCAGTAGGTCATGCTGCGCAATGACAATGCCCTTGCCCGCGCCGACCGGATCTTTGCCCATGACCGTCATGCGGCCTCGCAGGACCTCGCCCGCCGGCGGGCTCCTGGCGAAACGCAGGGCGTCAACGCCGACGCGCTTGGTCTGCGGCCAATCGGCAGAGGCTTCCGCATCGAGCCGCGACCAGATGGCGAAGATCATCGCCTCAGGCGCGCCGTTCTCGATGGCCCAGCCGGGGGCGAAGGCGGCGATGAACGCTTCAAGGGCGCCCTCGTCGACCACGGTCGCGCCAAAGTGGACCACTTGGCCGATTTCAATATCATCGAAGGCGGCGGGCATCGCGGCTGAGCTCCGTTTCACGGGGAGATTAAGCCAATGAAGCGGTTGTGTATCGCCCTTCTGGCCCTTGCCGTTTCAACCCTGGCCGCAGCCCCCACCGCCTCGACGCCGACTGCGGCCGCACACCTTACGGCCGAACTGGTCGCGCGCACCGACGGCGCAACGCCTGGGTCGGTGTTTTGGGTCGCCCTGGTCCAGCACATCGACAAGGGCTGGCACACCTATTGGCGCAATCCAGGCGATGCTGGGGAGGCGACGAGGATCATCTGGTCATTGCCGCCAGGGTGGCGAGCCGGGGACATTGTCTGGCCGGCCCCCCGGCGACTGCCGGTCGGGCCGATCATGAACTATGGATACGAGGGTCAGGTTCTGCTCAGCGTGCCGATCACGGCGCCGGCGAGCGCCAGGGCCGGACAGAACGCGACCCTTACGGCCGTTGCCGACTTCCTTATCTGCGCCGACGTGTGCGTACCCACCCAGGCCAAGGTTGAATTGGTCGTTCCCGTCGTATCCGGCCGGCCGCCCCTTGATCAGCGATGGGGCCCTGAGATCGATCGCGCCTTGGCCGAGGCGCCCAAACCGGCCGGTCTCGACGCCCGCTTCTCAGCCATTGGGAAGGTCTTGAAGATCGCCGTCGCCGGAGAGCCGTTGGTCGGCGCTGCTGTCGCCGACGCCTATTTCTATCCATATGATGACAAGCAAATCGATCATGCCGCGATCCAGGCGATTGATCGGGGTCCGCGCGGCCTGACCCTGGCGTTGAGGCCTGGCGTCGCGTTCGCCAGCACGCCGGCGCCGGCCGCCCTCGCCGGCGTGCTGTCGGTTGGCGCAAAGAGCTACGAGATCGTCGCCACGCCTGGCGCGGCGCCGCCGGGCAGTTTTGGCCTGGGGCCCCCGGTGTCCAGGCCCGAAGAGACCATGGGCCTCGCGCTGGCTGTGATCTTCGCGTTTGTGGGCGGCGTTATCCTTAACCTGATGCCGTGCGTGTTCCCGATATTGGCGATGAAAGCGGCGGCCCTGGTCAGCCATGCTGGCGATCAGAGACAGGGCCGACGGCAAGGGCTGGCCTTCATGGCCGGGGTTTTGATCACGTTTCTGGCCCTGGCGGGCATGCTGATCGCCGCCAAGAGCGCAGGGGCGGCGATCGGCTGGGGCTTTCAGCTGCAATCGCCGGTCGTTGTGGCGGCCCTTTGCCTGCTAATGCTGGCGGCCGCCCTCAACCTCTCTGGCGTTTATGAAATCGGAGCGTCCGTGCAGGGCCTGGGCGCCGGCGGCGCGGCGCGTGGAAATACTGTCGGCGCGCTGCTCACTGGCGTTCTGGCCGTGGTGGTTGCGGCGCCCTGTACCGCCCCGTTCATGGGCCCGGCCCTCGGCTGGGCCCTCACCCAGAGCGCGACGAGCGCGGCCGCTGTGTTTCTAGCGCTCGGCCTGGGGTTTGCTGCGCCCTTCACCGTGCTCGCGTTCACGCCCGGCCTGGTCGGACGCCTCCCCAAGCCGGGCGCCTGGATGGACTGGCTCAAGAAGGCGCTCGCGTTTCCGATGTATGCCACGGCGGCGTGGCTCGCCTGGGTCCTTGCCGAGCAGGCCGGCGCGGACGGTCTCGCCAGGCTCCTTGCCGCCGCCGTGTCGCTCGGATTGGCTGCTTGGCTGTTTGGGGCCGCCCAGGGCGCCCGACTGAATGGCAGACGCGCGGCGCCGATTTTCGTCTGCGCCGCCATCGCCTTGGCGTTCAGCGTCGGAACGATCTTGGTCGCATCCTATCCGCGGGCGGCGCCCTCACCTGCCGCCGGCCCCAGCGCATCGGGAGAACTCGCTTCGGTGCCCTACAGTGCCGAGCGTCTCGCGGCCTTGCGGGCGGCTGGCACACCGGTGCTGGTCAACTTCACCGCCGCGTGGTGCGTGACGTGCCAAGTCAACGAACGTCTGGCGTTTTCCAGCAGCCGGGTGGTCGACGCCTTCGCGCGCACCGGCGCGGCCTACATGGTCGCAGACTGGACCCGTCACGACAGCGCCATCACAAGAGCCTTGGCGGCCGAAGGTCGCATCGGCGTGCCGCTCTATTTGGTCTACGGACCGAAGGAGAGCGCGCCGACGGTCCTGCCGCAAATTCTGACCCCGGCGATCATCGCCCGGGCGTTGGAGACCGCCGTCAGGCCGGTGGCGTCGGCGGCGCGGTGATGACCTCGACATTGTCGTTGAGCAGATAGGTCAGCTCGCGAATGGCCTGATCGCGCGCCTTTGGGTTAGCGGCGGCTTCCAGATCGTGCAGTTTGAGCGGCATATCCTGCGAGATTCCCTTCAAGATGCACTTGAGGTCGCCATCGGTCCCACGCGCGGCCAGCGTTACGTGACCTTTCATGTCCAGTGCGGCCAGCTCGCCGAGCGCGGCCTTGAAAGCTGGGAAACCGGCCAGATGGGTCATATCGGCATCCAGGCCAGACTTGCGCCACGCCTCGGCCTGAGCCTTGAGTCCGCCTGCGCGCCGAACGATGTCAGCAAACAGCGGCTCCGTCGCGACCGATTGAGGAACGCTGGCGACGACCGGCGTCGCAGGGTGTACGCCGACCGGCGAGGTCGACGCCAGCCAGAGCATGGCTGAAAAAGCAACGGCGTCGCAGGACATCGATGGCTCCTAAACAGGCGCGAAAGGCGATCGCCGAACCCGTGGGCATCTTTAGCCCGGAAGGTAAACAACCCCCTACCGGCGCCCGTTTCAGGCTTCCAACAGCTGGGTCAGAAGCACCTCGCGTTGGGAGGGACCGACGCCAAGTGCGGTTTCCAGGTAGGCGTCGACGCCGCCATAGCGCGCATCGATCGCGTCCAGGGCCGTTCGCAGATATATCGCTTCCACGCCTAGCGCGATCCGCAGGGCCGCTTCCGCGGGCGAGCGGCCGGCAATGGCCTGGATCGACCTGGCGACCAGAGGCATGCGCAAGGCGATCCGCTCGGCGTTGTTGGTCAGCAGATAATCCGCCATGACATCGTCGGGGTGCACGCCGGCGACATGGTGGGTCAGCGCCGCCAGCAGACCCGTGCGGTCCTTGCCGGCCACGCAATGAATGAGGACCGGCCCTTGCGCATCGGCAAGCGCGCGGAAGTAGCGGCGAAACAGGTCCTCATGGCGTTCTGAAAAGGGTGCGGCGCGGTAGTAATCGAGCAGATAGGTCCGAAAGGACGCCTCGCTGAGGTCCGACGCGCGAATATGCTCATGCCACGGGTCAGGCTCTTCGTCGCCGATGTCGTTGTCGATGACAGCGCCGGCGAAGCCAGGCGGACGCTGCGAAGGATCGCGCAGCCGTTCTCCCTTGCGCCGCAGGTCAACGACCAGTCCCAGACCCAGCGCCCCGATCGCCTCCAAGTCGCCAGCCGTGGCGCGTCCATGCGAGGCCGAGCGATAGAGCCGACCTCGTTTTAGCCGCCTTCCGCCAACCGTCGGGTAGTCGCCGAAGTCGCGGAAATTATCGACTCCTTCGAGGGGCAGATGCCTTGTCATCGGAGCCTCTTACGGGCGTCTGACGACGTTTTAAAGACGCATGGGTCGGCTAATGGGCGGTACGTTTGTCGATCATCCGATCGAACTCGGACCATACGCCGGCTTCGCCGTGCCAGGCGCCCCGCGTGGCGGCCTTGGAATACTCTGTCGATCGCGCCTCAAAGAAATTGGCATGCTCGACGCCGGAGAGCAGGCTCTGGAGCCAGGGCAGCGGGTTTTCGGTGACCCCGTAAACGGTCGGCAAGCCAAGCTGCCGCAGGCGCCAGTCGGCGATGAAACGTATGTAGCCCTTGATATCGGCTGGCGTCATGCCGTGGACTTCGCCCGCCTCGAACGCAAGGTCGATAAAGCGATCTTCAAGCCCGACGACCGTGCGACAGCAATCGACAATGTCATCGGCGACCGCACGGGTCACCACCCCGGTCTCGGCATTGAAGGCATGATAGAGCTTGACGATGCCTTCGCAGTGCAGGCTCTCGTCGCGCACGCTCCAAGAGATGATCTGGCCCATGCCCTTCATCTTGTTGAACCGCGGAAAGTTCATCAGCATCGCAAAGCTGGCGAACAACTGCAGCCCTTCGGTGAAGCCCCCGAACATGGCCAGGGTACGGGCGATGTCGGCGTTCGATCCGACCCCGAACTGGCGCATGTAGTCGTGCTTGGCCTTCAGCGCCTCGAGCTCAAGGAAAGCGGAAAATTCGGCTTCCGGCATGCCGATGGTTTCGAGAAGCAAGGCGTAGGCGGCGATATGGATCGTTTCCATGTTCGAAAACGCCGCGAGCATCATCTTCACCTCGGTCGGTTTGAAGACCGTGGCGTAGCGCTCCATGTAGTTGTCGTTGACCTCGATGTCCGACTGGGTGAAAAAACGGAAAATCTGGGTCAGCAGATTGCGTTCCTCGTCGTTGAGATTGGCTGCCCAGTCCTTGCAATCCTCGCCGAGCGGCACTTCCTCAGGCATCCAGTGAACCTGTTGCTGGCGCTTCCAGAAATCATAGGCCCACGGGTAGCGGAACGGCTTGTAGGCAAACGACGGTGTGAGCAGACCAGGTGTGGTTTGACCAATGAGGCCCATCAGGATTCCCGACTTTCCGTGATTGCGATTCGCCCTGGGCGAGCCTCGAAGAATAAGCCGCCAGAGAGCCACTCCTAGTAGTTTCTTAGCCCTGCCCCTCGATATGTTGTGGGCGCCGTGGGGATAACCAAGACATTTAGGGAATACTTGCAATGCTGATCGACGGACGCGCGGCGCAGACCATCTGGCGAGGCGCCGACGGCGCCGTGGAAATCCTCGACCAGACGTTGCTGCCGCATGCGGTGGAGATCGTCGCCCTGCGGACCATCGGGGACGCCGAGCGGGCTATCGCGACCATGCAGGTTCGAGGCGCGCCGCTGATCGGGGTTACCGCCGCTTGGGGTTTGGCGCTCGCCCTGAGGGCCGATCCGAGCGATCAGGCCATGGCTGACGCCAGCGCGCGGCTGGCCGCATCGCGTCCGACTGCGGTCAATCTTGCCTGGGCCCTGGAGCGGGTATCGGCGGTCGTCGCACCGCTGACCCCCGTCCTGCGCGCGGACGCCGCGAGTCGCGAGGCCGCAAAGATAGCGCAAGAGGACATTGCCGCCTGTCGGGCGATCGGTGACCACGGTGCGGAGCTGATCAGCGCGATCGCGAAACGCAAGGCGGGTCGGCCGGTCAACATCCTCACGCACTGCAATGCTGGTTGGCTGGCGGCAGTGGACTGGGGGACGGCCTTGGCCCCGATCTACGTCGCCCAGGAGCGCGGCATCGCCGTGCACGTCTGGGTCGATGAGACCCGGCCGCGCGGACAGGGGGCAGCGCTGACCGCATTCGAGCTCGGCCAGCAGGGCATCGACCACACGGTGATCGCCGATAATGCCGGCGGCCACCTCATGCAGCACGGGCAGGTGGACCTTTGCCTGGTCGGCGCCGACCGCCTGACGCGCACGGGCGATGCCGCCAACAAGATCGGCACCTACCTCAAGGCGCTGGCGGCGGCAGACAACGGCGTCGCCTTCCACGTCGCCGCCCCGGCATCGACGATCGACTGGCGGCTGACCGATGGCGTGGCCCAGATCCCGATCGAGGAGCGCGATCCGCGCGAGGTCACCCACGCAATGGGCGCCCTGGCTAGCGGTGAATTGGCCGAAGTGCGATTGGCGGCGCCTGGCAGTCGGGGGCTCAATTTCGCTTTCGACGTCACCCCCGCGCGCTTGATCAGCGGCCTGATAACCGAGAGGGGCTGCTGCGCTGCGAGTGAGGCGGGGATCCTGGGCCTGTTTCCCGAAAAGGCCCAGGCCTAGGCCCGGCGCCTACTGGCAGGCCAGGCACTCATCGTAGTCGATGCGGGCTTCGGCGGCGCGTGCGACGCTGTCGGTGGCCATGTCCGCGCCAGCGAAAGCCGCGCGTTGAATGGACTTTGAGCGCAGGTAGTAGAGGCTCTTGACCCCCCGCTCCCAAGCCAGCCAGTGCAGCATGTGCAGATCCCACTTGTCGACATCGCCGGCCAGGAACAGGTTGACCGACTGCGACTGGCAAATCTCCGGGGTTCGATCGGCAGCCAGTTCGACTATCCACCTCTGATCGATTTCGAAGGCGGTCTTGAACACGCTCTTCTCGTCGGCAGTAAGGCAGTCGAGTTGCTGGACGGAGCCCTCGTTTTCGAGGATCGAACTCCAGACTGCCGGGGTATTGGCGCCCTTTTTTTCCAGAAGCCGCTCGAGATGAGGGTTCCTCACCGCGAATGAGCCCGAGAGCGTTTTGTGCGTATAAATATTGGCGGGGATCGGCTCGATGCCGGCGCTGGTCCCGCCGCAGATGATCGAGATCGATGCGGTGGGCGCGATCGCCAGCTTATGGGAAAAGCGCTCCATGACCCCGCGCTCGGCCGCGTCCGGGCAGGGACCGCGCTCCTGCGCGAGGAGTTTGCTGGCGGCGTCGCACGCCCGCCGCAGATGTTTGAACAGGCGCATGTTCCAGGATTTCGCCAGCGCGCTTTCGAACGGCACGTTCTGGGCCTGCAGCAGCGCGTGGAAACCCATCAGCCCCAGTCCCACCGATCGTTCGCGCTGGGCGGCGTAGGCGGCGGCCTCCATCTCGGACGGCGCGCGGTCGATGAAATCCTGCAGAACGTTGTCCAGGAACCGCATGACGTCTTCGACGAACGTCGGGTGGTCGCGCCACTCCATGAATTTCTCGGCATTCACCGACGACAGACAGCAGACTGCCGTGCGCTCGCGTCCCAAGTGGTCCAGCCCGGAATGCAACATGATCTCCGAGCAGAGATTCGACTGGCGCACCTTCAGGCCCAGTTCTCGCTGATGGGCGGGCATGGCGCGGTTCACGGTGTCAGAGAAGATCAGATAAGGCTCGCCGGTCTGCAGGCGCAGTTCGATGACACGTTGCCACAGATGGCGCGCGTCGACTTCGCGCACCGTCTCTCCGGTCTTGGGCGAGCGCAGAGCGAACTTAGCCCCGTCGCGCACCGCATGCATGAACTCGTCGGTGATCGAAACCCCGTGGTGCAGATTGAGCGACTTGCGGTTGAAGTCGCCCGAAGGTTTGCGGATTTCCAGAAATTCCTCGATCTCCGGATGGTGGATGTCGACATAAACCGCCGCCGAGCCACGGCGCAGGGAACCCTGGCTGATGGCCAGGGTCAGGCTGTCCATCACCCGGATGAAGGGAATGATGCCGCTGGTCTGCCCGGCGCCTTTGACCCGTTCGCCGATTGAGCGCACCCCGCCCCAGTAGGTGCCGATACCGCCACCGTTCGCGGCCAGCCAGACGTTCTGGTTCCAGGTGGAGACGATACTTTCGAGCGAATCGCCAACGGCGTTGAGGTAGCAGGATATCGGCAGGCCGCGCGCCGCGCCGCCGTTGGAAAGTACGGGCGTCGAAGGCATGAACCACAGCTTTGAGACATAATCGTAGATTCGCTGGGCGTGGTCGGCGTCGTCTGCGAAGGCGGTCGCCACGCGCGCAAACATATCCTGATACGACTCGCCCGGCAGAAGATAGCGGTCCTCGAGCGTTCTCTTGCCAAAGTCGCTGAGCAATTCATCGCGCGTGCGATCGACCTCCACCTTTCGCACCAGTTGCAACCGGGGCCGGTCGGCCGGCCTGACGCGCAGGTCCCGAACCGGTAAAACTGACTTTTGCTCTGCTTGGCTGGCCATGATCTATCTTGTTCCGCAACCCATAGGCGCATCGGTCAAAGGGGAGAACAGCTTCTCGCCCAATGTCTATATGTTGTGGGCGAAGCGCCCCCTCACCCCACTATATGGGGGCACAGGGTTTATGATGCGTCAACGGCCTTGCCGGCCTTCCAACAGGTTTTTTTGGTAAACGAGAGGTTAACGGCGACCACGGATCGACGCCAGCACAACCGCGAGCTCTGCGGACCGGAGGCGCTCATGCACACCGATGGCGCCTAAGCAGAAATGCAAAGAGCCCGGCCTTTCGGCCGGGCTCCCGCATTGTGTTTTCGAAAGTCGTCTCGATCAGAACTGGATCGAGATCGTATCCCGGCGGTTGAGAGGCTCCTTCACCCCATCGCCCGTCTGCACGGCCAGATCCGACTTGCCGGTCCAGCTGACATCGAGGGTGTCCTGCGGCACGCCCAGGCTAACCAGGGCATCAGCCCCTGCCTTTGCGCGGCGCTCGGAGAGACGCAGGTTGTAGGCGACCGAACCGGAAGTGTCGGTGTGGCCGACAACCACGACCTTGGTCGCATGTCCGTCCTCGGAGTACTTGGCCGCCGCCTGAACCACTGACTGGGCTTCCGGCGTCAGCACATACTGATCGAACGGGAAGTAGACGATGAATTCCCGCGACTCATAGGCTGGAGGCGGCGGTGGTGGCGGAGGAGGTGGCGGAGGAGGTGGCGGAGGAGGTGGCGGGGGTGGCGGCGGAGGCGGCGGCGGGGGTGGCGCCGGCTCGCTCAGCGCGTACCGCAGACCGAAAGTGATCGACTGGTCGCGATAGGTGCCATCGACCACGCCAGGCTGGATATTGTGAATCCCGGTCCCGACCGTATTGAGGTTGATCCGCTGGCCCGCGATGTACCGATAGGTGATGTCGGCATTCAGTCGATCAGTGATCGTGAAGGATACGCCCGCGATACCCTGGTAGGCGAACTTCGTGTCCGAGTCGTTGATCGAAATCGCGTCGGTCGCGCTCGTCAAGCCGTTGAGACGCACCTTGACGTGGTTGAGGCCGAGGCCGCCGCCGATGAACGGATCGATGCGCGATTCAGGCAAGATGTCGAAGATCGCATTGCCCATCAAAGTCCAGGCATTGATGGACCCCTCAGGGACCCCGCAGTTCCCGGGGGTTGCATTGATATTGCAGACTTCCGCGGAGCCATCCGAGCGATCATAAACCCCGCTCAGTCTGGAAGGACGGTAGCCGCCCTCAAGCTCGAGGCGGAAGTGCGGCGATAGCCGATAGCCGAGGCGCACAAAACCCGCCCAGCGGCTCTTGAGTCTTATGCCGTCCTGATCGACGTTGGGTCCGGCGTTCTCGTCAAGAGACTGCCGAAGGTTGAACGTCTGCGGCCAGTGATAGCCAAGATCCACGGCGCCGTACCAGCCCGTGTCTTGCGCCATGGCGCCCGAAGCGACGAACGCCGCACCAAGGGCGGCCCCAGCCAGGAGTTTTAGTTTCATTACCAAGGTTCCCTTTATTGCCCTCTGCGTCGACTTGAGCCGACCGCAGCCTTATATCAAACCCACTCGATGGGGAAAGTGTCCGCAGGGACACACCCGCCACATTTCGTCGCATGGTCGACACAGACCTGACAGCTATACAATATTTGCCCAGCGATCAACTCAAGCCCCAGCAAATGCCACGACCCTGTGGCCGTGATGGCGCGCAGCTGCCCCATACAGACGCTGACAATGCGCGCACCCGCAATTGGTTCCCGGGCCATGACCAGAATTCTCTCCTCTGCTACCGGCCTCTGCTACCGGGCGCTTTGTACGGACGACCATGATCGATGTGAGGCGCCGTCGTTCGTTGTCCGCAGGTAGGCCAGGTTGTTGGCCACTTCCGCGGGTGGCAGGTCCTGGCGTTCGAGCGCCTCCGACTCCGCAGCCTTGCCCTCAAGGCCTAGAATGAGTGCGAGATTCTGCCGCTCCTGGACCGTCGCCGCAGGCGAGGCGACGGCTTTGCGCAAGAGCTGTTCGGCGTCAGCCGCCTGCCCGTGAGCGGCTTCGTACATCGCAAGGTTTGACAGCACCGCCGGATTGCCGGGCGCGAGCGCCACGGCCTTTTCAAGAGCGGCGAGGGCCTCGGGGTCCCGCTGCGCCTGTTCAAGGGCAATGCCCAGCAGCGACTGCGGTCGCCAGTCCCTTGGGGCCAGCGCCGCAGCGCGCTGCGAGGGTTCAATTGCGTAAAATCCCTGGCCCGCGGCTATGTAGTCCCTGGCCGATTCCAGCATCGCATCGACATCATCAGGGGCCACGACCAGTACTCGATCAGCGGCGGTCTGCGCCTCGTCGTTTCTGGAGAGCTCACGTAAAGCCTTGGCGAGCTTGACCCCCGCCTGAGTATCGCGCGGATCGTTGTCGACCGCGTGAGCCCAGAACGCGGCGCGGGCCAGCGGGTCCATTCGGTCGGCCTCGGCGCGCTCTTCGGCGGTGAGGGGGCGGGGAGCAGGCGCCGCTGCGGCCCCAGCGGTGACTTTCGAGGCGGCGGGCTGCGCCTTCCCGGCCAGGGCGGGTGCGCCCGCCAGGCAAAGGAGTGTTGCGGCCAAAGCCAGCTTGGGTTTCATGAAATGTTTCAGGGCCGCAGTGTCGGAATGAGTCTCTTCACAGTCCGCGATCATCCATAAAGGAATCGTTAAGCATAACGACGTCCGGAGCTTGACCATGAGTGACATACTGGCCCCCGCCGACACCGCCGGCGCGATCACCGTCCATCCCGTGGCCGCGGCCGATTGGGAAACCCTGCGCGCATCCTCCCAGCGCCTTGCGGCCGCAGGGAAGCTGGCCGGCTTCGTCGGCGACGAGGGCCAGATCGCCCTTGTACCGGGGGAGAACGGCGCCTGCGAGGCTGTGCTGTTCGGGATCGGGGCCGCTGACGCTGGGGCAATGCGTTGGCGCTCGCTGGCCGCCCGTCTGCCGCCTGGAACCTACCGCATCGAAGGACCATGCAACGAGGAGCAGGCCGCCCAGATTGCCCTTGCCTGGTCCTTGGGCACCTATCGCTTCGACCGTTACAAGCAGGCGCGCGGCGCGCCATTGCCGCGCCTTGCGACGACGGCGACCGCCGACATTGCCCAGCTACGCGCCTTCGCCCATGCCTGCGCGATGGCCAGGGACATGATCAACACGCCGGCCAATGACATGGGCCCGCTTCAGGTTGAGAGCGTCGCACGCGAGGTCGCGCACCTTCACGGCGCGCGGATCGCGGTCACCACCGGTGATGCGTTGATTGAGGCCGGCTACCCGGCCGTCCATGCGGTGGGGCGCGCCGCGGTCGCCGAGCGCGCACCGCGGATGGTTGAGATCACCTGGGGCGAGCCGCGCCTGCCCCTGGTGGCGGTGATTGGCAAAGGCGTAGTTTTCGACAGTGGCGGCCTCGACCTCAAGCCCAGCGCCGGCATGCGCTGGATGAAAAAGGACATGGGCGGAGCCGCGCACGCGCTGGCCCTCGCGCGGATGATCATGGCCGCAAAGCTGCCCGTCCAGCTGTGCATGCTGGCGCCCGTGGTGGAAAACGCCGTCGCCGGCGACGCTATGCGGCCAGGCGACGTTCTGGCTTCACGCAGAGGCCTCTCGATCGAGGTGGGCAACACCGACGCGGAGGGCCGCCTGATCCTCGCCGATGCGCTGACCCGGGCGGCCGAGCTGGCGCCGGACTTGACCGTGGATCTGGCCACGCTTACCGGCGCGGCGCGCGTGGCGTTGGGGCCGGAAGTGGTTCCTTTCTACACCGCCGATGACGCTCTGGCCGATGAGTTGGCCGCCGCCGCAAAGCGAGTCGAGGACCCGCTATGGCGGATGCCGCTGTGGAAGGGCTACCGTGCGGCGCTCGACAGCGACGTAGCCGAGATCAAGAACGATCCAGACCCGTGGGCGCAGGCCGGCTCGATAACCGCGGCGCTGTTTCTCCAGCAGTTCGCGCCCGCTGGCGCGTGGGCTCACTTCGACATCTTCGCCTGGAACCCAAGGGCTAGGCCCGGGTGGCCGCAGGGAGCCGAGATTCAGGCGATAAGAGCCATCTTCGCGGTACTCCAGGCGCGGTATCGATGACGCCCGACCACCGCCTCACATTGGCGCGGCCCGATCTCGCCGCCGACAACTTGGAGGGGCTCATTCGGGCCGACCAATTCACTCGCCCCCTCGCCATGCAGACCATCGTTGCGGTGGCGGCGCTGCGCACCGCGGGACGAGCCGGGGCTGAACAGGCCGATCAGCTGCTGTTTGGCGAGGCCTTCGAGGTCCTGGAAGTAAAGGACGGGTTCGCCTGGGGTCAGGCGCGGCGTGACGGCTATGTCGGCTTTGTCGAAGCCGCATGCCTCTCGCGCGATCCCCCCGCTCCCACCCACCGCGTGGGCGCGCCGAGCACCTTCGCCTTCGCCGAGCCCTCGATCAGGGCTGCGTCCTTCGGTCCCTTGAGCCTCAACGCCCTGGTGACGGTGGTCGAGGAGAGCGGCGTCTTCGTCAGGGTCGCCGTGGCCGGATGGGTCCCACGGCGTCACTTGGCGCCCGTCGGCTGCTTTGCCAGGGATCCGGCGGCGGTCGCCGAATCTCTGATCGGCGCGCCCTACCTATGGGGCGGTCGCTCACACCTGGGGCTGGATTGCTCCGGCCTGATCCAGCAGTCGCTGCACGCCTGCGGCATTGCCTGCCCCCGCGACGCCGACCAGCAGAGCCTGCTCGGCGCGGCGATCGGCGCCGGCGACCACCGTCGCGGCGACCTGATTTTCTGGCGCGGCCATGTCGGCATGATGCTCGACCGCGGACGCCTCATCCACGCCAACGCTCACCACATGGCCGTTGCCATCGAGCTGCTCGACGAAGCGATCAGCCGCATCGAGACGGCCGGGGCCGGCGCGCCGACAGCCCGGCGGCGTCTCTAGCTTTTCAGGGTTCAGAATTCTCCTTCGAGAACGCGGGCGAAAAGTTCAGCATCGACATTGCCGCCGGAAAGGATGATCGCCGCCGTACGGCCCTCCAGGTTCAGTTTGCCGGCCAGCAGCGCGGCGAGAGCCACGGCGCCGCCCGGTTCCACAACCAGCTTCAGCAGGCGAAACGCCATGCGCATCGCCTCGGCCACTGCGGCGTCGCTGACCGTGACAATGCCTGCGAGGTTCTCCATCAGGATCGGCAGTGTCAAAGCGCCCGGCATCGGAGCTTCCAGCGCATCACAAAGCGACCTTGGCCCTGGCGGAGCGCCCCGGCGCACACCGGCCTCCAACGAGCGCCGTGCATCGTCGAAGCCGTCGGGTTCGACGCCAAAAACCTCCGTCGCCGGCGAACGGGCCCTGATCGCCTGGCTGACTCCCGCCATTAAGCCGCCGCCTCCAACCGGACCCACTAGAATATCGAGCCGAAGACCGAGGACCCTAACTTGGTCGGCGATCTCCAGGCCGACGGTTCCTTGTCCCGCGATGATCGCCGGATCGTCAAAGGCGGGCACGAGGGTCGCCCCGCGGTCCGCCGCCAGCGCCTCGGCGATCGCCTCGCGGCTTTCATTCAATCGGTCATAGAGGCGGATCTCCGCGCCATAGGCGGCCGTCGCTTCAAGCTTCACCTGCGGCGCGTCGGACGGCATGACGATCAGCGCGCGCAGGCCCAGCAAGCGCGCCGCGAGCGCCACGCCTTGCGCGTGATTGCCGGACGAAAACGCGACCACCCCCCGCGTCCGCTCGTCGGCCGTGAGTTGGCTGAGACGGTTGTAGGCGCCGCGAAACTTGAACGCCCCGACGTGCTGGAGCGTCTCGGGTTTGATCAGGACCCTCCCGCCCACCCGCTCGTTCAGCGCCGGACTTTCCAACAGGGGCGTCATCACCGCGTTTCCCGCCAGCCTTGCGGCGGCGTCTTCGATATCGGCCAGCGTGACGGTCATCGGCGGTTGGTTTAGGCTGGCCGCGGAGGTGATTAAAGCCATGGACGCCCTGACCCTAGACCGCGAAGACTGGATCGCCGCCGGCGAGGCGCTGTTGCCCGATGCCATTGCCCTGCGCCGCGCCATCCACGCCGAGCCGGAGCTTGGCCTCGACCTGCCTAAGACTACGGCCAAGGTGAAGGCGGCGCTCTCGGGCCTGCCGCTGGAGATTCGCGAGGGGTCTTCGACCAGCGGCCTGGTCGCAGTGCTTCGCGGACCGGCTAACGGCCGCACCGTGCTTCTGCGCGGCGACATGGACGCCCTGCCGCTGATCGAAGACACCGGGCTCGAATTCGCTTCGCAGACCAGCGGCGCGATGCATGCCTGCGGCCACGACACCCATGTCGCCATGTTGGCCGGCGCGGCCCGGGCTCTCTGCGAGCGGCGCGACCAGCTGACCGGAACGGTCCTGTTCATGTTCCAACCAGGCGAGGAGGGTCACCATGGGGCGCGGTTCATGCTCGAGGACGGTTTGATCGAACCCCTCCCCGACGCCGCCTTCGCCCTGCACATTTCGCCCAACATGCCGGCCGGCGTCTTCGCCGGTCGCGCGGGTCCGTTGCTGGCTGCCTCCGACACGCTGCGAATCAAGGTAATCGGCGCGGGCGGTCACGCCTCGATGCCTCAGGACGCGCTCGATCCAATTCCGGTGCTCTGTGAGATCGTCACCGCCCTGCAGAGCTTCGTCACACGCCGGATCTCCGTGTTCGCGCCGGCGGTGATCACCGTCGCCCACATCCACGCGGGCACCACCAACAACGTCATTCCGGAGGATGGTCGCCTCCTGGGGACCATCCGCACCTTTTCGGAGCAGACTCGCGAGACGGTTCACAAGGGTGTCCGCCACCTGGCCGAGCAGATCGCTGCCGCCCACGGGGCGCGAGCGCAAGTCGACATCGATCATGGCTTTCCCGTCACCGTCTGCGATGGCCGCGTCACCGACCTGGCCGAGCGCGCCGCCACCGCACTCTTCGGCCCCGAAGCCTGGATGACGATGACCCATCCCCTGATGGGGGCCGAAGACTTCTCCTATGTGCTGCAGAAGGTTCCAGGCGCGATGGTCTTTTTGGGCGCTGCGCCGGAAGGCGGCGACTACCGCACCTGCTGCGCGCTGCACTCCAACCGGATGATGCTGCGCGAGGAGGTCATGGCCCGCGGCATCGCCATGCACTGCGCCATGGCCCAGGCGGCCTTGTCGGGCGATCTGGTCCTCTAAGGCGGTGCAGACTCCTGCGGAGTACAAACGCGAACACGTCGCGCGGATGAATGCCAAGGATCTGGACGGCACGCTCGCACTCATCGCCGACGACGCGGTCTCTGGAGCAATGGCCGCATCGACGCCGAATGGCGCACCGTGCATGAGCATCTGAGCCGGGACGACTGGTAGTGAGTTTGGGCCGTCGTGAGGGGACCAAACCGCCTAAATTCAACAGACGACCACGGAGACGTGCCCCTCGTCGGCATAGGCGCGGATTGGGTGGTCGCGTGTGACGATTGGAACATTCATGTCGCGCGCGGTGGCGATCAGGAGGCGGTCGGCGGGATCGCCATGCAACGAACCGGGCAATAGTGAGGATGCTATGGCGATCTCGGCGGTGAACGGAGCCGGCACCATGCCAGGGCCCGCCATGAACCGCGCGAACCACGTCGCGGGATCGGGAAGAAACGCCAGAATCCGGCCGGGCCGGGGCCAGCTGAGCAGGCCGATTTCCCAGGCTGAAACCGGTGAAACATAGGCTACTCGGGCCCGCGCCGCCTCGCGGATTCGGATTTCCGCGGCGGGCGCCATCGGCGACCCCCGCGCCAGCCAGATGACCGCGCAGGTATCGAGCAGGACGGCCGCCGACCGCGCCGCCGCGATCATCGGTGGAATATGCCCTGTTCCGCATTCAACGGTTCGTCCAGCGCCGGCGTTGTGAAGTCGTAGTCGTCGGGAGCGATGACCGAACCGCGCATGAAACCATGAAGGTTGCGAACGGCTTCGTCGGAGGTTTCGGGCGGTGTCAGGATAGCGACGACCTTGCCGCGTTTGGTCACGGTCACGCGCATAAGCTTGTGAGCAGCCAAGCGATCGAAGATTTTAAGGCACTTGGCCTTGAATTCGGTTGCGGTGAAAGTCTCGGTCGAAATCATTCTGGCCTCGCATCGACAGCGGTCATATCAATATGACCATATGTCTTGATCGGAGTTTTTCCTAGAGGGTTCGCGCCCGCCACGCTAAACGATCTCGGAAAGGCCGCCTGCCTTTCCAAGCGGGAGCCCAAAAAAATCATGGCCAATGTGACGGTGATCGGCGCCCAGTGGGGCGACGAGGGCAAGGGCAAGGTCATCGACTGGCTGGCCGACCGCGCCGACGTCGTCGTCCGCTTCCAGGGCGGCAATAATGCCGGTCACACCATCGTCGTCGGCAACGCTGTCTACAAGTTCTCTCTGCTGCCGTCCGGCGTCGTCCAGGGCAAGCTGTCGGTAATCGGCAACGGGGTCGTCGTCGATCCCTGGTCGTTGCTGGAAGAGATCGAACGTTTCCGCGTCCAGGGCCTCGAGATAACGCCGGACGTGCTGGTGCTGGCCGACAACGCCTGTCTGGTGTTGCCCCTGCACCGAGACCTCGACGAGGCGCGCGAGGCAAGAGCGGGCTCGGGAAGGATCGGAACCACCGGCCGCGGCATCGGGCCGGCCTATGAAGACAAGGTCGGACGGCGGGCGATCAGGTTTTGCGACCTGGGCGACCCTGAGGCCTTGCGCGCCAAGATCGACCGCCTCCTGGCCCATCATGAGCCGCTGCGGCGGGGTCTGAACCTGCCCGCCGTGACCGCCGCGGCTCTGCTCGACCTTCTGGAAACGGTGAACCCCAGGATCGCACCCTTCATCCAGCCGGCATGGCGGATCGTGGGTGCGGCGATCGGCCAGGGCAAGCGCGTGCTGTTCGAAGGCGCCCAGGCGACGATGCTGGACGTCGACCACGGCACCTATCCTTTCGTCACCTCATCCAACACCATGCCCGGCCAAGCCGCTGCGGGCGCTGGCGTAGGCCCTGCGGCGGGCGGCTTCATCCTTGGCATCGTCAAGGCCTACACGACCCGAGTCGGCGAGGGACCTTTCCCGACCGAATTGACCGACGATATCGGCGAGCGGCTATCGCGGGGCGCGATCGGTGGCCAGGGGGCCGAAATCGGCACCGTCACCGGTCGAAAGCGCCGCTGCGGCTGGTTCGACGCGGTTCTGGTGCGCCAGTCGATCGCGGTCAGCGGCATCGATGGCGTTGTGCTCACCAAGCTCGACGTCCTCGATGGCTTCGAGATGCTGAAGATCTGCACCGGCTATCGCATCGGCGCAGACGTGTACGATTACCTACCGGCCGGCGTGCGCGAGCAGGCGGCGGCGCAGCCGGTCTATGAAGAGATCGCAGGCTGGAGCGGGACCACCCATGGGGTGCGATCGTTTAGCGATCTGCCGCGAGGGGCCATTGCCTATGTGCAGCGAATTGAACAACTTATCGGCGCTCCCGTGGTGCTGGTCACCACCAGTCCGCAACGCGACGACATCATCGTCCTGCGCGACCCCTTTCAATAACGCCCGTCAAGACGATCTTTACCGGCTTGCCGGCAGGGTGGCGCATGTTCGGCGCCGTGTTCAAAGCCCAGCCCCGCCTGAAGTCACTGATGCAGCGCGTGCTGATCGTCGATCCTGCCGCCGCGCCCGCCCGGGCGCTCAGCGACCTCCTGCGTCAGATCGCGCCTTGCCAGGTGTGGACCGCGCCCAGCGGCGGCATAGGTCTCGAACTGGCCGCACGTATCGATCCGCAAATCATCCTGGCTGACCAGGCAGCGGCCGGAGCGGCGTTCACCCGGGACCTGCGCACGGGCAATCTCGACTGTCGCCAAACGCCTGTGATCATGCTCTGCGCCGAAATGACCACCAAGGGGCTCATCGCCGCGCGCGACGCCGGCGCCAACGAGATCCTGGCGCGCCCCTGCACGCTTGAGTCCTTGTCCAAACGCATTGAAGCGGCGCTGCTCTACGATCGGGATTGGATCGAGGCGGTAAGCTATGTCGGCCCCGACCGTCGGCAGTTCAACACCGGCGAACTGGGCGCGGGCTTCAAGCGTCGCCGCGACGGAAACTTGAGTGACGGGGCCGCCCGCATCCAGCAGGCGCTTCATATCATCGCCGCCTCAGCGCAGTTCCTCCACAGCGACCCGCGTCAGGCGCTGCGGTCGATGCTGGCTCAGATAACCGTCTTGAAGTCTGGCGAACCGTCGCTTGCGGCGCGCGCCCTCGCACTGGAGGAATGGCTGGTAACCACGGATCTGGCGGCCGTTCCAACCGATGAAATTGACAGCCGAGTGCGATGCGTCATTGGCCTGGCCGCAACGAAAGTAACCGCCGCAGCCGCTTGACGCTCGTTACGCGTTGACCAGATTGCGTTCCACGGCCGCCGCGCGCATCGCTTTCTGCAGCTTTTCGAACGCCCGCACCTCTATCTGGCGAACCCGCTCGCGGCTGACGCCATACTCGCCGGCGAGCGTTTCCAGCGTCGTCGGGTCGTCCTTGAGCCGACGCTCGGTGAGAATGTGGCGCTCCCGGTCGGTGAGTTCGGTCATCGCCTCGTCCAAGAGTCCCATGCGCAGGGACTTTTCCTCGTCGTCGGCCAAACGGGTCTCCTGGCTGACCGCTTCCTTGTCCTCGAGCCAGTCCTGCCACTCGTTTTCCGACTCGGCGCGCAAGGGGGCGTTCAGCGACGCGTCAGGCCCCGAAAGGCGCCGGTTCATCGAGATCACCTCAGAATCGAGCACACCGAGTTTGGTGGCGATCAGGCGCACCTTGTCGGGGTGCATGTCGCCCTCTTCCAAAGCGCTGATCTCGCTCTTGGCCTTGCGCAGATTGAAAAACAGCTTTTTCTGCGCCGCCGTGGTGCCCATCTTCACAAGGCTCCAGGAGCGCAGGATGTATTCCTGGATCGAAGCCCTGATCCACCACATGGCGTAGGTGGCCAGCCGGAAGCCCCGATCAGGCTCGAACTTCTTGACAGCCTGCATCAGCCCGACGTTGCCCTCGCTGATAACCTCGCCGATCGGCAGGCCATAGCCGCGGTAACCCATGGCGATCTTGGCGACCAGCCGAAGGTGCGAGGTCACCAGACGGTGGGCCGCGGCAGGATCTTCATGCTCGCGCCAACGCTTGGCGAGCATGAACTCCTCATCCTTGGCCAGCATCGGGAACTTGCGGATTTCCGTGAGGTAGCGCGACAGGCCGCCGTCAGGCGACATGATCGATAGGGCGTTGGCGGTTGCCATGATCTTGGAGGTTCCCGGGGCGAGTGTGGCGTGGGCGATCCCTCGCCGCCCGTCCTTGCTTTCAACCCAACAGATACACGATCGTTGCGACCCTTTTAAGACGCGCAGCGGCCAAGCTTTCTGAAGACGGCCCTAGAGTTCCTGCAGGGCCGTCTGCAGAGCGGCCATGTCCACGGGAGGTTCGGTGGCGAAGCGCAGGGGCTCGCCGGTGATGGGATGACGAAAGCCCAGCACCGCGGCATGGAGCGCCTGACGCTTCAGTCCCGCGAGCGCCATCGCGGCCCGCACCGCTGGCGCCGGCGCGCCGCCGCCATAGGCTGGATCGCCAAGGCACGGCGCCCCCTTGTGCGCCAGGTGCACGCGGATCTGATGGGTGCGCCCGGTCTCCAGCCGGCAGGCGACGCGCGCGGCCAACGGGGCCGACGGCCGCCCGAAAACGCGCTCGACCGCGTAGTGGGTGATCGCTTCGCGGCCGCCGGCGCGCAAAACCGCCATCTTTTTGCGGTCCGCGCTCGAGCGTCCGAGCCGCGTTGCCACCGTGCCGCGCGGTGGCTTTGGCGCACCCCGGGTCAGGGCCAGATAGACCCGCTCGATGTCATGAGCCGCAAACAGGGCTGAAAGGCCGCGGTGGGCCGCATCGGTCTTGGCGGCGACCATTACCCCCGAGGTGTTCCTGTCGAGGCGGTGAACGATGCCCGGGCGCGCCACCCCGCCGATCCCAGAGAGGCTTTGGCCGCAGTGGTGAATGAGGGCGTTGACCAGGGTGCCACTGTGGCTGCCCGGCGCGGGATGAGCCGACATGCCCGCCTGCTTGTCGACAACGATGAGGTGCGCGTCCTCATAGAGTATGGTGAGCGCGATGGCCTCGGCCCGGGGCTCGGGGCTGCGCGGGGTCGCGATTTCGAGCCGGTACTGGCCCGGGGCCGCGCGGGCCGAAGCGTCGGTCATCGCTTCACCGTGCCGGGTAACCGCCCCTTCCCCCATCAGCGCCTGGATCCGCGCACGGGACAGATCCGGCAGAGCGTCAGCCAGGGCGCGGTCGAGACGACCGCTTACGCCGCACGCAAGTTCGACGAATGCAAAATGCACCCGCCCTGCCCTCTTACTTCGCCGCCTCCTCGCGCCCGGTGATCGAGCCGCTGGTGAACAGGTATTCCCGCAGGTGGGCGTCGAATTCACTGTCGTTGCGCCGGATCCATTCGAGCGCCATCGACCCGTGTTCGATCTCCTCGCGGGCGTTGTGCAACAGCACGGCTTTCAGTTCGGGATCGTCGCAATCGTCAGCCCGCTGCCGGTACCAGTCGACAGCCTCGAGTTCCTCGATCAACGAGCTGATCGCATAGTGCAGGTTGAGGGTTTCGCGGCGCAGCTTTTCGCGCGGTACGTGGAGGCCTTCGCTGGACATTCGATGCATCTTTCCTGTTGGCGACGGGTCTGGCGCCCGCCCCTAGCCCTTGTTCGTCAGGGCGCCGTTCTCGATCACGCGGTAGAAACACGATCGCGCGCCCGTGTGACAGGCCCCTCCATCTCCACCCGGGAAGACTTTCAGCCACACCGCGTCCTGGTCGCAGTCGATGCGGATTTCCTCGACGGCCTGCACCTGTCCGCTGCTCTCGCCCTTGCGCCACAAGGCGTGGCGCGAGCGGCTGAAATAATGCGCCTCGCCCGTCTCCAAGGTCAGCGCCAGCGCCTCCGCGTTCATCCACGCGATCATGAGCACCTCCCCGGTCCCCGCGTGCGTCGCCACCGCGCAGATCAATCCTGCGGCGTCGAAGCGTGGAGTGAGCCGAGCGCCCTGCTCTTGTTCAGCGGTGCTGGAGGCTGCGGGAAAGGTCGCATTGGTCATGGCCGGTCCGGCCGCCATCACCGGTTGCAGAAATCCAGGAAGCGTTTCTGCAGATCCCTGTCGGATCGGAAGACGCCCGTGAACTGGGTGGTAATTGTCGAGACGTGCCGGTGGTGGATGCCGCGCGTAGTCATGCACTGGTGCTCGGCGTCGATCAGCACCGCGCAGCCCGCCGGGCGCAGGCTGTCGCCGATCGCATCGGCGATCTGCTGGGTAAGGGTTTCCTGGGTCTGCAGTCGTCGGCAGAAGATTTCGACAACCCGCGCCAGTTTGGAGATGCCGACCACACGATTGGTGGGCATGTAGGCGACATACGCCTTGCCAAGGAACGGCGCCATGTGGTGTTCGCAATGGCTTTCGACCTCGATGTCGCGCAACATGACGATGTCGTCGTAGCCCTGGACATCCTCGAAAGTGCGGTCGAGTTCCTTGGCCGGATCGGCGTGATAGCCGGCGAACCACTCGTCGTAAGCGTCAACCACTCGCCTTGGCGTATCGACCACGCCCTCGCGGCGCGGATCGTCGCCGGCCCAGGCGATCAGCGTGCGCACCGCCGCCATCGCTTCTTCACGGCTCGGCTTCTTCATCGCGCTGGCCGCTTGGCCGACAGGCGACCGCGCGCCGGTGATCGCATCCATGGCCGTGGGCTTTCTCAAGTGGTTGCGCCGCGGCAATGGCTTGCCGGCCGCTCAATCTCTATATGGTCGGCGCCCCTTACCCCGCAACTCTTCGGCTACTTAACGCTTCGTCCATGAGCCTTAGCCTCTACGACACCATGGCCCGCGCCAAACGGCCGTTCGCGCCCATCGATCCGGCGCGGGTGACGGTCTATGTCTGCGGGCCTACCGTCTACAACTACGCTCACATCGGTAATGCGCGGCCGGTCGTGGTCTTCGATGTACTCTTCCGGCTCTTACGCCGGCTCTATGGGGAAGACCATGTCATCTACGCGGCCAACGTCACCGACGTGGACGACAAGATCAATCTCAAGGCTGCCGAAGAAGGCGTGCCGATCGAGGTGATCACGACGCGTTATCTCGACGCCTACCACGCAGACATGTCGGCACTGGGAGCCCTGAAGCCGACCTTCGAGCCCCGCGCGACCAGGACCATGGACGCTATCATCGCCATGATCGGTCGCCTGGTGCGCAACAATGCCGCCTATCAGGCGGACGGCCATGTGCTCTTCAACACCCAGGCCTATGGCGACTATGGCAAGCTCTCGGGACGCACGCTCGACGAACTGATCGCCGGGGCCCGCGTCGAGGTCGCGCCCTACAAGCTGCATGGGGCCGATTTCGTCCTTTGGAAGCCATCGAAGCCCGGCGAGCCGGTCTGGGAGAGCCCGTTCGGGCCGGGCCGGCCGGGCTGGCACATCGAGTGCTCGGCGATGATCGAGGACACGCTCGGCCTGCCCATCGACATCCATGGCGGCGGCAACGACCTTATCTTTCCCCACCATGAAAACGAGATGGCCCAAGGCGTTTGCGCCAACCATCAGGCGGCCTACGCCAATTTCTGGATGCACAACGGCTTTCTCAACATGGGGGCCGAGAAGATGTCCAAGAGTCTCGGCAACGTCGAACTGGTCCATGACTTGGTCAGCCGCTGGCCGCCCGAGGCGTTGCGCTGGGCGCTGCTGGCCTCCCATTACCGCCAGCCCCTCGCGTGGAGCAGCGGCGTCGTCGACCAATCCAAGGCCGCGCTGGATCGGCTTTACGGCGCCTTGCGCCGGGCCGCCGATGTCGCGCCAACGGGCGACCAGCCGTCAGCGGCCTTCCTGGACGCCATCTTCGACGATCTTAACACCCCGAAGGCCAACGCCGAGATGTTCGCCATCGCCCACCGGCTCGAGACCGGGGGAGCGGACGAGCGGGCCGCAGCCAAGGGCGAGTTGCTGGCGGCCGGAGCGCTCACCGGCTTTTTGCAGGCCGATCCTGAAAGCTGGTTCAAGGGCGGCGGCGACGTCGCCTTCAAAGCGCGCATCGACGCCTTGATCGATGCTCGGATCGCCGCACGTGCGGTCAAGGATTACGCGGCCGCCGACCGCCTGCGTGAGGAACTGACCGCGCTCGACATCGAAGTCATGGACACGGCCGCCGGCGCGACCTGGAAGCTGAAGGCCAAGGGGTAATGGCGGCGCCAAGATCCTTGAAGGTCATCGTCTGGTTCTTGGAATCGCGGCCATGCGCGTGAAGGTCGAGCACCGGATCGGGGTGCAGGCGGCGCCGGAAACGATCTGGGCCCAGGTGGCGGACATCGCCGGCTGGACGGCGTGGAACCCCCTTTATCCGCGTGCCAGCGGGGTGCTACGCATCGGCGAGCGGCTGACCCTCGATGTCGCTCTGCCCGGCCAAGCTCTGCGCGCAATCCGCCCGACCGTGGTCGACTGGATACCTAACGAACAGGTGATCTGGCGGCTGACGATGCTGGGGGGCCTGATCAAGTCGATCCGCTACATCGAGATCGACCAGCTGGCGGAGACCAGCTGCATTCTTTCGAACGGCGAGATTTTCGACGGCCTGCTCGGGCCCACACTTGTCCGGCGCCTGCGTGGCCCCTTGAAAGCCGGTTTCACTGCCATGGGTGAGGCGCTCAAAGCCCGCGCCGAGGCGGCGTTGCGCGTGGAGAGCGTCGGGTTTAGCTAGCAAGCCATGATCGACGACCTTTATTCCGCCAAGGTGCTGGCGCTGGCGGCCAATATGCCAAGAGCGGGCCGCCTGGCGCGTCCGGGCGGGTCGGCGGAGAGGATTTCGCGGCTGTGCGGCAGCCGGATCATCGTCGACCTAGTCATGAAAGGCGGCGTCGTCGCAGACTTCGCCCAGGACGTTCGCGCCTGCGCCCTCGGCCAGGCGGCGGCCGCGGTTCTTGGGGCCAACGTCATCGGCGCCAGCCCCTATGAAATCGAAATGGCCCGCGATGCTTTGCGTGCTATGCTGAAGACGGGCGCACCCCCGCCCAAGGGTCGTTTTTCGGATCTCGCCGTGCTGGAGCCCGTGAAGGACTATCCGCCAAGACACGCTTCGACGCTGCTCGCGTTCGAGGCGGCTGCCGAGGCGTGCGCGCAGGCGATGGGCGCCGGGGAGGCCTCACGAACTAGTCCCGCCGGCGTGGCCTGACCGGCGCCTGATCCGGGCGCTGGGCTGAACGACGGCGCCGGCATGAAGATTTATGAGACCTGCGTCAGATGGGGCCACCGCGCCTACAAGCTGACGCTTTCGCCCTGGATCGGGCGCCAATGCCGCTTCACCCCGACCTGTTCGGACTATGCGGCGGAGGCCCTGATTCGCCACGGACCGTTGCGCGGCGGATGGCTCGCCGCACGGCGTGTCGTGCGTTGCCATCCCTGGGGGGGATCGGGCCTCGACCCGGTTCCCCCCGCCCGCGCCATGGAGCGCGGTGAGAAGCGAGACGAAAAACCATGATCGAACTGACATTTCCCGACGGCCAGGCCCGGTCGTTCGACGATGGCGTCACTGGGCGGGATGTCGCTGCGGCGATTTCTCCCTCCCTCGCCAAGAAGGCTCTGCTGGTAAAGCTGGACGGCGCGTTGATTGACCTTGGCCAGCCCCTGGACCACGGCGGACATATCGAAGTCGTCACCCGCGACGCCCCCGAGGCCCTCGAGGTCATCCGCCATGATGCGGCGCACCTCCTGGCCGAGGCTGTGCAGGAACTGTTCCCCGGAACCCAGGTGACCATCGGGCCCAACGTCGAGGACGGTTTCTACTACGACTTCGCCCGCGATGAGCCGTTCTCGCTCGACGATCTGGCGCTGATCGAAGCGCGGATGCGGAAGATCGTCGATCGCGATGAGGCGATCACGCGCGAGGTCTGGGATCGCGACGAAGCCATCGCCCACTTCGACGGCATCGGGGAAATCTACAAGGCCCAGATCATCCGCGACATTCCAGGCGGCGAGCCGATCAGCGTCTACCGCCAGGGTGCATGGAAGGACCTGTGCCGCGGTCCCCACCTGCCGTCGACACGCCACGTCGGCAAGGCGTTCAAGCTGACCAAGCTGGCCGGCGCCTACTGGCGCGGCGACCAGGCGAACGCGCAGTTGCAGCGGATCTACGGAACGGCCTGGGCCAGCGACGCCGACCTCGCGGCTTATCTGACGCGCATTGAGGAGGCCGAAAAGCGGGATCATCGCAAGCTTGGCCGGTCGATGGACCTCTTCCACATGCAGGAAGAGGCCAAGGGGATGGTGTTCTGGCACCCCAAGGGCTGGACCCTGTATCGCACCGTTGAAGACTATGTGCGCCGGGTCACGGCTGCGGCGGGTTACGTAGAGGTAAGGACGCCCCAGATCATGGATCGGTCGCTTTGGGAGCGATCAGGCCACTGGGACAAGTTCCACGCCAACATGTTCGTCTCACAGACGGAAGAAGGCGAGGTTCTCGCCGTCAAGCCGATGAATTGTCCCGGCCACGTGCAGATCTTCGCGCATGGCCAGCGATCCTATCGCGAGTTGCCGATCCGGATGAGCGAGTTCGGCGGCCTGCATCGTTACGAGAGCTCCGGTTCGCTGCTGGGCCTGCTGCGCGTCCGCGCCATGGTCCAGGACGATGGCCACATCTTCTGCACCGACGAGCAGATCGAAGCGGAGTCGAAGGCGTTCATCGCCTTGCTGCAGAGAATCTACCGCGACCTGGGGGTCGAGCTTCATTCAATCAAGCTGGCCCTTCGCCCCGAGCAGAGGTTCGGCGCCGACGCCCAATGGGATATCGCCGAGGCCAAGCTCGAACGCGCCGCCCGCGCCGCCTTCAACCACGTGGAGATGCTGCCAGGCGAAGGCGCATTCTACGGCCCAAAGCTCGAGTTCCATCTGCGCGACGCCATCGGCCGCACCTGGCAGTGCGGTACCCTGCAGCTCGATTACGTCCTGCCCGAGCGTCTCGACGCCAGCTACATCGGAGAGGACGGCCAGAAGCACCGGCCGGTAATGCTGCACCGCGCCATCCTCGGCTCCCTTGAACGTTTCATCGGCGTCCTGATCGAGCATCATGCCGGGGCGCTGCCCCTGTGGCTTTCGCCAACGCAGGTCGTGGTGGCCACGATCACATCCGACGCGGACGCCTATGCCGAAAGCGCGGCCGAGACGCTACGCGCGGCGGGCCTGCGGGTGGAAACCGATCTGCGCAACGAAAAGGTCGGCTACAAGGTGCGCGAGCACTCCCTGGCCAAGGTCCCGATCATTGCCGTCGCCGGCCGCCGCGAAGCCGACGAGGGCACGGTTGCCCTGCGCCGCCTGGGTTCAGACGGCCAGGCTGTGGTCAATCTGGGTGACGCCGTAACAGAGCTCGCCGCCGAAGCCATGCCGCCGGACCTGCGACTTTGACCTTCTGCCACCCGTGACGGGGCTGGAGGCGCTCAGTCTTCCACCTCTGCCGGCCGAACCACCACCACCTGCCCATCGGCGATGCGCACCTCGGGCACCGCAGAGCGGGTGAACGGCGCCCACCAGCTTGGCCCGCCGCCGGCCGGCTCGATTTCGAGAAGGTCACCGGCCCCGAAGTCATTGACGGCCTTGATCCGGCCGATGCCCTCGCCCTGAGGCGAAACCGCCGCGAGGCCGATAAGGTCGGCAAGGTAAAAGGTGTCTTCTTCGGGTTCCGGCAGGCTCTCGCGAAAGACGTAAAGGCGAAGGCCGCGCAGAGCCTGGGCCGCCTCGCGGCTACCCACCTCAGCGGCCCGGGCGATGACCGCCCCCTTGACGGCGCGCGCCCCGCTCAAGCTCAGAGCCTTGGATCCGTCTTCGCACAAGAGCGGGCCATAGGCTGTCAGCGCCATCGGGTCTTGCGTCCAGGCAGTGATCCGCACCTCGCCCTTGACCCCGAACGCCCCAGCGACCTGCCCGACCAGGATGAGGCGGGGGATCATTGCGCAAATTTTACCGAAGGCGCCCCGAACTTACGCCTCCGACGCGGCTTCGGCGGCCTCGTCCTGCGCGCCGTCGGCGCCGATTTCGGCAGCTTGCGCTTCGGCTTCGGCGGTCGGCGCCTCCGGCTCGGCGGCGATCACATCCTCAGCGGCTTCGGCGGCGGGTTCGTGCACGGCTTCCTCAGCAGGCGTCACGGCCTCCTCGGCAACAACCTCAGCCGGAGCGGCCTCTTCGGCGGGCGGCGGCGGCGGCGGCACGGCGGCGCGGGCGGCTTCACGGTCGGCGCGCTCCTTTACCCGCTCCTTGGCCTTGGCGTGCGGCTCGCCTTTCTTGGGATTGGTCCCGTGCTCCCACTTGGCCAGGCCCTGAGTGGACAGGAATCGTGCGACGCGGTCGGTTGGCTGGGCGCCTTTGGCCAGCCACTCGCCGATCCTCTCGCTCTTGAGCGTCAGGCGGGCCGGATCGTCCTTTTTCAAAAGCGGGTTGTAGGTCCCCACCTTCTCGATGAACCGGCCATCGCGCGGCGAGTGACTGTCGGCGACGACGATCGAATAATAGGGGCGCTTCTTGGCGCCGCCGCGGGCAAGACGAATCTTCAGCATGACGTTTGATCCTTGGGGTCAGGGTTTCTTGAAAGGGTTGAAAGGTAATCCCGGAGTTCCGCCGCCGAGGCCCGGCAGGGCGGGGGGGGCGCCAAGGGCGCCCGGCCCGCCGGCGCCTTGTGGTAGGCCCGCGCCCATGGCTTTCAGCTTGTCCATGCCGCCGCCACCGAACATGCCGGCCATGCGGGCGAAGCCTCGGCCACCATCGCGGGCCATGGCCTTGAAGGCGTCCTGCATCTGCCGATGCTGCTTCAGCAGCCGGTTGACGTCAGCCACGTCGACCCCGGCCCCGGCGGCGATGCGGCGCTTGCGCGAGGCAGCGAGGATATCGGGTTTCTTGCGTTCCTTGCCGGTCATCGACCCGATGATCGCCCGCTGGCGACGGATGATGCTGTCGGAGACCCCGGCCTCGGCGATCTGTTTCTTTACCTGGCGCACGCCCGGGAGGAGGCCCATGACCCCTTCCATCCCACCCATGCGCTCCATCTGCAGCAGTTGCTGGGCCATGTCCTCGAGATCGAACTGACCTTTGGCGAGCTTGCGGGCCATGACCTCGGCCTTGGCTTGGTCGAAGTCGGCGGCGGCCCTTTCGACAAGGGCGACGACATCGCCCTGCCCCAGGATGCGCCCGGCCACCCGCCGCGCATCGAAGACGTCGAGCGCGTCGATGCGCTCGCCGGTACCGAGGAACTTGATCGGCAAGCCGGTGACGGCACGCATGGAGAGCGCCGCGCCGCCACGCGCATCGCCATCGGCCCTGGTCAGAACCAGGCCGGTCAGTGGCAGGCGCTCATGGAAAGCCTTGGCGGTGCGCACCGCGTCCTGCCCGGTCAGGCTGTCCGCGACCAGCAGGGTTTCGGCCGGCGCGGCGATCCGGGCGATCTCCGCCGCCTCGCTCATCATCGCTTCGTCGAGGGTCGTGCGTCCGGCGGTATCCAATATCAGCACGTCGAATCCGCCCAACCTCGCCGCGGACAAGGCCCGGCGGGCGATATCGGCGGGCGCCTGGCCGCTGACGATCGGCAACGTGTCGACGCCCGCCTCCTTGCCGAGGATAGCCAGCTGTTCCATGGCCGCGGGACGGCGCACGTCGAGCGAGGCCATGATCACCCGCTTGCGCTCCGTCTTCGAGAGCCGCAGCGCCAGCTTGGCCGAAAGGGTGGTCTTGCCAGAGCCCTGCAGGCCGGCGACCAGGATCACCGTTGGCGGATTGAGCGCCAGGCGAAGCGGCTCGGCCTCATCGCCGCCCAACATCTCGACCAGGCCGTCATAGACGATCTTGATTACCTGGTCGGCAGGCTTGACCGAGCGGATAACCGCCTCGCCCGCCGCCGCCACGCGCGCCTTGTCAATGAATTCCCGCACAACCGAGAGGGCGACGTCGGCCTCGAGCAGGGCGACGCGGACCTCCCGCATGGCCTCGTCGACATCCTTCTCGGTCAGCACCCCACGGCCGGAAAGCCGGTCGAAAACGCCCGACAGCCTGTCTGATAGTGCTTCGAACATTCACGACCTCAGGACGCGCAAACGCAGCATGCCCCCGTGCGCGGATGACGCGGACGGGGGTCCTCGCCGCCCTCGTCCCAGCTAGCTGAGGGTCGTGGCGGAGGAGGCGCTGCTGGCGCTGCGCCGGAAGCGCGGGTCTATGCGCCGATGGACAGCGGCGGTCAATAACAGGCAGGGTGCGCCATGGAGCGCCACACCCTGCAGTTAGCAATATTCCTGGCCGGCTGGGTTCCCGTGCTCGGTGGGGCGACGGGCGCGGCGAGAGGCGCCCGAGCCTTCGGCGCTTGGCCGGGCGCCGCCGCCGACAGTCATGTGCGCTATCTCTCGGGCCTGCTGCTGGCCATTGGCCTGGTTTTCTGGGGCTGCATCCCGGCCATCGAGCGGCGCACCATGATCGTTCGTACATTGACCTTCGTGGTCGTCGTCGGCGGCCTTGCCCGTCTCGCAGGCTGGGCGTTCGCCGGCGATCCGAGCAGCATGCGCTGGGCCCTGATCATGGAACTCGGCGTCGCACCGGCCCTGTGTCTTTGGCAAACGCGCGTGGCCTCGCTACCGTCTGGAAACGCCGCCGCTACGCCATAGGGCTCACATATGCCCGCTACCAAGATCACTGATCTCGCCCCCGCCGATGTAGATCCTGTCGCCGCGATATTTCTTCGAAGGCTTTCGCGAACTTTCTCCGGATTGGATGCCAACACCGGAGGCGGCACGGGCAGAGGTCATAAGCTTCCTAGGTCTGGAGGGGTTCAACCGAGTCGCCCGCGACGAAGCCGGTGAGATCGTCGGGTGGTGCGCCGGCGTCCACGTCTACGGTTACGTGTGGGAACTACACCCGCTCGTTGTCGCCCCACACCTCCAGCGCCATGGCTATGGCCGCGCTCTGGTCGAGGATTTGGAGCGGTATGTTCGCGAAAAGGGCGGACTGACCATCCAGCTTGGGACCAGCGATGAGAGCAACCGCACCTCCATCTTCGGCCGAGAACTCTACGCCGACATTCCCAGTGCTATTGGCAGTTTGCGCGCGGCCCCAAATCATCCGCTGGACTTCTATCGACGCGTCGGTTTCGTGGTCATCGGCATTGTGCCGGACGCCGAAGGCGCCGGGAGACCCAGCATTATGATGGCAAAGAAGGTGAAGCGCAGGTAGCAATACCCCTTGCTGCGCGCGAGCAAGCGCTCGAAATCCATCGCTCTTCTCGCCCCGCGCGCTTCGCGATCTTCCCTCCCCATGGAAGGGACGGAAAAAGATTTGCTACGCCGCCACAGCAAATCCCCGGTCGCGCATCAGAGCGTCGACGGTGACGTCGCGGCCGCGGAACCGCCGGAACGCTTCGGCCGCGTCGACGGTGTTGCCCACGCTCATGATGTCGTCATACAGGCGCCTGGCGGTGGGCCTGTCGTAAAATCCACCCGGCGCTTCGGCAAAGGCTTCGGCCGCGTCGGCGGTCAGGGTGTCGGCCCAGATGTAGTCGTAATAGCCCGCCGCATAGCCTTCGCCGGCGAAGATGTGCCCAAACTGCGGCATCCGGTGGCGCATGACCACTTCGCGCGGCATGCCGATCTGCGCCAAGGTCGCCGTTTCGAATGCGCGCGGGTCAACGGGGGACGCCCCGGCCAGGTGGGCCTTCATGTCGACGATCGCGGAGGCCAGATATTCCACCGTGCCGAACCCTTCGTTGAAGGTGTGGGCGCGCTTGATCTTCGCCACCAGCGCGGCGGGCATGGCCTCGCCGGTCTTGTAGTGGATGGCGAAACGGCTCAGCAGTTCGCGCGTCGGCAGCCAATGCTCGTTCAGCTGACTTGGAAACTCGACGAAGTCGCGCGCGACGTTGGTCCCGGCCAGGGTGGGATAGGCGACGTTGGAATTGAGCCCATGCAGGGCGTGGCCGAACTCGTGAAACATGGTCACCGCGTCATCCCACGAAACCAGGATCGGATCGCCGGGCGGGGCCTTGATGAAGTTGGCGTTATTGGAAACGATCGGCGTGACGACCCCGTTGAAGCGCTCCTGGGTGCGGTACTCGCTCATCCAGGCGCCCGAACTCTTGCCCGCCCGGGCGTAGGGATCGAAATACCATAGCCCGACGCGCGCGCCGTCCCGAAGCACCTCGAAGACCCGCACGTCGCCCTCATAGACAGGCAGATCGGAAACGGGGACGAACTCCAAGCCGTAGAGCTGGCCGGCGGCCCAGAACATGCCCTCACGCAGCTTTTCCATCTGCAGATAGGGTTTGATTTCATTGTCATCGAGGTCGTAGCGGGCCTTGCGCACCTTCTCCGAATAGTAGCGGTAGTCCCACGGCTCGATGCGGGTTCCAGGCGCCTCGCGGTCGGCGATTACCTGCATGTCGGCGACCTCTTCGGCTACCCTGGCCTTGGCCGGGGCCCAGACCTTCAGCATCAGGTCCATGGCCGCCTGCGGCGTGCCCGCCATCTGGTCGTCCGTGATCCAGTGGGCGAAGGTCGGAAAGCCGAGGAGTTTGGCCTTCTCGGCGCGCAAGGCGAGGACCTCGGAAATGATGGCGTTGTTGTCGTGGGCGCCCCCGTTGTCGCCGCGCAGGGTCCACATGCGCCAGCCCTTCTCGCGCAGGTCCCGGCGATCGGAATAGGTCAGGAACGGTTCCATCGACGAGCGGGTGTTGGTGATCAGCCACTTGCCGGCCAGGTCC
>JAYTRF010000198.1:0-9762 GCA_043746375.1 Caulobacteraceae bacterium | reverse complement strand
GTCGGCGTCGGTATTGGCATGCGTCGGCCGCTCTACCGCTCCGAACATGGTCTCGTAGGTGGCCCTTGCCGAACTGCAGACGATGGGAAACACCGCTTTGACCAGCGTCCTGCGCTCGCGCCAGTCGATCAGGGTCGAAAATTCGAGCCGATCGCCGCCGGCGTCGAGCCGCACGGTTTGCACCATGCGGCTGGCCAACCCCAGTCTGCGTTCGAAGCGGATTTCGGCGCGCAACGGACCACTCGACACCACCTCGACGGAATGAGCGGCGGGCGCATCGTGCGCGGTTTCGAGGGCGAAGGGATCGATGTCCCAGGCCTCGTACTCGATCGGCCGATCGTCGAAAAGCACGATGCGATTGCCGTCGCCGGCCAGAACCTCACGGCCCGACGCCCGATGGATGAACGAGCTCAGCGCCCCCCCGCGGGTCAGCCGTGCGCTGAGGCGCCCATTATCGAGCCGATACCCGCCGTCGGAGTCCGCTTCGAGCGTAACGCGCTCGCCCGTTGTGGCGATTTCGCCGGCGCAGAACGGCTGGGCGATGATGAAGCGTAGCTCTCCGGCTGGGTCCAGAGCCACCTCGGCGCGGGGAAAGCTGGTTGTGTTGAGGGGTTGTGGGCCGCCCTCCGCGTCAGACACGGACAGGCCGTCGACCAAATCCTGCGCTATGGCAGAGCACTGGTCGGCGAGTTCGCCAAGTTCGCGCTCCGTGCGCTCATAGACCTCGCGGATGCTGCTGCCAGGTAGGATGTCGTGGAATTGGTTGACCAGCAGCGTGCGCCACAAGCTTTCGACAGTTTCTCGGCTCGGCGCCGGGCGCCCGGCAAGCCGGCTGGCCGCCGCCAGAAAGTCGACGTCCTGCAGTCGCCCCTCGATCAACCGGTTCAGGTGCTTGACCCGCGCCTGGCTGGTGTACGTGCCACGGTGGTACTCGAAATAGAGCTCCCCCTCGATCACGGCCAGGTCGGCGGCGCTGGTTTCCAGGCGCTCGAAGAAGTCGTCAGGGGTGCGGACGGTGCTACGCGGAACGCCCTGCAGGTCGCTGGCGCGCGCCAGAGCCTCGATCATGCCGGCGTTTGCCCCGCCGCCGCCATCGCCGTAGCCAAACAGATAATAGGCGTCGGCGGAGCGGTCCGCATCCTTGTAGTTGGCGGCGTGGTAACGAAGTTCCGCCATGGTGGCCATGCCGTTGTAGGTATCCGCCGGCGGGAAGTGCGTCAGCACCGCGCTCCCGTCGATCCCGCGCCAGTGGAAGCTGTGGTGCGGCGGCGTCGTGAAGCGGTTCCACGACAGTTTCTGGGTTAAAAACCGGGTCATGCCGGCTTGGCGCATCAACTGTGGCAGCTGGCCGGCGTAGCCGAACACGTCGGGGTTCCAGAATACGGTAGATCGCGCGCCGAAGGCTCGCTCGAAGTAGCGCTGACCGTAGAGAAACTGGCGGCAGATCGACTCGCCCGACGGCAGATTGCAGTCCGGTTCCACCCAGCTGCCACCGATCGGGATCCATTGTCCGGCCCGGACCTTGGCCTTGATGCGCGCGAATAGATCGGGGTCCGTCTCTTCGATCACGGCGTACTGATAGGCCTGCGAACAAGCGAACTTGAAGGCCGGATACTCGTCCATCAACGCCACGGCGGTGGAAAAGCTGCGTTGGCACTTTCGCCGCGTCTCCTCGATTGGCCACAGCCACGCCGTATCGATGTGGGCGTGACCAACTGCGGAAAGCTCGTGGGTCACCGGCGCGTTGCGCGAAGCCAGCAGGCTCTGGAGGATCGCCTGTCCTGCCGGCCAGGTAGCGGGGTTTTCGGGTTCGAGGACGTTGCACACGCGATTGAGCTCGTGCAGCAGGCGCCCGGCCCAGGTCGTATCGAGGGCGGGCCGAACGATCTTCGGGGCCACCCCGCCCGTCGACATCGGCGTCTGCGGCGGCGCGCGGTCGGCCTCAAGCTGGCGCAGCGTCTCGAAGTCGTGGAAAAGGGCCCAGGCCGTTGGGTCGAACCGGCGCAGTTCGCAGGCGGCCAGCCGGTAAGGCTGGGCCCTAGAGCCCGGCACGTTTGGATCGTCGGACGAGCCGAATTCCCGGTTGCAGGCCGCCTCGATAGTGAAATGGATGGTCTCGCCACCAGCGGCGGCGGCGCTCAGCCGCGCCGTATGGCGGCCGACGTTCAGGCCCTGCGCCGAACGGCCGTCCAACCACAGCATCGCCTCAGTCCGCGAGTCCCAGAAGAGATCGACACGCGACCCACGCCAGTCGTGCGGGATCCTTGCCTCGATCTTGAACCAATAGGTTGCCCATTGCGGGCCAAGCGTCTTGCCCAAGCTGACGGGCTGATAATCCAGCGTGTCGGCCTGCGCCAAGGTGATGCGATCCGTTGGCCCTGCCATTTCCAGCCGCTCGGCCGAAATCCGCTCCGGATAGATCGCCTTGGCCAGGCGCCGCGCAAATTGGCGCAGCCGCTCGCGGGTGTAGGAGGGATAGCGCCCCCGAACCCGCGCGATGTCGGCTGCAAACTCACTCACGGTCACCTCGAAGTCCTTTAATGTCGCGAACGTCTGTCTTCCATCGCGCCAAGAGATCAATAGGCGGCGAGGGCGGGACTTCGGAGATCAAATACAGAAACTGATGCAGTTCGACGAGGCTGATATCCTCGTCGCCGACGATGCCCTCGTAATTTGCTTCCACCGCGTCGGCCCCGGCAATCCGTAACAGCAGATCGGAAGGTCGCGTAGCCCTGCCCTGCTGGATGAGGGTCTGCTGGTTGCGTTCCGACTGCCGCAACTGAAGACTGAGATGAACCAGTGAAATCAACACGGCCACGCTGCTGATCAGGCTTCTGATGCAGGCGAGGTCGGAAGCGCGATGGGATTTCTCCCGAAAATCAGTCTGGGCCAAAGGCGCGAAGCGAACTCAATCGGCTTGCCATGGGTCGCGGAGTTTCGTTGATACCCGCCGATGGCCGAGCCGCTCAACGTACTCCTGATCACCGCCGACCAGTGGCGGGGCGACTGTCTTTCGGCCCTGCGACACCCGATGGTTAGAACGCCGAACCTGGATGTACTCGCCGCGGAGGGCGTGCTCTTCGCGCGCCACTTCGCCAACACCGCGCCGTGTGGGCCCAGTCGCGCTTCGTTGCACACTGGTCTTTATCAACACAACCACCGCTCGGTGACCAATGGGACGCCGCTCGACGCGCGTCACGCCAATTGGGCGCTGGAGGCGGTGCGGATCGGCTACGACCCCGTGCTTTTCGGATACACCGACACCAGCGCCGACCCGCGCGGACTGGCGGCCGACGATCCGCGCCTGACGACCTACGAGGGTCTTTTGCCCGGTATTCGCGCCGTCTGTCCTCTCGATGGGCGGCCGAAAGCCTGGACCGATTGGCTGAGCGCAAAAGGCTACCAGACGCCCGCGAACATCGAGCTTGCCTACGGCCACCGCCCGGTGGGACCCGATTACGAAAACGGCGCGCCCCACCCCAAGCCATCGTCGTGGCCAGCGCAAGTCGATGATACCGCATTCTTGACAGGGCGCCTGATTGACTACCTCCAGGACGCCAGAGGCCCGTTCATTGCCCACCTGTCGCTGTTACGTCCGCACCCGCCGTGGGTCGCGCCCGAACCCTACAACGCCCTTTACGATCCCCAACGCGTGCCAGGATTCGCCCGGTGTGAAACGTCTGCCGCGGAGGGGAAACAGCACCCGTCGCTGGCTATGCGGCTGATGCGACCCGGCGTATGTGCGCCGGCTGACGACAACCGGCTGCGGCGACTGAAGGCGGTCTATTTCGGCCTGATCAGTCGTGTCGATGCGGAAATCGGCAGGCTGATGGATTTCCTGCGTCAGAGCGGACTGATAGACAGCACACTGATCATCTTCACCTCCGACCACGGAGAGGAGCTGGGCGACCACTGGCTGCTCGGCAAGGGCGGGTATTTTGACGGCTCCTATCACATCCCGCTGATCGTCCGCGATCCGCGTCGCGAGGCCGGGGGCGGCCGGGGAAGTCGGGTTTCTCGCTTCACCGAACACGTCGACATCATGCCGACGCTGCTGCAGGCCATCGGCGCGAAGATTCCCCGTCAGTGCGACGGCATGAGCCTTTCGCCCTTCATCGCCGGCGAAGACCCCGGGCGCGGCTGGCGCGACGCGGCGCATTGGGAATACGATTTTCGCGAGGACGTGCGCGTAGTGGGAAGCGACCCGCCGGCCCTCGGGGCCGACCAATGCGCAATGACCATCCTGCGCGGTGAGCGCTTCAAGTATGTGCACTTTACCGCCTACGCGCCGCTGTTTTTCGATCTGAAGACCGATCCGCACGAGATGAACGATCTGGCGGACGACCCGGCGCACGCGGCCACCGTGCTTGCCTGCGCGCAAGCCCTGGTGTCGTGGCGCATGACCCATGAGGACCGAACGCTCTCCAACCTGGCCCTGACTTCGCGGGGCGTGGTTGAGCGGCGCTGAAGATGGCGTGTCGTCTCCAGCGGAAGGCAAGAGTCAGACCCGCACGAGCCTGCCCGTTTTCGCCGATTCGCCAGCGGCTTCGGCAAGGGTCAGGGCGGCGACCGCGTCGTCCAAGCCCACCAACGGTTCGGCGCCGGCGAGCACATCGGCGAAGTGATCGAGTTCGCAGCGGTAAGCGTCCCGATAGCGGTCAAGGAAGAAATTTTCCAGCGGGGCCGACCGGGCGCCGGATGCGTCCCAGTGTTCGACCGTGGATTGGCGGAGGTTGCCCGCCCGCAGCATGCCGGTAGAGCCGAAAACCTCTATCCGCTGGTCATAACCATAGCCGCTGCGGCGACTGTTGCTGATCGTGCACAGGCGCCCGGACGGTGTGCGCAGCAACGTCCGCGCGGTGTCGACATCCCCGGCCGCACCGATCGCCGGATCGACCAGGCATGATGCAGCGGCGAACACCTCGCAGGGCTCTTCGCCGAGCAGCCAGCGGGCCATGTCAAAATCGTGGATAGCCATGTCTTTGAAGAGGCCGCCGCTCGTGGCGATGTAGGCCGGCGGCGGCGGCGCCGGATCATGGCTGACGATGTGCAGGCTCTCCAGGAGCCCGATGTTGCCGGCCTTCAGCGCGCTCTCAAGCGCAGCGAAGTGAGGATCGAAGCGCCGGTTGAACCCCATCAGCAGACGTGCGCCGGCCAAGCTGGGGGCCGCCGCCTGCGCGCGGCCAAGGTCGAGGTCGATGGGCTTTTCGCACAGCACCGCCTTTCCGGCTTTCGCGCATCGCAGGACGTGCTCAAGGTGGTCGCGGGTCGGGCTCGCGATAATTACGCCCCTGATCGCGGCATCGGCGAGCACAGATTCCAGATTGCCTTGGCGAGCCCCGGTCTTTTGGGCCAGGGCGGCAGCCGCCGGCGCATCGGGATCGACGATGACCGTCAACTCGAGCCCGTCATGGGCGGCGACGTTGACGCCGTGAACGGCGCCGATCCGGCCGGCGCCCAAGAGCGCGATCTTGAACATTTGCACCCCTCCATGGCCAGACCGCCGTCAACTCGCTTAGGCAACCGCCGCCCAGCCGGGCATCGAAGGGGTTGACGAGCGTTTGTGTGAGGGCATTCCTATAGCATGCTAGGCGCCTCACGACCCCCGATCCGCTGGCGCCGCATAGTCCCCGCCCAGCCTGCCGCCTGACGTGCGACTTTCCGCCGCCCAGGCCTGCGTGCGTTATCTTGCCAACCAGTTCGTCGAGGTGGACGGCGAGAGGGTGCGATTCTTCGCCGCCGCCTGGGCCATATTCGGTCATGGCAATGTGGCGGGACTGGGCGATGCGCTTCATAGCCACCGTGATGTCCTGCCAACGCTGAGGGCCCATAACGAGCAAGCCATGGGTCACGCGGCGATCGCCTACGCCAAGGCCCAGCGGCGTCGTCGGGCCATGATCTGCACCAGTTCTATAGGCCCGGGGGCCACCAATATGGTCACCCCCTGCGCTTTGGCGCACGTCAATCGACTGCCGGTGCTGTTTCTGCCGGGAGATGTCTTCGCCGGCAGGGGTCCGGACCCAGTGCTGCAGCAGGTCGAGGACTTCGCCGATGGCACGGTGTCGGCCAACGACTGTTTCCGCCCCATCTCGCGCGTCTTCGATCGGATCGAGCGGCCAGAACAGCTCATCACAGCGCTGCCCAGGGTCATGGCCATGCTCACCGATCCGGTAGTCTGCGGCCCTGCGACGGTGGCCATCTGCCAGGACGTGCAGGCAGAGGCATTCGATTTTCCTGCGGCATTCCTTGCGCCTGGGCTATGGCGCACCCGCCGGCAAGGGGCCGATCCGCGCGAGATCTCCGACCTGGCTCGCCTGCTCGAGAACTCGGCCGCCCCGCTGATCATCGCCGGCGGCGGGGTGATCTATGGCCATGCAGAAACGGCGCTGGCCCAATTCGCCATGAGAACCGGTGTGCCGGTGGCCGAAACCCAGGCCGGCAAGGGCGCGCTTACCTGGGATCATACCTGCAATCTCGGTGGAGTCGGGGTCACCGGGACCAGCGCTGCCAACGGGGCGGCGGAAGCCGCCGATCTGGTCATCGGCATCGGCACACGTCTGACTGATTTCACCACTGGGTCGCGCAGTCTGTTCGCCAATACCCGCTGTCGCTTGGCGCAGATAAATGTCGGCGCCTTCGACGCCCACAAGCATGGAGCCCTGGCGGTGGTCGGCGACGCCGGAGTCGTACTGGCTGCGCTGGCCACGGAACTGCGCGACTGGCAGGCTCCGATAGGTTGGCGGGAAACATGTTCGGCCAAGTTGGCCGCCTGGGACCAGGACTGGCGTGAAGCGACCGCTTCAGACGAAGCGATCCCGGTCGCGACAGACGCTCAGGTGCTGGGCGCCGTCTGGAGAGCGGCGCCGGCCGACGCGGTCGTCGTCTGCGCCGCCGGCGGCCTGCCTGGCGAGTTGCACAAGCTTTGGCGCACCCGCACAGCCGGCGGCTACCACGTGGAATATGGCTATTCGTGCATGGGCTACGAGATTGCCGGCGGACTCGGTGTGAAGCTGGCCGATCCCAGTCGCGAGGTCATCGTGATGGTCGGCGACGGCAGCTACCTGATGCTGAATTCAGAGATCGCGACCTCGGTGAGCCTGGGCCAAAAATTGATCATCGTGGTGCTCGACAACGGCGGTTTCGGCTGCATCGATCGCCTGCAGAGGAAGCTCGGCTCGGTTTCCTTCAACAACCTCCTGCCGGCGGAGGCCCGCGTCGATTTCGCGGCCCACGCCACCAGCCTCGGCGCCCTGGCCGAACCGGTCGCCGACATCGACGGTCTCGAAGCCGCCATGGTTCGGGCGATCGCCGCCGACCGGACCAGCGTCATCGTCATCGCAACCGACCCGAACGCAAGCACGCAAATCGGCGGTGCGTGGTGGGACGTGCCGGTCAGCGAAGTCTCTGAACGTCCTCAGATCACCGCCGCTCGCGAAGCTTATAACGCTGCGCGTCATCGGCCATGACCGATGCGGAACGTCTCGCGATACAGCGGCAGACGAACCACCTGTTCACCCCGGAAGGGCGGATGCTGCACACGAACAGTCCAGATCGGTCGGCAGCCCCCAGATTTTGCTTCAGCGGATGCAGGACGGGTAACCTCTCCGCTATCGGCTGGCAACTTCCGGAAAGTGTGGCGAATCGCTTGCTTGCCTTGACAGCTGAAGAGCCGCCGTTCGTAGCTGAGAACGGCGGCCCCGTTAATCTGGACCAGTACTTGGCGTTGGTGGCGCCCGATGGCCCGCCCCCAGTGGCGAGGCTGGGGGTCACCTATGTGCTACTGCGCCGCAGCCGCTTCGACGCCCAGGTGCGGCTGGTTCATTCGCACACGCAAACGGGGAAAGACCTGTTGGCTCGTCTGGCCGAATTCGGCCTGCCACCCCGTCTGTTGGACCTGAACTTTCGCGACGATATCTCCGAACTCTGGCCGCCATGGTGCGTGGGCCTTGTCGATGGCGAGATTGCCTCGATCGCCTTCGCCGCGAGGCTCTCGGCCAGCGGCGCGGAGGTGGGTGTGGCGACGATCCGGTCAATGCGCGGCCGGGGCTACGGCGCGGCGGTCACGGCCGGTTGGACCAGATCACCGCTGCTCAAACGCCGCGCGCTCTTCTACAGCGCCGCTCAGGCCAACAGGTCGTCTCGCGCCGTCGCGGCTCGGCTTGGCCTACGGCAATTGGGCGCCACCTTGGAGATCGGCTGAGATGGGGGTCAGGTTCGGCGTCAGTCCCATCGCCTGGGTCAACGACGACATGCCGCAACTAGGCGCCGGGACGGGGCTGGACGTCATTCTGCGCGATGCCGAAGAGATCGGCTTTTCCGGCATCGAGCTTGGCGGGATATTCCCGCGCGAGGCGGCGGGGCTGCGGCCGTTGCTTGCCGCTCACCACCTGGAACTCGCCGGCGGCTGGTTTGGCGGGCGGCTGCTCAGCCACGGCGTTGAGGCGGAGATCGCCCGCGCCAGCGATCATTTGGCCCTGCTGGGCGCCTTGGACTGCAAGGTGTTCATCTATGCAGAGACCAGCAACGCCATACACGGCGTGCGCGAGACCGCCCTATCTGCCAGGCCCAGGCTTACGACCCAAACCTGGAAGGTTTTCGGAGATCGGCTGACCCGGTTTGCCGAGGCCATTGCCGGCCGGGGTTTTCGCCTCGGCTATCATCAGCACCTGGGCACCGTCGTCGAGGGCCCGGAGGACTTGGCGGCGTTGGTGACTCACACCGGCGAAGCTGTCGGTCTGACCCTGGATACCGGCCACGCGACCCTGGCCGGTATCAACCTGATTGCGGCGATTGGCGCGCACCCAGGGCGCATCGCTCATGTACATTGCAAGGATGTCAGAAGCGTCGTTTTCGCGGGCGTCAGGGCGCGCGACGCCAGCTTCCTGAACGGCGTGCTGGCGGGCATGTTCACCGCGCCCGGCGACGGCGATATCGACTGGTCGGCGGTGATAGGGGCTTTGGCGGCGATCGGCTATGGCGGCTGGATGATCGTGGAAGCCGAGCAGGATCCGGCCAAGGCCGATCCGAAAACTCTCAGCGCACTGGGCCTGGCCACCTTGAGGTCGGCGGCGCAGGCCGCCGGACTGGCCATTGAACCCGGAGGGGGCCGGTGAGCGGACTTCTGGTGCGGCCGTCGGCCCCCGATGCGACGGGCTGTGTGTTGAACATCACACCGGCCAGCGCCGGCTGGAACTACGTTGGGTTCAGGGTGCTGCGACTTTGCGCGGGGCAACGAATGAGCGGCGCCGAGACGGGCAGGGAAGCGTGCCTCGTCATCCTCTTCGGCCAGGCAGACATCACCGTCGGCGGGCGAACCTGGATTGGGCTAGGCGCGCGGGAGAGCGTGTTCGCCGATGCGCCGCCGGCAGCGGTCTACGCGCCAGCCGGAAGCGCCTATGAAATCATCGCCACCACCGCTGTTGAACTGGCGGTGTGCACCGCGCCTGCGCTCGACGGCCGCCCGCCGCGGCTGATCGATCCCGCTTCGATGACCTGCGAGGTGCGCGGCGTCGGAACCAACCGCCGTTTTGTGCGCAACATTCTTCCCGAAGGCGAAGCCGCCGACAGTCTGTTGGTAGTCGAGGTGATCACCCCGGGCGGCCACTGGTCCAGCTGGCCGCCTCACAAACATGACAGTGCCGCAGAAGGCCAGGAAACGGCGCTCGAGGAGACCTACTATCACCGGCTTTCCCCACCGCAGGGGTTTGCGTTTCAGCGAGTCTACACCGACGACGGCGCCATTGATGAGACCGTCTGCGTCCA
>JAYTRF010000197.1:0-1644 GCA_043746375.1 Caulobacteraceae bacterium | reverse complement strand
CGGTGTTCCGCCAGGCGGCCGACCAGCTCATGGATCATGAACTGGCGGACGCAGCGCGCGCCCGCATTGTCGAGCTGATGTTGCAGGACCGCCGCATCACCGACGTCCATCAGCTGCGCACCCGCGCCGCCGGGCCGACAGTACACGTGCAGATGCACGCCGACATGGACCCGGACCTGACTCTGGAAGCGGCTCACCAGGTGCTGATCGCGGCCGAAAAGCGGGTGCTTGGCGCCTTCCCGGGGGCCGACATCATCATCCACCCCGATCCGCGCGGCCGGGCCGAGCCTCACGGCGGCGAATTCGCTGCGTCGTCGCCCACCTGAGCCGGGCAGCCGCCCAAAATGCGCGAACTTTGCCGATTCCACCCCCTGGCTATTGCGCTATAGCTCCGGGCCGAATGAGCCTCGAACGCACCCTGCATCACTTTCCTCTCGACCCGGCCTCGCGCCAGGTGCGCCTTGCCCTTGGCGAAAAGCGGCTGGTATTCAGCGACAGGCTGGTTCGCTACTGGGAGCGCCCGCAGGACTTCGCCGCGCTCAACCCATCGGGGGTGACTCCGGTTCTGGTGGAGACCTCGTCGGCCGGGCCACTGGTCATCTGCGAGGCGCGCGCCATTCTCGAGCACATCGAAGAGGCGGCCCCGGGATTGATGGGCCAGACGCCTGCGGAGCGGGCCGAAGCGCGGCGGGTGATGCAGTGGTTCGACCGCAAGTTCGACAATGAGGTGAATGCCTACCTTCTGCATGAAAGGCTGGAAAAGCGGCTCCTTAAGATGGGCGCGCCCGACCTTTCCAACATGCGCCAGGGTCGAGACGCGCTGAAGCTTCACCTCGCCTATTTCGAGCGCCTGCTGCAGAACCGCGACTGGCTGGCCGGCGGGGCGATGACCTTTGCCGACTTCGCCGCCGCCGCGCACATCTCGGTGCTCGACTATTTCGGCGATGTCCCCTGGCGTGACTTTCCGTCGCTCAAGACCTGGTACATGAAGCTCAAGTCCAGGCCCGCCTTCCGGCCGATCCTCGCCGATCGCTGGCCGGGGCTGGCGCCGGCGGGCCACTATGACGACCTCGATTTTTGACCGCCCGCGTTCCGCCATCGCGTCGCGGGCCCGGCTGCTGGGCTTCGACGTCTGCGGCTTTGCCGGTGTCGAGGCGTCCTGGTCTGCGTCGGGCCGCCTGGAGCAGTTCATCGCCGCCGGTCGCCACGGCCAGATGGACTGGATGCAAACCACCAAGGCGCGGCGATCGCATCCCCGCAAACTCTGGCCACAGGCCCGCTCGGCCGTGGTCCTGGGTCTCAACTACGGACCCGACGACGATCCGCGCGAGGTCCTGGATCTGCCGGCACAAGGGGCGATTTCGGTCTACGCCCAGGGGCGCGACTATCACCAGCTGATCAAGGGCAGGCTGAAAACCCTGGCCAGCTTCATGGTCAGCCGCCTGGGCGGCGAGGCGAAGGTGTTCGTCGACACCGCCCCCTTGATGGAAAAGCCGCTCGCGGCGATGGCCGGGGTCGGCTGGCAGGGCAAGCACACCAATCTGGTGTCCGCGGATTTCGGCTCATGGCTGTTCCTGGGGAGCGTGCTCACCACCCTGGCCCTGGAAGCGGACGCCCCGGCGCAGGACCGCTGCGGCTCATGCC
>JAYTRF010000196.1:0-4357 GCA_043746375.1 Caulobacteraceae bacterium | reverse complement strand
GCCGTCTTCGCCACCGCCAACTTCGTCCACATCCCTTTTGAGGAAGCCAAGATGCGCCGCCAGTTCGGCGCGGACTTCGACGCCTACGTCGCGCGGGTCCGGCGCTGGGTTTAGGCGGGCGCGGAGATTTTGGGGATCGAGTTGGGCCGAACCCGGCGCCCACGCGGTTGTCGGTGTTGCGCCATGAGCCGTTGCTGGACTGGCGCCCGAGACTCTCCGTTCACGCCGACGAACCAAATGACAGTATCGTCTCGGGTGCGCCTTCGTGAGAGTCTGCTTGAGGCGTGTGAGCATCAGTGATCTTTGTGATCGGGATCGGCCCGGGCCTCCAGAAATCCTACATGGCCGCCCGTCCCGCCGGCAGATCTTCTCGCGCGCTATCGACCAGCAACGGATAACTCTTGTCGGCCGCGCGTGGGCTTTCGGTTTCGATCTCGATCCAGTGATCCCAACCGTCGCCGAAATCGTATTCGCAGAGGATCTTGGGCTCGGTGATTGACGCGTCCAGTGGGACACAGCCAGCAAGTCCAACCCGTCGCATTGTCATTGACAAGTTCGAGCGCCGGTGGCACTCGATGTTGGAATTCGTTGATTGCACAGGGGGATTTGGGGTGCGAATCAGAATTGGGCTCATCGCAACTTTTGTTTTGTCCGCCACATGCAGCGCGTCAGGCGTTGCGTTCGCTCAAGAGCGCACCCAGGAAGAAACCCTCGTCTACACGGACCCGACGATGGCGAGCCCGGGTCACTTTGTGATGGGCGCGAGTGGCGAGTTTTGGGGCGTCTACGGAAGTTACCCTTACGCCACCAATGTCAACGGCGTCGTTTCGGCGAGAACAGCGAGTGTCACGGCTTACCAGTATGGCGGCGCCGTATACGCAGGCTATAATGACTGGCTGATACAGATCGAAGGCCTCACTGGCCGGTTGAAAACCAACCGAGTTTGCTCTTCGGGGAATGGGCCGACCTGCAACGTTGACGTGACGACCCCAACAGATCAATTGGACGTGTCAGTACGTCACACATTTTCACGTACAAATTGGCACGGAATCACGCCTTATTTGATAGCGGGTGTGGATTTCGCGAATTTCCATTACAAAGACACAATAACAACACCAAATGTTATTTGGACATCAACGCAATCTCCGGTCCTAAATATAGATAACCACTACGATACTCCCTATGTTGGCGTTGGAATGCTATATGAATTTAACAAAAGAACTGGTTTTCGGTTCGATCTTGCGGGTGGTTATTCATTCGGAAAGTATCAATTCCAAACTCAACCAAAGGTAACCGACAACCATCTTGGCGTCGTATCGCGCGCGACTCTGTATTATCGGATATTGCCTGAGCTGACCGCGCAGGTTGGCCTTAAGGCGCAGGCTATACCGGGCGGCTATACTCCAGGTGGAGCGGGCGCCTATATGAGCCTAGGATATCTCCATCAGTTCTAAGCTCGGCTTCGCGCCTATGGTCAAACGACTTCTAGCGACCGCAGCGGCTCTCGCCATCGCTTGGGGGCCGACGTCCGTTCGCGCTGGCAATTTTGCGCTAGTTATCGGCATCAATCAATATGAGTATGCGGTGGATGTGCCAAATCTTCGATATGCTCGGCCTGACGCCGAGACCATTGCCGACCTGCTAAACAACTCCTCTAGCTTTCCTTCCGGGTGCGTTCGTCTGTTAACCGAAAGCCAAGCCACCCGGGATGCGATCCTGCACGCTTTCGCCGATCTTGAGCGACAGTGCGCCGACAAGGGGTCAGCGTCAGGCCAGGCTCTGGTGTTTTTCGCCGGGCACGCGGTCGGGCCCGCTGGAAGCGGTGGTCTGGACAAAGTCAGCGGCGCGGAATCGCACGAATTTCTGGTGCCGTATGACGCCGATCCCCAAGACACATATATCCTCTCCAACGGCAGCCGGGAAAACCCCACGTTCATCAAGAAGGAGGAGTTCGGCAGGCAGCTCAGCCGCCTGAGTGAGCAAAACATTTCGGTGATCATCGATGCGTGCCACAGCGACATTCCGGATCTCGGCGACCTGATGCGCTTGGAGATCGTCGACAGTCAAAAGCGGGTGGGATTGCTGGCGGCTTCGATGCAGGATTCGAACGCCTACGAGTTTCCCGAACTACGACACGGCGCACTATCCTACGCGATAATTCAAACCTTGTACGCACTGCGCGAGAGAACCCCGCGAGGTCAATCCGTGGATGTGACAATGGACAATCTCTATAAGGGCGTCCTGACGGTATTTTCGGCTACCGAGGTGGGGGGGCGCCCATTGATCGGCTACAATCGCCCGCAACTTCAACTCTATCCATCGGTTACAACGCCAATTCGGTTTGCCGCGTTTACGGGTAGCGGTGAAGCGGTCGCCACGGTCGTAGCAAGGCTTGAGCCGATCTCGAACGGCGCACCCGTTGTTAGAGCGCAAGCACCGCAAGTCATGGTAGCGCCGCCCGCCGCCGCGCCGAGCCCCGTCAAAATTGTCGCGAATAACAGCGCGATTCCCGGCGCCGCAACCGCCAGCATGCGCCTTACGGCTGCGGCGCCGCCCCCGCCGAACTCTATCTCGCCCGCCGAGCCTTGGAGCGCGGCCGCACGGGCAGGCGGGAGGCGACCGGTAGAGCCGATAACGCCCAAGCCGAGCCCTACGCCCGCGGTTGCGGTCGTCGTCGCCACGCCTCCAAGCCCGCCGGCGAGTCCAGCGCCGAATGTCCCGGGAAAGGTGGCGTTTACCGGCGCGATTCCTCCTGACGCCTACCTCGAAGTAGACGGTAAAGTCCTGACCTGGAGTCCAGGCGACCCCATCTCTCTTCCGTCGGGGTCACATATCGTCGTTATCGGCGTGCCCAAGTATTCGTATCGATCGGTGTCCAACGTCAATGTTCCAGCCGCCGGAACCGTCGCCATCGGGCCAACCTTCGTTGGCTCGCTCGCAATTCGCTCCTTCAAGAAGGCGGACCGGACGCAACGCGGACCGTCGCTTAGGATCACGCTGGACGGCCAATATTTAGGCGACGGAAACGACCTTCAAAGGCCGAACATTGCCGCGGGCACACACCAGCTAACCATCACTTTGTACGATACGACGAGAACGACCGATGTGACGATAGAGCCAGGCTCGCCATTGTCCGTGTTATACTTGACCCAAGCTGTCGCTCGGCCGGCCGAGCGATCGAAGGTAATACCAAATTGATTGACTAGTCCGAGCGGGGACGGGCAGCTCAACCGCCCTGACCCGGGTCCCCCAATCGAGATCGTGGTCGCCGTTTTGACGCGGCGGTTTGCGCTGGCGACCCTAGTCTTTCAGATGGGCTTCGACGCGCCGGTTGGCCGGATCGGTGGCGGCGCGGCTGGACAGGAAACTCGTCGCGCCCAGGCCCCTGGCGTCGATCCGGTTCCTGGCCACGCCATTCCTGGCCAGATAGTCGGCCACGGCGTTCGCGCGGCCTTCGGAGAGCTTTAGATTCGCCGCCGCGGCGCCACTGACGTCCGTATACCCTTCGATGGCGACGTCGCGGCCCAGAATGCGCGGCGAATTGAGCGCTGAGACCAGGGTGTCGAGGTTCTGGCGTGACTGACCGGTGAGGGACGTCGAATTCAGGGCGAAAGTCACGCAGAGGTTGAGCGAGCGAACATCTTTGGCTTCGCTCACCACGCATCGCGCCGCGGCCAACGATCCCCGATTGACGCCTGGGTGGTGGTGGACCGCAGTGTGCGAGGCGGTCGCATTGAACAGCGAGAAACCGCGCGCGCCGTCCTCTACCGGCGCCTGACCGAGAAGTCGATCCTGCAACTCCTGGTCGGTAGGGGCGGCGGCCGTCTGCGCCCAGGCCCCGGCGCCCAGAAGCGCCAGCGAAGCGATCGCGAACGCAGACCCACGGCGGCGGCTCGCCTTAGATATCGTCCAGTCGAATGGGATTGTCATAACCTCACGCCTTCGCCCTCTCGCACCCTAGCATTTCAGAAGATGGCCCCAGGGCGCCGCCTGTGTCCATATTAACCCATTCCCGCCCTCCACAAAGTCTGTTCGCGCCAGCTACGTTGGTGGCGCGATTGGCCGCACTGTGGGCGACGGGGCGCGTCACTTGCGCAAGGGGCGCCGGACGAAACGTTGATGCTGATTTCGTTGAGGTAATGCTGCATGCCCTGGATGTAGGCGCGCTAAATGAAGATGGCGGCCCTGGTCTGACGCTCGAAGCAGATAGCGCCGAACAGAGAGACGCGACCGGTGCGGATGTCCGCGACCTGGCGCGGCCGTCTTCGCCACCGCCAACTTCGTCCACATCCCTTTTGAGGAAGCCAAGATGCGCCGCCAGTTCGGCGCGGACTTCGACGCCTACGTCGCGCGGGTC
>JAYTRF010000195.1:0-4374 GCA_043746375.1 Caulobacteraceae bacterium | reverse complement strand
CCTCGATGAGGGCGTTGCCGAGACCAAAACCCCGGCCCTCCACGGTCTCCCGCGCCCGCACCGCGGCGGCGACGAGTTGAGTCTTGGCGACCTCCAGTTCGGACGGGCTGACGAGCTTGTCCCGCAGGTCGGCTATCTCCGCGCGCAAGGCTTCGGCGCCCTCGTCGACGCTCTTGCCGCTGGCCATGATCGCCGTGACGTAGAACAGGCCCGGCTGCGCCCTGAGGTCGGCGTTGGAGGAGACCTGGGCGGCGAGTTGCTTGTCATAGACGAGGTCATGGTAGAGCCGCGACGACTTGCCTGCCGTCAGGATCGCGTCGAGAACCGTCAAGGCGGCCGCGTCCGGACTGGCCGCACTTGGCGCCAGCCAGGTTATGGCGACCGCGGGAAGCGGGACGTTCGGCCCATAGCCGGTGAAGGTCTTCGGCCCGGTGCGCGGCGGTTCGATGGCAGTTACCCGCGGTATCGGCCCCGCGGGCCGCTTGATCGTTCCGAAATACTTGTCGATCCAGGCATTGAGCCGGACCGGATCGAAGTTGCCGACCACGATCAGAGCCGCGTCGTCGGGCCTGTAGAATGTCGCATGGAAAGCGCGCACATCGTCGAGACTGGCGGCGTCGAGGTCCTCGATCGAGCCGATCGGCGGACGCCTGTAGGGGTGGACGGTAAAGGAGTCGGCGGGGATCATCAGGTTGAAGAACCGGCCGTAGGGACTGGCCAGCACTCTCTGGCGAAGCTCTTCCTTGACCACGTTGCGTTCGGACTGAAAGTTGGCGTCATCGACGACCAGAGACGTCATCCGTTCGGCCTCCGCCCATAGCAGCCGCTGCAGGTAGTTGGCCGGAATGACCTCATAGAAGGCCGTGGTGTCGTCCGCGGTGAAGGCGTTGTTGGAGCCGCCCACATCCTCGGTGAGCCGATCGAGATTTTCGGCCGGCATGTCTCGGGTGGCCTTGAACATCAGGTGTTCGAAGAGATGCGCGAAGCCGGAGCGCCCTGGCGGATCATTCTTGGCGCCGACGGAATACCACATCTGTACGGTGACATTGGGCGTGGTTCGGTCGAGCGAGGTGATCACCTTGAGCCCGTTCGCCAAAATCCTTTGCTGGAAGACTATTGGCGGCGCGCTGATCGCCGGAGCCGCCAGAACGGCGGGCGCGGCGAGGCTCAGCGCCAGGCCGATGGCGGATGGCAGGGCAAGGCGGATCATGGCGGGCTCCGGAGGGGTGGCGGGAAGGGGTTTATCATCGCCGGCGAGATTGGGAACCCACCCGGCCGCTTGGTCGCCTCCTCGCGCCGCCAGATACGAGAATGCCGACTTGCCAGAACCCGGACCGTCCCTGACTGTCCCGCCATGAGCGAAGCTGCCGGCATCCTGCCCTGCCAGTCCATCGAAGCCCTGATCGCCTCGGGCGCCATCGGCGCGGACGGGCCTATAGCCGCCGATCAGATTCAACCGGCCAGCCTGGATCTGCGCCTGGGTGACAAGGCTTGGCGGGTGCGCGCGTCATTTCTCCCCCGGATCGGCGACACCGTGGCCCGGCGGATTGGCGATGTTGCGATGCATGAGATTGACCTCACAGCCGGCGCGGTGTTGGAGCGCGGCTGCGTCTACATTGCCAGCCTGCGGGAACATCTGGCCCTTCCCCTTGGCGTCTGCGCCAGGGCCAACCCGAAGAGTTCGACCGGCAGGGTCGATGTCTTCGTCCGCCTCCTCACCGACGGCCAGCCCGCCTTCGACGACGTCGCTCCCGGTTACTGCGGGCCGATTTATCTGGAAATCGCGCCGCAGACCTTTTCAGTCCTGGCGCGCGCGGGCACCCGGCTCAGCCAGCTTCGGCTCAGGGAGGGTTTTCCCGAGGCGCTCTCGGTCAACAGCCTGGGGGTCGATCTGACCGGAGCCATCGCCGCCTACCGCGCGCGTCGCCATGCGGGGGTCATCAACCTTGATCGCGAGGACGCGCACGATCCTCGCGATTTCTGGGAGCCGCTCAGCCCTCGCGGGGGCGAACTGCTTCTCGATCCTGGCGAGTTCTACATCCTGGCCTCGAAGGAGGCGATCGAGATTCCGCCGGACCAGGCCGCCGAGATGACCCCCATAGACCCCGCGGTGGGAGAATTCCGGGTTCACTACGCCGGCTTTTTCGATCCAGGTTTCGGCGCCGTGCGAGACGGAGGCTGCGGCTCGCGCGGCGTGCTCGAAGTGCGGAGCCACGAAACGCCGTTCCTGCTTGAAGACGGCCAGATCGTCGCCCGCCTCGTCTACCATCCCCTGACCCAGCGACCCTCCCGTCTCTACGGCGCCGGCGGCTCGCACTACCAGAGCCAGGGGCTGAAGCTTTCAAAGCACTTCAAGTCGTGGTGAGGGGTGTCAGGAAAGTCTGGCTGCGCGGGTCGATGTTTCCCGCCAAAGCGGCAACGCCATCGAAACCGGCGTACGACCCAAGCCTGCCCCTGGCGTTCAGGATCGCGCGGCTGTTCGACCAGCCGATCGAGGCTATATTTCAGGACGGGACGGGGGCGGGATCCCTGCGATAGATGGTCTGCTTCGGTGTCTCGAGCACCCGACGCAGCATCGGTTCGAAAGCCTCCAGCGGCATCGACTGGTATCCGGGATCGAAGCTGTTCTGGTCGTACAGGTGACAGAACTGGGCGCAGTATTCGAAGTGCGGGTGGCCCCGGTACTGCTCGCGCATGTTGGGATCGAGGCCGACGTGCTGGAAGAAATAATACCCCTGAAAGATGCCGTGCTTGTCCATCATCCAGTAGTTCGCCTCGGAGATGAACGGCTTCATGATCATCGCGCCCACTTCGGCATGGTTAGCGGGGCCCATCAAGTCGCCGATGTCGTGGATCAGCGCGCAGACGACATATTCCTCGTCGCGGCCGTCACGGTGGGCGCGGCTGGCGCTCTGCAGCGAATGTTCGAGACGGCTGACCGCAAAGCCGCCTTCGTCGTCGCCGAGTTCGCGCAGGCTGGCCAGCATGCGATCGGGCAAGGCCCGGCGGAAGGGCGCTGAAGCCGCGCCGATCGCCATCCAGTCGGCCTGCGTGCACTCCATCATCGAATGAAACTTCGCCTTGGGCGCCATCTCGCCATCGGCCATGATCGAACTCCTTGAGGGACACAGTACAATTGATCGCATATCCTGAGACCCCTGAGCGATGCCGTCAACGCGCGCCTTGCCGCGCCCGCGACGCCTCTTCGTCGACTTTGGTGGCGATCGCGACCTGTGGGAAAGACCTCGCCGACCCTCTGACCGTGAGCCCCCCATGCCGCTGAGCGCCGAAGATCGTCAGAAACTCCGCGAGCGCTGCGCCGTGATCGTGCCCGGATTTCAGACGCCGTCGCCGGCCGAAGAGTTCCACCTGCTATCCGATTGGTGCTTGGCCAACGCTGTGCGCCACGACGTTTACGGCGAGGGGCAGCTGATTGAGGACTTCGAGGGCAGGATCGCGAGCCTGACCGGCAAGGCGGCCGCCGCCTTCATGCCGAGCGGCGTGATGGCCCAGATGATCGCCATCCGAATCTGGACCGGTCGCACGGGCGTGACGCGTTTTGGTCTGCACCCGACCTCGCATCTGATCCTGCATGAGCGCGAAGCCTATCAAGCCCTGTTGCGCGTTCACGGCGCAGTGGTCGGTGATCGCCTGCGCCCGATGACCGCCGCAGACCTGGAGGCAGAACACCAGCCATTGGCCTGTCTGGTGGTGGAACTGCCGATCCGCGAGGCCGGCGGGCAGCTGCCGGCCTGGGATCAACTCGAGTCCCTCAAGTCGTTGTCACGAGATCGGAAGATAGCCCTGCACATGGACGGCGCGCGTCTGTGGGAATGCCGGGCCTTCTACGGGCGCTCTTACGCTCAGATCTCCGACGGTTTCGCCTCGGTCTATGTCTCCGTCTACAAGGGCCTGGGCGGCATTGCCGGCGCAGCTCTGGCCGGCGACGACGATTTCATCGCCGAGGCGCGGCTCTGGCGACGGCGCATGGGCGGGACCCTGATCCATCAGAGCCCGATGATCGCCTCGGCCGCCATGCGCCTGGACGGCCGCCTGGCGATGATGGATGCCTGCTATGCGCGCGCCTTGTCACTGGCCGACGCCATCGCGGCCGTACCGGGCCTCGTGGTCAATCCGGCCAAGCTGCACACCAACATGATGCATCTCTACATAGCGGCCCCAGCCGATACGGTCCTTGAACGGCGCGATGAAATCGCCGCCCGCGACGGCGTCTGGCTCATCGGGGGCGTTCGACCAGCCGAAATTCCAGGCTGGTGTGTGACCGAGATCTACGTCGGCGACAGTCTTTTGGGCCAAACAAATGACAGCGTCGTAGCTGGGCTGCGCGAACTTGTCGGTTGGGCATGATACGAC
>JAYTRF010000194.1:0-7598 GCA_043746375.1 Caulobacteraceae bacterium | reverse complement strand
ACAAACCTCGGCACGCCGTAAAGTTCGCCAACACCCGCCACGCCCGACAGCTCGGTGAGCAGAGCGCCGCCTGTGGCGATCGCCAAACCGCCGACCGAGACCCAGGCCCATGCCGGCCCGAAGGTTCCCTTGATCAACTCGCCGTGGCCCCGTCCGGTAAATATCCCCAGCCGGACCGTCAGTTCCTGAACCATGTAGAGGATCGGTATCAGCACGATTTGAACCAGCAGCAGCCGATAGCCCCACTGAACCCCGCTTTGGCCGGCGGTGATGATGCTGCCGACATCGGTGTCGGCCAACATGACTACGATGCCAGGTCCCAGGACGGCGAGGAAGCGGGCAAGTCGAGCGCGTCCGCCATTGGCCGGTCGGCATGGCGCAGCGCGGTCGGGGCGTTGGCGTACGGTCATAAGGGGACGTAAATGCGAATGCTTCTCAGGTGCCAAGTCTCAACTAGCGACTTGGCCCAATTTGTCAAACCTAGGTCGGCCCGATTGAGCCGCCGCTGAGAGCGCCGAAGATCAGTACTTCCTCGCCGTCTCGCACGGGCGAGGCGACATCGTGCGCGGGCTCCTTGCCAACGAAAATTCGCAGGTGTCGGCGAATTCGATCCTGCTCATCGACGATGCGGAACTTGATTCCCGGAAAACGGCTGTCGAGGTCGCGCAAAACCAGATCGACGGTGCCCCCACTGGCCTCCACATCACTCGCACCGGCGCAATAGGACTGCAGTTGGCTTGGAATGGTGACTCGGGTCATCTCGCCGGCGCCGCGACCACCGAATAGATTTCCGGTAGGTGCGCAGCGATCGACCGCCAATTTTCGCCCTCGTCGTCGCTCATCCAAAGTTCGCCCCCGGTTGTGCCCAGATAGAGGCCAAGCGGCTCGGCAGCGTCGGCGCAGAAGGCCTGACGTTTGACGGTGAACCAGCCCTGTTCGCGCGGAAAGCCGCGGTCCTGGCGCGCCCAGCTCCTGCCGGCGTCCCTCGTCCGATAACTTGCCGGCCGGCCCCCCGGACTGGTGCGCGGCCACACGTCCGTACCGTCCATGGGGAAAACCCAGACGGTGTCCGTGTCGCGCGGGTGGGGAACGATTGTGAAGCCTATATCGCCGATGTGCTTGGGCATCGCCAAGCCAATGCGCTCCCAGGTTTCGGAGGGCCGGTCGACTCGGTAAATACCGCAATGGTTCTGCTGATATAGCCGGTCGGGGTTTTGTGGATGAATGGCGATGTAGTGTGCGTCCTGACCGTATTCCGGATAGGGGTCGGGCAGGAAGTTCGCTTCCACCCCCTTATCGAGCGGCGCCCACGTAACGGCCCGATCAGCGCTTTCAAAAACGCCCCCTGTCGAAGTTGCCAGGTACATGTGGGCTGGATCACGCGGGTCGAGGCGATCTGGTTGAGCAGCGCTCCATCCGGCGTGCCCGCGCCCGCAGGAACCCATTTGTCGTACATGGGATGGTCGTTGAAGCTGGCTACGCCGTCCCAGGTAACGCCATCGTCGTGGCTAATGAACAGTCCGGGAGGCGATGACCCGGCCCACCATACGCCGGGCTCGGAGGCGTGACCGGGTTCCAGCCAGAAGGTGTGATCGACGGCCCGCGCCCCGGCGTCATCATCTCCCGACTTGGCGAAAGCCGGCGGTCTTTTCGCCTCGGACCACGTCAGACCGTCGTCGGTCGAGCGAAAAATCGTCGGCCCCAGATGGCCGGTCTTGGCCGCCATCAGCATGGTCCGGCCGCCGCGCCGGTCGACGACCAGATGGTTGACGATCTGACCAAGGTGGATCGGTCCATCGACACGCCACGCGGCCCTGCCCGGGTCGCTGGTGAATATCCATGCGCCTTTGCGCGTGCCGATGAGCAGTCGAACTGCGGTTGTCATCTTCGCACCTTCCCCTGGCTTGGCCGTGGTCAATATAAATGATCCTCCTGGCGCGCATAGGGAGGCATCCCGGCGATAGCCCCGCTGCGACACGCTTTCATCGTTCAGGCGTGTCGGCCTAAGTTGCGCGCGATGAGCGAAGTTGCCTTTGACGCCCTTGGTGATACCGCAGGGAGCCCCGTTCGGGGCGGACCGGCCGTGCGACCGCGTGATGCGGCCACCTTGATCATCGTGCGACACGACGGGCCGAGGCTCAAGGTGCTGATGGGTAGGCGGCACGGTGGTCACGACTTCATGCCGGGCAAATGGGTGTTCCCGGGCGGCAGGATCGATCGCAGCGACTTTCGTGCTCCCAGCGCCAACGACCTGCGTCCGGAGGTCGCCGCGCGTCTGGAAAAAACCGCCCCGAAGGCGCGCGCCCGCGCCCTGGCCATGACCGCGATACGTGAAACTTTCGAGGAGACCGGCCTGCTAGTCGCCAAATCTTCGCCGAGCCGGACGTTCGCGGGGCCCTGGCGCGAATTTGTCGCTCAGGGCGCCCTTGCTGACCTTGCCGCGCTCGATTTTGTCGCCAGGGCGGTGACGCCCGCCCAATCTCCCAAGCGGTTCGATGCCCGGTTTTTCATGGCCGACGCCTCCGCCCTGATCAGTCTCGAACGGCAGGGGGATTGCGGCGAGCTGGATGAAATAGCCTGGGTCGATCTTGATGAGGCGGCGGCGCTCGATCTGCCGTCGGTGACCCGGTTCGTGTTGCAGGAAGTGCCGCTGCGCCTCACCGATCGGACGCGACCCGCTCCCTCCCTTCAGTTTCGTCGCGGTCGGCAGCAACTGCTGCACCTTTAGCGATGACCACTTTCGAGAAGCTCGTGGCGGAAGCGAAACATGACCCTAATATTATTGGCCTCTGGTTGGGCGGATCTCGCGGCAAGGGGCTGGAAACGCTGCACTCCGACTTCGACTGCCTGATGATCGTTGCCGATGACGCTGTGGTCGGCTACCGCGAACGATTCCAAGGTAACGGGCGTGACGGCGTTGATTGCCAGGTGATGACCCTCGGTGGCTTCGCAGCCTACGGGGACTGGGACGGGTCGCAGCGCTGGGATCGCTACAACTTCGCCCATACCGCGCCGCCATTGGTGGACAAGACCGGGAAGATGCAGTCGCTGATCAACGAAAATGGCTACGTCCCTGCATATAAAAGAACTGCGTTCATAGACACTTCAATCGATCACTTCATCAATCAGGTCTATCGAGTGGCCAAGTGTCAGCGCGACGGCCTTGCGGTGGCTGCACGGATCGAGGCGGCGAGCGCACTCGAACCGCTTCTGGATGCTGTGTTCGCGCTCGACGGCGGACGACTTCGACCGTTTGCCAAATATCTGGCCTGGGCGCTGAGAACGCATCCCTTGGGAAAGTTGCCCTGGGAACCCGACGCGTTCGTGGCTTTGTTGCTGGACGCACTGTCTGAGCCGATCCTGCCCGCCCTGCAGGAGCTTCTGACCGGAATCGAGCGGCTGGCGCGAACGCACGGACATGACGCAGTCTTCGACGCGTGGGGGCAAACTCTGGACTGGATGCGTACTTTTCGGCCGTAGCGACCCGGGTAAGTTGACTTTAGGCGTTGGATTCGTATGGTCCGCGCCCTTCATCAAAGACACTTTGCCGGCTTTCATCGCCGGCTGGGACAGCGCCATGGCCAAACCGGCTTCCATAAAAATTAAACTCAATTCGTCGGCGGACACGGGCTTTTACTACGTTACCAAGAAGAACGCCCGGACCATGACCGAAAAGATGGTCGTCAAGAAGTACGATCCAGTCGTTCGAAAGCACGTCGAATTTCGCGAAGGCAAGATCAAGTAGGCGTGACCAGCCTACCCCCTGACAGCCGTCAAGCGGCTCGCGTCACGACTAGGTTTCGTCCGGCTCCCTTGGCTTCATAGAGCGCATCGTCCGCCCTTTTCAAAAGCGCGGCGGCTGTATCCCGCGAGCCGTTCGTTGCCGCGATGCCGATCGAGATCGTCAATGTGAACGGCTTTTCCCCCAGAACGACGTCGAAAGTCGTGCCCGCGATCTGACGGCGCAGTCGCTCAGCGATCCGACGAGCGTCTTCCAACGGTGTGTCGGGCATGACTACCGTGAACTCTTCTCCGCCGTAGCGACAGGGCACATCCACTGCTCGAACATTGGCCGTCAGCCGTGCTGCAAACTCACGCAACACGTCGTCGCCGGCCGCGTGGCCGAGACTGTCATTAACCTTCTTGAAATGATCGATGTCGATCATCAGCGCCGCCACCGGATCGCCGCCTTGTTCTGACCTGCTCATCAACGCTTCGAGCTGACCGGTCATGTAGCGGCGGTTATTCAGCCCCGTGAGCGGGTCTGTCACGGCCATTTCAAGACCGTTATCGAGGTTGCTCCGCAGAGCCTCCGTGTACCGTTTAGCCTTCACCTGGCTGCGCACCCGCGCGCTCAGCTCCTGCGGGTCGACGGGACGGGCGAGGACATCGTTCAGGCCAAGATCCAGCGCCTTGACCAGCCGCTCGCGGGCATCGAGGTCGACAATACCGAGGATCGGGAGATGCCGGGTCAGCTCATCGGAACGCAACTGAGCCGCGAACCGCAAACCATCGAAATGCCTCGACGCCACGTTGACAATGACCAGATCCACCGGCCCGCGCGCGGTCAGATGGGCCTTCTGCGGGTCCGACTCGACCACCGGCCGATGATCGACGGCCAGTTCGGCTGATATCCTCAGAGCCTGGCGTTCGTGATCGTCGACGATCAGGATCCGACCTCCCGACCCATCAAGTCGCGGCAGGGCGCCGGGGACGCCCATGCGACGGCCGGACGCCTCCCGCTTTCGCAGTTCGTCAACGACGAGCTTCAATCGAGTCAGACTCTTGATTCGTGCGAACAGTAGGAGGTCGTCGATTGGCTTGGTCAGGAACTCGTCCGCGCCCGCCTCAAGCCCGGCAATCCGGTCGGCGCGGTCGTCGAGAGCGGTTACCAGAACCACGGGGATATGCCGTGTTTCCGGATCATGTTTCAGGCGGCGGGACGTCTCGAACCCGTCCATGCCCGGCATCATGACGTCAAGCAGCACGATGTCGGGCTGCTGCGCCACCGCGATGGCCAGGGCTTGCGCCCCATCGCTCGCGGTCAGCACTTCATAGTATTCGGCCTCCAGCTTGGCCCGCAGCAACCGCACGTTAGCGGGAAGGTCGTCGACCACCAGGATGCGGGCCGTCATGAGCTACCCCAGCAACCCGCGGATGGTGTCCAGGAAATGGCTGACCGATATCGGCTTGGCGATGTAGGCCTCGCAGCCACCGGCCCGAATGCGCTCCTCGTCGCCTTTCATGGCGAAAGCCGTCACCGCAACTACGGGTATGTGAGCTAGCGCATCGTCTTCCTTGAGCCACTTGGTGACTTCGAGGCCCGAAATCTCGGGCAATTGAATATCCATCAAAATAAGGTCAGGCATGTGCTCCCGCGCCAGGTTCAGGGCTTGCAACCCCTCACGGGTTTGCAGAGTTTCGTAACCCTGGGCATCGAGCAGGTCATGAAAGAGTTTCATGTTCAGCTCGTTATCCTCGACAATGAGGATTTTCTTTTTCATTCCTGGTCCGATTTCAAAGTGTTCCGCTCACCCACTGGCGCACGCATCGGGACGGGAGCAAGCACCGTTTTTCCAAATCGGTCCCTTCGAAGCTGGCAGGTGGAATCGCCACAAATCGCCCTGCCGTAATGCAACCGCGATTCGCCGCTTCTTTCGCGCCTCACAACACACCAATATCCTTAAGTCCGCGTTAGCTGGAGGTGAGCCGCAATTCCGACTACCGCCCCAAACCACTGTGACACGCTCGCGGCGGCGATTGATCCTCGAGCGCCGCTCATCGTCGTCGATGTCGACGAGGTGTTGGCGATGTTCATGCAGGCGTTCGAGATTTTCGTTCAGGCACGCGGCCTTGAATTGCGGATCACCCGCTACGCGCTTTTCCAGAGCATTTTCCGCGTCGGCGAAGCGGACCATGTGGATGTGGTCGAAGGCCGCGCGCTCTTCGACGCGTTTTTTTCGACAAATGTCGGCGCCATCGAGCCGGCGCCTGGCGCGCGCGATGCGCTGGCAACACTCGCTCCCCACGCAACCATCGTCATTCTGACCAATGCCCCGGCGCATAGCCGACAGGCGCGAGCCCGCTGGCTGACGGACAATGGCTTTCCCTACCCATTGTTGACCAACAGCGGCCTGAAAGGACCGGTTGTGGCGGCCCTCAGCGCCCGCACCACCGGAGCGGCGGCCTTCGTCGACGACCTGTTGCCCAACCTTGATTCGGTCGCGGCCGAGGCTCCGAAGGTTTTCCGGTTTCAGATGGTCGCCGACGAACGTCTGCGGCCCCTGGCGCCGAGTGCGCCGCACCGCCACGTTCGCATTGACGCGTGGTCGGCTCTGGGCCCGGAGATTGCGCGCGTGCTGCGCATCGGCGAGGCTGGCTCATGATCCGCATCGGCGTTGATTTCGGCGGCACGAAGATCGAAGCCGCCGCCTTGGATAGCAACGGAACGTTCGTGGCGCGCAAGCGCGGACCTAATCCAGGCAATTACCGAGCGTCCATCCAGTCCATTGCCGATCTTGTCGCCGCCGTTGAAAGGCAGGCCGGAACCCGAATGGCCAGCGTTGGCGTCGGGGCGCCTGGGTCCATCTCACCGCGCACCGGGCGGATGCGCAACGCCAACAGCGTCTGGCTCAACGACAGACCGTTTCTGCCCGATCTGCAGGAGGCCCTGGGGCGGCCGGTGCGTCTGGAGAATGACGCCAACTGTTTTGCCCTGTCCGAGGCTGTGGACGGGGCCGCCCGCGGCGCGCGCGTGGTTTTCGGCGCCATCCTCGGCACGGGCTGCGGCGGTGGCATAGTCGTCGACGGCCGCACCGTCGAGGGTCGCAATCGCATCGGCGGCGAATGGGGCCACACCCCCCTCCCGTGGCCAAGCGTGGGGGAAAATGGCGCGCACCATTGCTGGTGCGGCCGGGAAGGCTGCCTCGAGACGTGGATTTCAGGCTCCGCCTTCTGCGCGGACTACGCCGCCGCCTCGGCCAGAGTCGTGGATGGCGAAACTGTGGTCGCCGCGGCAAGAGCCGGAGACGCCGAGGCGATAAAGGCGCTCGATCGGTATGTCGACCGCCTGGGCCGGGCGCTGGCGGTAGTGTGCGACGTCATCGATCCGGACATCATTGTCGTTGGCGGCGGGATGTCGAACACGGCCGAACTCTATGACCGCGTGCCAGCGGCCATAGAACGGCGCGTCTTTTCCGATACCTTCACAACGCCCGTCGCGCCCGCCATGCATGGCGACTCATCGGGTGTGAGGGGAGCGGCGTGGCTGTGGCCGCTGGAGTGAACGCTCTTTGTCGCGACTGCCTGTGGCGAGGGAGTGGCCAGGAGCGCCACTGCCCTGCCTGTCGGTCCCGGCGGATCCTCGTGCACGACGAGCTTTTCGACCTCCAGATCGCCCATATCGATTGCGACGCCTTCTACGCCTCGGTGGAGAAACGCGACCGACCCGAGCTTCGCGATCGGCCGATAATCGTCGGCGGCGGCGCGCGGGGGGTGGTGACAACCGCCTGCTACATTGCCAGAACCTTCGGCGTGCGTTCGGCCATGCCGATGTTCAAGGCCCGCGCCCTGTGCCCACAGGCGGTGATTCTGGCCCC
>JAYTRF010000193.1:0-25352 GCA_043746375.1 Caulobacteraceae bacterium | reverse complement strand
AGCGCTGGTCCGCTACCCCCTCCTCACTCTCAAGGTCGTGGCGGCAATCCACTGGGAGGCGCTCAAGCTTGCCCTCAAAGGCGTCCGCCTGCAGAGACGCCCCAACGCGCCGGCGCAGGAGATCACCGTCGTCGGCTGAGGATCTGCGGCCGCCAGTGTCTGGCGCCGGTTGCCGGGGCCGCCGTGTCGCCTTGCCGGCCAAATTCACCTACAAGGCGCGGGTGACGCGCGCCCGTTCTTCCCCCGTCTTCGGCGCCTGACGAGGCCGATGCGCATCCTCCTGGCCACCGATGCCTGGGAGCCCCAGGTCAACGGCGTGGTGCGCACGCTGACGCGGGTGGTGGCTGAGCTGCGCGAGATGGGCGACCAGGTCGAAGTCATCAGTCCTGAGCAGTTTCCGACCTTCCCCTTGCCGAGCTACCCCGAAATCAAGCTTGCGGTCGGGGCGTACGAAAAGGTCCAGAAGCGGTTCAAGGCCTTTGAACCGGAAGCCATTCACATTGCCACCGAAGGGCCGATCGGGCTGGCGGCGCGGCGCATCTGCCTGGAATGGAAGCTGCCGTTCACCACCAGCTACCATACACGGTTCCCCGAATACGTTTCGGCCCGTCTGCCTTTGCCGCTTGCCGCCGGCTACGCCTACATGAAGTGGTTCCATAAACCGTCCGGGCGGCTGATGGTGGCCACGCCGACCATGCGCGATGAGCTCGAGCGGCACGGATTCCACAACATTTCCCAATGGTCCAAGGGCCTGGACACCGAAACATTCCGCCCACGCATGGCCGGTGAGCCGGACGTGTTCGCGGGGCTCACGCGCCCGATCTGGCTCAACGTTGGCCGCGTGGCGGTGGAAAAGAACATCGAGGCCTTTCTGCGTCTTGACCTTCTGGGGACCAAGGTCGTGGTTGGCGACGGACCCCAGCGAGAGGCGCTGGGCGAGCAATATCCCAAGGTGGTGTTCACCGGCGCCAAGTTCGGCGAGGCGCTGGCCGCGTGCTACGCCTGCGCCGATGTTTTCGTCTTTCCCTCGCTGACCGATACCTTCGGACTGGTGATCCTGGAGGCGTGGGGAGCTGGAACGCCGGTGGCCGCCTTCTCGGCGCCAGGGCCGATAGACCTGATCCCGGGCTCAGGCGCCGGGGTTCTCGCGCCGGGTCAGAGCGACGGTCTCAGGGAAGCCTGCCTCGAGGCGCTGAACCTCGACCGCGGCAAGGTGCGTCAGTGGGCGCTGCAGTTCTCATGGCGAAGCTGCGCCGAAGAATTCCAGCGCTACCTGCAACCCTATCCCGAGCCGGAGAAAAGCCGTTTCTGGCGACGGCTGCGCCGCCTGGCGCGTCTTCGCCGCGGTCCGCGCGCGGCGGCGGAGCGGCCCTAGATCAGCCGCCACGCCTATTGGTCCGCGGCGGGCGTGCGGGTGCGGGCCTCCAGCGCCACCCGCTGGGCGGTGATCACGTCTAGCGATCGTCGCGCGTCGGCAATCTTGCGCTCGTCGCCGCCTTCCTTGGCGGCGAGCCACAACTCGGTGGCTTCCATTTCCCGAACCGGCAACAGGAAACTGTCGTCAGCCGGCCTGAAGCCGCCGATGTTGAGCCTCGCCATGTAGCTGCGTTGGCGCACCGCACGCGCGGACGAGCCCTGTCCATAAGTCAGCAGGAACTGGCGAAGCTTTTCCTTGGTCGCCGGGTCCAGGTCCTTGCGCCAGATGATCGGGTCTTGCGGTAGCATGGGGGAGCGCCAGATGACCCTAACCTGGTCCGATTGCGGGCGCCCGCGCTGGTGATTGAGCGTCAGGGAACCCGAACTGTTGGTCGCCACGTCCAGTTGGCCCGCGGCCACCGCAAAGAGATTGGCCTGGTGGCTCGCGCCCCTGCGCAACGTCTTGAAGCAGGCCTCGGGCCGGATGTCGCGCGGCGCGAACAGATAGGTCATCGGGGCCAGCGTTCCGCTGGTCGAGAGTGCGTCGCCCATGCCGAAGGTCAGCTTCCTGTCGCAGCGCAAAACGTCCGCCAGCGTCAGCCTGCTCCTGGCGTTGACGATCAGCACGGAGGTGTAGTCATCGACACCCGACGGATCGAAGGTGCGGGCGAACACCTCGCCGCCCGCCTTGCGCACGGCCTCCAGCCCCGAATGGTTGGAGAACCAGCCAAGGTCGGTTTTCTTGGCCTGCATCGCTTCGATCAGAAGCGCGTAGTTGCTGGAAAAGAACGGTTTGACGGTTACGCCCATCGCGGTCTGCATGTCCGCCAGGATTGGCGTCCAGTATCGCTCCATTGTCTCGGCTGCTTCGGTAGAAAGGATCGAAAAGCGGATCGGGGCGGTCGGACCCGCGCCAACAGCATCCCCGCCACGACCGCAAGCGGCGAGGCTGCCCAAGACCATGCCGCCAGAGGCAACGCCGGAGGCGATGATCGCGCGTCGGGTGATCATGTGAGCGCTTCCTGCCAATCGGCGATTTTGAACCTCGCCTGATAGATATCGATCAGGCGCTCGCGGTCCAGACGCGAAATCTGACCGTCACGGACGGGTCGTCCCGGCTTTGAGCGCGCCGGCGCACCGGCCGAACAGCTCGCGCCCCGGGCAGGCACCATTTTCCTTGAAAACCCTTCATGAGACCCGATCGTCGTCTCGAATTGCGGTTGGACCGGCTTCCCGCGTTGGTGACCCGCCCGGACGCGGCAGATCCTGGTGGGCGGTTTGACCTTTACATCCCCGCGCAACTTGCCTATCTCGCACGGCTCCGGCGGACCCGATGTCCTCAAAAGCGCTGCTAACGCCGGCTGGGTTTAACAATCTGCGGGGGGTTACGTGAATTGCACACGTACCAGACGCCCCTGGACCTGGTCCGCGAGCGGCCGCCCGAACGTCCTGTCGCACTTGTGCGGCCGGACGCCGTGGCCGTAGCGGCGCGCTGGTTCAGCGACAGTTTTCAAGGCGATGTCCTCTACGCCGTCAAGGCGAACCCCTCACCGTGGGTAATCGCGGCGCTGGGCGAGGGCGGGGTCAACGGCTTCGACGTTGCCTCGATTCCCGAGATAGAGCTGGTGCGCGCTCACGCCCCGGGGGCGAAGATCGCCTTCATGCATCCGGTGAAAAGCCGGCTGGCGATCTCACTGGCCTACCACGAGCACGCCGTTCGTACATTCGCCTTTGACACCCATGAGGAGTTGGCCAAGATTCTTGAGGCGACCGGCGGCGCGCGCGATCTCAACCTGATCGTGCGCCTGGGCGTCGAGGCTTCGGGAGCCGCCTATGCTCTCACCGGAAAATTCGGCGCGGACGCTCAGGCGGCGCCGGCGCTGCTGCTGGCGGGGCGACGCGCGACGCAAGAGCTGATGGGCGTCTCGTTCCACGTCGGCAGTCAATGCATGCGTCCGTCCGCCTTCCAGGCGGCGATGGCGCAGGTCTCCAGGGCCTTGGTGCGAGCAGGTGTTTTCGCCGATGTCGTCGATGTCGGCGGCGGGTTTCCTTCGGTCTATCCTGGAATGACCCCGCCACCGCTGGCCGAGTATGCTGCGGCCATAGAGCGCGGCTTTTCGGAGATGATGGTTCACGAGACCACCGAACTCTGGTGCGAACCCGGCCGCGCCCTGGTCGCCGAGGGCGCTTCCCTGCTCGCCCGCGTCGAACTGCGCAAAGGTGACGCGCTCTACCTGAATGATGGGGCCTACGGGTCCCTGTTCGACGCGGCCCGTTCCAGGTGGCCCTTTCCGGCCAAACTTGTCCGGCCTCGCGGCCAGGCTTCTGAGGTAATGCGGCCATTCCAATTTTTTGGGCCCACCTGCGATTCCGTCGATGTCATGCCGGGCCCGTTTCACCTGCCAGACGATGTCGTCGAGGGCGACTACATCGAGATCGGCATGCTGGGCGCCTATGGCGTGGCCATGGCCACGCGCTTCAACGGTTTTGGCGACACTGACACCGTGAGGGTCGCCGACGCGCCCATGGCCTCGATGTTCGGCCTGGCCCCCCATTCCATCGCCGCGCCGCGGAGCGAGGGCGCTGCGGTCGTCAAACTGATGCGAAACCGTGGCAGGAAACGCCGGCGGCGCTAGAGCGAGATGTCTTTTGTCGAAACCGACAAAAGGCTGAATCGTGCTCACAAGTATTAGAGTTGAGCCTGTTCTTCCCGTTTTGACGATTCCATCAAAACGGGACAGGCTCTGGTAGCAGGCAAGAGATGAACGCCCTCCAAGCCAATTCAAAGGCCGAGTTGCTCTCGACCACCATCGAGCATGTCGATATCGCCGCTTACGACGCGCGGCCGGTGATCGACGCGATGCGGAAGATGAGCTTCACCTCGCGCGACACCGCCCGCGCCGCCGACATCCTGGCCATGGCCATCGAAGATCCGGCCTGCTCGGTGTGGATCACTCTGGCGGGCTCGACGAGCGCCGGGGGCTGCATGCACGTCTGGCGCGACATGCTCACCTACGGCATGGCCGACGTCGTGGTCGCGACGGGGGCCTCGATAATCGACATGGATTTTTTCGAAGCCCTCGGATTTCGGCACTATCAGGCCAAGGGCGACGTCGACGATCGCGACCTGCGCGCCGTCTACATCGACCGAATCTACGACACCTACATAGACGAGGAAGAGCTGCAGGCCTGCGACGCCGCGATCAAGGCGATCGCCGACGCCCTTGAGCCCCGCCCCTATTCGTCGCGCGCCTTTATCCATGAGATCGGCAAATGGCTTGCGGCGGGTCAGGCCAAAAAGTCCGGCAGCCTTGTCCAGACGGCCTACGAACAGGGCTGTCCGATCTTCTGTCCGGCTTTTACCGACAGCTCTGCGGGCTTTGGCCTCGTTAAACACCAAGTCGAGCGCATCAAGGCAGGGCTCCCCTACCTGACCATCGATGCGGTCGCCGATTTTCGCGAGCTCACCGACGTCAAGATCGCCGCCGGCACGACCGGGCTGTTCATGGTCGGCGGCGGAGTTCCCAAGAACTTCGCCCAGGACACGGTGGTTTGTGCCGAGATCCTCGGCCTCGACGCGGAGATGCACAAATACGCGGTGCAGATCACCGTCGCGGACGTGCGCGACGGCGCCTGCTCGTCATCGACGCTCAAAGAGGCGTGTTCCTGGGGCAAGGTGGACGTGACGCACGAGCAGATGGTGTTCGCCGAGGCGACGACCGTGGTGCCGCTGATCGTCTCGGACGTCTATCACCGAGGCGGCTGGCGGGGGCGCACCCAACGCCGCTGGGCTGATTTGTTCGCGAGCGGGGGCTAGACCAAAGATGCGCAGCCGCAAATCGCTCGCCTGGACCACTGTCGCCGTCAGTCTTCTATTCTGCGCCGTCGCCGCCGCTCAGGACAGCGGTAGCATCGGATACCTTGACGGCGCCGAGAAACCCGACACCGCCCTGATTCTCGCGCCGGCGCCCGCCGCTGGGTCCGCCACGGCCACGGCCGATCGCGCGATCTTCCGAGCGACGCGCTCGCTTGCTGGCACGCCCCGCTGGGCGCTGGCGCAGCGGGACGTCAATGAAGCGATTCCAGCGATGATGGCGGATTTCAGCTGCGCCGTCGGAGTGCGCCTCAATCCCGCTTCGGCCCCGCGGCTCAATGCGATTTTCATGCGTTTGCGGTTCGACGTCCTGGCTGCGGTGAACAGGCCCAAGGCGCTCTACCGCCGCCAGCGGCCGTTTCTTATCGACCGTGGCGAAATCTGCGTGCCAAGGACTGCAGGCCTCGCCGCCAGTCCTGACTATCCCTCCGGCCACTCTACCTGGAGTTGGACCCTCGGTCTGATAATCGCCGAACTGGCCCCAGACCGGGCGGCGCAGGTGCTTAGCCGCGCCCGTGCATTCGGTGAAAGCCGGGTCGTCTGCGGGGTCCATAACGCCAGCGCGGTCGACGCCGGCCGGACAAATGCGGCCGCCCTGGTCGCGGCGCTGCATGGCGACCGGACCTTTCGTTCCGACATGGACCTAGCCAGGGTGGAAATGGCGAACCTGAGGAACGCTGCGCCCAGCGCCCCAGCTTGCGCGGCGGAAGGGTCGCTGACGGCGACGACGCCGTGGTAAACCCGTGAAGCTCTTCACGGTTGGCTATGAGTCAGCACCGCAGGCGCGGGTGATTGAGGTGCTGACGAAAGCGGGCGTGGAACTGGTGATCGATGTGCGCGCCGTCGCCTCGTCGCGCCGCGCGGGGTTCTCGAAGTCCTTGCTTGCCGCCAGTTTAGGCGAGGCGGGGATCAACTATGTTCATCTGCGCGAGCTCGGCACGCCCAAGGCGGGGCGCGAGGCCGCGCGCGCCGGGCGTATTGCTGAAATGCGGAAAATCTTCGAGGAGCATTTGGCCGAGCCAGCCGCGCAACTGCAACTCGCCCAGGCTATGGAGATGGCGCAAAAAGCCCGATCGGCGCTGCTTTGTTACGAAGCCGACCCCGGGCGTTGCCATCGCTTGGTAATCTACGAGCGAATAGAGGCGCAAAGTGGCTGCACGGTCGAGCACCTCAGCCTAAGGTGAGGCCCGGAACGTCGCGATCCTAGCGGCGGTCGCCGCCGCCGGTCGCAATTTCGATCAGAGCAGCAATGCGATCGGTGGAATCCGCAGCCTGGCCGAGCATGCCAAGTGGCGACGCCCCAGGACGGACGGCTGCGACAACCTGATTGGCGGCGGTCTGGGCCATGTTCAGCGCGGCGGTCTGCGCGGCCGCGAACCCGGACGCCATCTTTGCGGAAGCGTCCTGATAAATGAAGCCATAGGTCGGATAGACCGTCGTACCCAGATTGCGGGAAGGGTCGTTCCAAACCTTCACCTGGCTCCAGTCGCCGGCCGGCGACACATCGACCACGGTGACGTTCTTTTCGACGTGACCACGCTCACCATCGATCAGCGACCAGTTCGCGTGGGTGATCTGAATGATCCGGTCGGTGAGGACCTGGCTGACCACGGCGACATGGCCAAGGCGCATCCGGCCGGTTGGCCTGAAACACAACACCGCGCCGGACTTGGGGGCAAACCCGGTCGCGTAATGGCCGGCGGCCTGTTGCCACCAGGTATGCGCGTCGCCAAAAATCTGGATGCCCGACATCAGCCGGGCGAAGGGTACACACTGCCAGTAGGACTGGGCGGATGCGGCCGCCGGGCTCAAACACATCATCGCCGCGATGAGCACGGAACCGACTACGGTTCTAACCCGTTTGGGCATTTTATGGGTTACTCCCCCGGACAACTGCGCCTGGGATAGCCTTGCCTCACGCCTATGAAAAGAGTGTTTACCCCGGACTAAGGGTCGCAGGTCGCGCGCCCAATGGGCGTTTCGCCCACCGTTTCATTCCCTGCCTGGCCGGATTTTCCACTAGGTGATACGACGCTGCGGAAAGCGGGCCCAAGCAAACAATAAAGATCAACCAAATGTACCACGGAAGTAATTTGTCTGGAAGGTGCAGGATAATAGCGGCCATGTTGACGAAAACAAGCTGCCACGGCACAAATAGCATGTATGTCGAATAGCTTATCTCACCCAAATATACAAATACCGGGTGGCTTGCCACGGTTTCTCCGCCCTTCGCAAGGTTTGCCAGGGTGAAAATCAGTCCTGCGAAGCATGCCACCACCACTGCGTCGGGCACCCCCATCTGGACCGCGATCACGCTCGCGGCGACCGCGACCGCGGCCGCCAAGGCGGAAGGCTTGCGGCGATCCGCCGCGGCGTAGCGCCAGATGAGGAAGGTCGCGCAACCAAGCAAAAAGCAGGGGATGATCCGCAAGGCGCCCCAGGCGATGGTGGCCTGGGTCAGGGGGAAGCGCGCGAGCGCCTCGAACCCCGGATAGAGAACACAGAGCAGAAGCAGGGCTGCGCCGAACGCCAGCCACGGCCGCCGTCGCAGCCTCAGAGCCGCCCAGGCGAACCCTGGGAAACACAGATAGGCGAACCACTCGGCCGATATCGACCATGACGAATGGTTCCAGCCGGCCACCTTGGCGAAACCCCAGGCGTGCACCAGCAATAGGTTGGCGGGAAGATCTGACCAGGCGAGAATGTTGGGATCGATCTTTCGGCCAGCGAACAAAGCCGCGCCGGCCAATAGACCGACCGACGCCAGGGTCGCCAGATGAAGGGGATATATCCGCGAGAGCCTGGCCCACAAAAACGCCCGGTAGCGGAAACGCCCCTCCTCGACGCGGCTGAGGTACACGTGGCAGAGGATGAAGCCGGACAAGGTGAAAAACAGCTCGACCCCGAGATAGCCCCGCTGCACGATTACCGGCGTCCAGTGCGTCGCAAGATCGGGCCAATAGGCATAGAGCACCACCCAGAGAGCGGCAAAGAAGCGCAGACTGGTCAGGGGCTTGATGGTCTCGCCGTCGCGCATCGAACTCCCCGTGGCCACGCAGAGGTGGACCATTTTGGGCAAACGCTGCAAAAATCACGCCGAGGGCCAGGCGATCCGCGCGGGGTCGCGCCGGTCGCCTACAGGAAGCTGTAGGGGTCTAGGTCGATGGTCAGGCGAACCGAGGATGGCCGTTTAACTCGAGCTCGCCAGGCAGCCAGAAACCCCTGCAGGTCGACCGCCCTGTCGGCGCGGACCAGAAACCGCTTTCGCCGCCGGCCGCGCACCAGGGCGAACGGCGGGTCCGCAGGCCCGTAGACTTCGAGGCCGTTCGCATTAGGCGCTGCCGCGGCGAGCGCCTGAACATAGGCCTCCAGCACTGAGAGATCGGGGCCGGAGGCGATTATCGCCGCCAGTCGCCCAAAGGGCGGCAGGCCCACCGCCTCTCGTTCTCCCATCTCCACGGCGATGAAATCCTCGCGATCGCCGCGCCTCAGAGCCTGCATCACGGCGTGTTCGGGGGCCCAGGTCTGGACCAGCGCGCGACCTGGCAGCTGGTCGCGGCCGGCTCGGCCCGACACCTGCGTCAACAGCTGATAGGTGCGCTCGGCTGCGCGAAGATCGCCGCCGCGAAGGCCAAGGTCGGCATCGACTACCCCGACCAGGGTGAGGTTGGGAAAATTGTGGCCCTTGGCGGCCGCCTGCGTCGCAACCAGGATGTCGTATTCGCCAGCGGTCATGGCGGCGATCAGCACCTTGGCCGCGGCAGCATCCGCAATGGTGTCCGACGAGAACACCGCCAGGCGCGCTTTCGGAAACAGTGCCTGAGCCTCCTCGGCCACTCGCTCGACCCCGGGGCCGATCGAGACCAGGGCGTCCTTGGCTCCGCAGGCGGGACACCGATCGGGGCGCGCCATGGAAAACCCGGTCAGATGGCAGACCAGCCGGCCGCTGTAGCGATGTTCGACCAACCAGGAGTCGGTGTCGGGGGCCTTCATCCGCTCGCCGCAGGCGCGGCAGAGGACGAGCGGCGCATAGCCGCGGCGGTTCAGAAACAGCAGGACCTGTTCGCGCCGCTCGAGAGTAATCGCCATTTCTTGGACCAGCGTGGGAGACAGCCAGCGCCCAGGCGGGGGAGGGTTGAGGCGTAGATCGATCAGTTCGGTCGCCGGCAGGCGCGCGGCCCCATGACGGTCCGCAAGCCGCAGCCAACGGTAGCGTCCGGCCTGGGCGTTCCACAGGGTCTCCAGCGACGGCGTCGCCGAGGCCAGGACAAGGACACAATTTTCGATTTTGGCCCTGACCACCGCCAGATCCCGCGCCTGATAGATGAAGCCGTCTTCCTGTTTGTAGGACCCGTCATGCTCCTCATCGACGACGATCAGCCTGAGGTTCACAAACGGCAGGAACAGCGCCGACCGGGCCCCAATGACGATCCGCGCACCGCCCCTTGCCAGCCTCTCCCACGTCCGGCGACGGCGCGCGCCGGGAACCGCGGAGTGCCACTCCTCTGGGGCCGCGCCAAAGCGGTCGGCGAATCGATCGATGACCGCTGAGGTGAGTGCGATCTCAGGCAGGAGCACCAGCACCTGCGCGGTCGAGTCAGCCAACAGCGCAGCTGCCGCCGCCTCAAGGTAGACCTCGGTCTTGCCCGAACCCGTCACCCCATCCAGCAGCACCGGCTCGAACTCGCCTTTGGCGATGATCGCCTTCAGGGCCGCCGCAGCGGCCGTCTGGCTCGCATTCAGGCGAGCGCCCGGCCGGTTGGGGTCTGGGTCGATGAACGAACCTTGGCCGTCGACCAGCAGGCTGGACAGCACCCCTTCCCGGACCAGGGCCCGAACCACCGCCGGCGATACCTTCGCGGCGCGGGCTAGGTCGGCCGAAGTCGATGGCGTGAGGGCTGCCGTCATCACACGTGCGCGCGCTGGCGTCATCCGGCTGGGCGCCCGGCCACTCGGAACCAGTCTTGTGATGGGCTTGGACCGCGGGCCGTTCAGACCGCGAAGGGCGATGGCCAGCGGCTGGCCCGGCATGTCGACGGCGTAGTGCGCCGCCCAGAGCACGAACTCCAAGGTGCGGGGGGGCAGAGGCGCCTCATCGAGGCGCTCGGCGACTTCCTTGAGCGGGCGATTGACCCCGGCCCCGCCTCGAAAGCCCGCCACGACGCCGCGCACCAACCGGGGCCCTAGCGGGACCGCCACCAAGTCACCGGCGGCGAGATTCAGCCCGTCGGGCTCGGCATAGTCGAAGGCCTCCGGCAAGGGCATGGGCAGCAGCACTTGGGCGATTCGCCGGATTGTCGCGCTCGCGGGCGTGTCGGATGTCGTTTGGCCTGACGGTTGAGAAGGAGGTAGCGCCACGCCCCACCTCATACCGCCCCCGTCAGGCCTCTGTCGCGTTCCCTCCGCGTGGAAGGCGTTCAACCAGCATTAACTGGCCAGGGCGTTGATGATCGCTAACACCGGCTTGTCCGGTCACGCGTGAACGTCGGGGGACGATGTCGATCGAGATGGAGCAGATTCCCGCCCGCCGAGCGGGAGACGAGGACAGTGCCGTAAAGCAGTTGCTGAGGGCCAATCCGCGCCTGGTGCGGGACGACCCCGCCCTGCTGGCGGAGTTAGGTTTGCGCCTCGATGAGGCCAACGTTATCGATTTTGGCCCGCTCGCCTTGTCCCGCGTTAACGCGGCCCACAAACGCGAGTCGAGCGCGCGTCTTCGCCTCGAGGGCGTGGCGCGGGCGAATTTTGGCGCCCAGAGCAAGACCCATGCAGCGGTCGTCGACTTGCTGGCCGCGCGCGACAACACCGAACTCGCGAACCATGTCGCCGTGATGGCGCGCGCGCATTTCGAACTGTCCGCTGGTGTCTTGGCCATCGAGGGTCCGCACGAAACTCCCGCCGGGTGGCGCGTTCTGGCGAAAGGCCAGGTGGATATGGTGCTTGGATCAGGCAATATGACCCTGGTTGGCCAAGCCCCGACGGCCCTGGGGTTGTTTGGCGCCGACGCCAGATCGATCTGCAGCGTGGCTCTGGTTAGACTTTCGCTGTGGACGCCGTTGCGAAGCGGAGTGATCGCCTTTGGTGCGACAGACCCTCACGCCTTCGCCGCCGACATGGGCGTCGACCTGCTGATCTTTCTGGCCAGGGTGGTCGAGCGCACCGCCGAACGCTGGCCGCCCGGGTGACCGCCCGCGAAGTGCTTGGCCGGTGGCTGGAATATCTCGCCCTCGAGCGCCGGGCGAGCGGCCGGACCATCGAGGCATACGGCGGCTGTGTTACAGCCTATCTCAAGTTTCTGGAGTTGCACCGCGGTGAAGTGATCGGCTTGGCCGAACTTGGCGGTGTCAGCGCTGCGGAGCTGCGCGCCTACCTCGCCTCCCGCAGAGGCGGCGACATACCGCTCTCCCCAAGATCATTGTCGCAAGCCCTCTCCGCCATTCGCGGATTTCACCGCTTCGTTGATGTCCGGCTGCAATGCCCAAATCCGTTCCTGGCTCTGGTCAGAGGCCCGCGGATCAAGCCCGGAGCGCCAAGGCCGGTCACAGAGGGCGAGGCTCGCGGGCTCTTGAGGGAGGCCGCCTCCAAAGCCCGATCAGATTGGACCGGTGCTCGCGACCAAGCCGTCTTGACCCTCCTCTATGGATGCGGTCTGCGCATATCGGAGGCGCTGTCGTTGACGCGAGGCGACGCCCCCCTGGCTTCGTCTCTGCGTATTCGCGGCAAAGGCGCCAAGGTGCGCCTAGTGCCGGTTTTGCCCGCCGTGCGTGCGGCGGTCGACCACTACCTGGCCGTCATGCCGTTTGTGCTGGCGACGGACGCGCGGCTGTTTCGCGCTGCGCGGGGTGGTGTCCTTGGCCCCCGGCATGTGCAGGCGACGGTGCAGCGCCTGAGGGGTCATCTGGGGCTTGCCGATCGGGCAACGCCGCATGCGCTCCGCCATTCCTTCGCCACCCATCTTCTGGGCGCCGGGGCCGACCTACGCTCGATCCAGGAACTGCTCGGCCACGCGTCGCTCTCCACGACCCAGCGCTATACGGAGGTTGACGCCGCCGCTCTCTTGGGCGCTTACGCCAAAGCCCACCCGCACGCCTGAATGGGCGGCTTCACGCCTGCATCGCCCAGCCCTCGACGGCCATTGCGGCTTGGCGAAGAGCTTCAGATCGCGTCGGATGGGGATGACAGGTGCGCGCGACGTCTTCGGACGCGGCGGAGAATTCCATCGCCACGCAGTACTCCGCGATCATTTCGCTTACGTTGGGGCCGATCATGTGCACGCCAAGAATCTGATCGGTTCCGGCGTCGGCCAGCACCTTGACGAAGCCTTCCGCCTCGCCATTGAGCTTGGCGCGGGCATTGGCGCTGAAAGGAAACTGGCCGACCTTGTAGGCGATGCCCGCGTCTTTCAGTTCCTCTTCCGTTCGCCCGACGAAGGCCACCTCAGGTAAGGTGTAGATGACGTTTGGGATGACGCCATAGTTTACGTGGCCCGCCTTTCCGGCGATGATTTCCACACAGGCGATCGCCTCGTCCTCGGCCTTGTGGGCCAGCATCGGCCCGTGGGTAACGTCTCCGATGGCGAAGATGCCGGGCGCGCTGGTTCGAAAGGCTGTCGTTTCAATGAAGCCGCGGGCATCGGTGGTCACGCCCGCGTTTTCGAGACCCAAACCGTCCGTGTACGGACACCGACCCACGGCCACAAGGACGATGTCGGCGTTCATGGTTTCCGCCGCTCCGCCGGCGACCGGTTCGAGGCGCAGCGCCACCGCGTCGCCCTTCTCGGCCGCGCCTAGAACCTTGGCGCCCAGGCGAAAGGTGATGCCCTGTTTGGCCAACGTCCGCTGCAGCGCCTTGGCTGTTTCGCCATCCACGCCGGGCGTGATCCGATCGAGGTACTCGACGATCGTGACCTTTGCCCCAAGACGCCGCCACACCGAGCCGAGTTCCAGACCGATGACGCCTGCGCCAATGACCACGAGGCTGGCTGGCACCTTGGCCAGGTCAAGAGCCCCGGTTGAATCGACGATCCGTTTCTGATCCACCGTCACGCCCGGAAGGTTTGCCGGTTGCGAGCCGGTTGCGATCACGATTGATGTCGCGCCAAAGGCGGTCACAGCGCCGAGGTCGTCGCGGACCTCAACCTTGCCGGGCCCAGCAATGCGCCCAGACCCGCGAAGCCAGTCGATCTTGTTCTTCTTGAACAGGAATTCGACGCCTTTGGTGAGTTGGCTGACCGAATGCGCTTTGCGGGCCATCATCGCGCCGAGGTTGAGCGTGGGGGCGACCTCGATACCCATGCCGGCAAAGTCGTTTTGGGCCATCGCAAACAATTCGGAGGCGTGAAGGAGAGACTTGGAGGGAATGCAGCCGACGTTGAGGCATGTCCCCCCCAGGGCAGGGCGCCTCTCCACGCAGGCGGCCTTGAGGCCCAACTGGGCGGCGCGAATGGCGGCGTTATATCCGCCAGGACCGCCCCCGATAACGATGATGTCGTAATCTGCCATAAACGCCCCCGGCGCGCCCGCCGTTACTTACATGAACCGCATATAGGTGATCGTTGGCTGCAGGTCAGTCCTGCGCAACGGCAAGGAACAGATAGTCGCCCGCAACCGTGTAGGTTGGCGCCGCGATCAGGGAGGGGAGCTGAAAGCCTCGATAGCCAATTTCGGCTAGCCATTCGAACAGCGTCGGCGCTGAGTCGCCGGCCCGCATCAGAAATGCATCGTCGACCTCAAGCATCAGCGCGGGCAGAAACCGCCGCAAGGTAGCCCCCGCGCCCCGGAGCACATGCAATTCCCACCCCTCGACGTCGGCTTTAATGAAGTCCAGGCGCTCGAAATTGCGAACCCTGACGAAGTCATCCAGTGTGACGAGCGATACTGTCTGGTTCACAGCCGGTGAGAGACCGTCATCTTGGCCCAGATGGGCGGTTCCGAACCCAAGACTGCCGCTCGGCTTGACGGTAGTGTGCAATGTCAGTTCGCCCGGAGCATCCGACAGTCCCGCGGCGATGACCATGATGTTCCGCAGTCCGGAAAGTCGCAGAGCCGGCGCCATCACTGACCTCGCGTACGGCGCGGGCTCAAAGGCGTAGATGCTGCCGCGAGGCGCCATCTTGGCGAACTGGCCAGCATGCGCGCCGGCGTCGACGACCACCGCGTCGTAAGGGATATGGGGCGCCAGCAGAGGACGTAAGCTTGTGTGGTGCTGTTGGGTCGCGGCCTTGAACACATGCGCAAACCACGACCAGCGCTGACGTGGAGTCAAACGCATCGCGGGCCGACCCGAGACCTAGATATCCAAAAGCAGGCGGCGCGGGTCTTCGATGTGTTCCTTGACGTTGACCAGAAAGGTCACCGCGCCCTGGCCGTCGACGACGCGGTGATCGTAAGACAAGGCCAAGTACATCATCGGCCGGATTGCCACCTGCCCGTCAACCGCGATCGGCCGGTCCTGGATCTTATGCATTCCCAGGATTCCCGACTGCGGGGCGTTGAGAATTGGTGTCGACATCAGCGAGCCATAAACGCCGCCGTTGGATATCGTGAAGGTGCCTCCCTGGAGATCCTCGATGGCCAGCGCGCCATCGCGGGCCTTTTTGCCGAGCGCTGCGATCTCCCGCTCGATGTCCGCCAGCCCACGTTCGTCGGCGCCCCGGACTACCGGCACCACGAGGCCCTTTTCAGTGCCGACGGCGACGCCGATATCGTAGTGGTTTTTGTAGATCAGGTCCTGGCCGTCGATCTCGGCATTGACGGCCGGAACAGCCTTCAACGCCGCCACGCACGCCTTGACGAAGAATCCCATGAACCCAAGCTTGACCCCGTGCTTGCGCTCGAAGACGTCCTTGTACTGACTTCTGAGCGACATCACGGCGCCCATATCGACCTCGTTGAATGTCGTCAGCATGGCGGCGGATTGCTGCGCCTCTTTGAGCCGGCGGGCGATTGTTTGCCGAAGTCTGCTCATCCGCACACGTTCTTCGCGTTCGTGGACATCGCGTGTCGGGGGCGGCGCCACGGGCGAGACCGGCTTGGCCGCGCGCGCGTCGAGAGCGGCCATAGCGTCGCCCTTGGTGATCCGGCCGTCCTTGCCCGCGCCTTTGATCGACGCGGGATCGAGCGCATTTTCCGCCACGATGCGGGCCACCGAGGGAGCAAGGCCAGACGGTGACATAGGGTCGCGCTCTGGCGGCTTGGCCGCCCCAGGGGCGGCCCCCTCTAACTGCCGCGCTGGGGCCGGCTCTCGTTGAGGGACTGCGCTGGCGCCGATGCGGCCAAGCATCTGTCCCGGGGTCACCGTTGCACCCTCCTCGACGCTTATCTCGTTGAGCACGCCGTCTTCCGGAGCCGCGACCTCCAGGCTGACCTTGTCGGTTTCCAGTTCGACAACGATTTCGTCGCGCTTCACCCGATCCCCAGCCTTCTTGGTCCACCGGGCCACCGTCGCCTCGGTTACCGATTCGCCCAGAGCCGGAGTCATGATGTCGGTCATCTTGCAGGTCCTACAAAGGCGGCATTGGAGCTACGGGGTGTAGATGTTCAGGCAAACGCCGACGCCAGGAAAGTCGCCATTTCCTTGGCGTGCCGGCTCATCAGACCCGCGGCGGTAGACGCCGAAGCGGGGCGGCCAACATACCGTGCGCGCTTGGCCGAAACCGCCATCTTGCCAAGGGTAAGCTCAAGCCACGGATCGACGAACGTCCAGCCCCCCATGTTCTTCGGCTCCTCCTGGCACCAGACCAGTTCGGCGGCGGTGAAGCGCGCCAGTTCGGTGCTGAGCGACTTCATCGGCCACGGATAGAACTGCTCAAGACGCATCAGGTAGACATCGTCGACGCCACGCTTCTCGCGCTCCTCGAGCAGGTCGTAGTAGACCTTCCCCGCGCAAAGAATTACCCGTCGGATGCGGTCGTCCGCCTGCAGCCGCACGGTGGTCAGTTCGCCGGTTTGCGCATCATCGGCGAGCACGCGGTGGAATGAGGATCCTTCCGCCATGTCCGCCAGCTTCGAAACCGCCTTCTTGTGCCGGAGCAGAGACTTCGGGGTCATCAAGATCAGGGGTTTTCGAAATTCGCGCAGCATCTGGCGGCGCAGGATGTGGAAATAGTTGGCGGGAGTGCTGCAGTTCGCCACTTGCAGATTGTCCTCCGCGCACAGCTGCAAATACCGCTCGAGCCTAGCGGACGAGTGTTCAGGTCCCTGGCCCTCGTATCCGTGGGGCAGCAGCAGCACCAAGCCGGACATCCGCAGCCACTTGCGCTCCCCGGACGAGATGAACTGGTCGATGACCACCTGCGCCCCATTGGCGAAATCGCCGAACTGCGCTTCCCAGACGGTCATGGTGTTGGGATCGGCCAGCGAAAATCCATATTCGAACCCCAGCACGGCCTCTTCCGACAATGGCGAATCGAGCACCTCGAAATGGGCCTGCCCCGGCCGCAGGTTCGAAAGCGGCGTGTAATGGGCTTCTGTGGATTGGTCGACAAGGTCGCAGTGCCTTTGGACGAAGGTGCCGCGCACCGTATCCTGACCCGACAACCGCACTGGGAAGCCCTGGTCGAGCAGGGTTGCGAAGGCGAGGTGCTCGGCAGTTGACCAATCGATGTTCGCCCCCGCCTCGATGGTCGATCGGCGCTGGCCGATCACCCGTCCAACCGTCTTGTGAATATCTAGGTCGCTGGGAAAGCTGGTGAACTTCAGACCCAGATCGCGCAGCTTCTGAACAGGGACGGCGGTGTTGCCCGGGCGGTCTTCCCCCGCCGGCAGCGCCAGCCCCACCCACTTGCCGTCGAGCCAGTCCGCCTTATCGGCGTGAAAGGTCTTGCCGGCTTCGAACTCGGCCTCAAGCATGGCGTTGAAGTCGGCCACCCAGCCGTCGAACTCGGCGCGGCTCGCCACGCCTTCGGCAATCAGTCGCTCTGCGTAGATGTCCCTGGTCGACGGATGGTCCTTGATCTTCAGGTACATCAAGGGCTGGGTCATCGTCGGATCGTCGCCCTCGTTGTGACCGAACCGGCGATAGCAGAACATGTCGATGACGACGTCCTTGCCGTACTGCTGGCGGTATTCAGTCGCCAGTTTGACGGCGAACACCACCGCCTCGGGATCATCGCCATTGACGTGGAAAATCGGCGCCTCGACCATCAGGGCGCTGTCGGAGGGATAGGGGCTGGTGCGGCTGTAGCTTGGGCTGGTGGTGAATCCGATCTGGTTGTTGACGATGAAATGGATCGCGCCACCGGTGCGATAACCGCGCACCCCCATCAGGTTGAAGCACTCGGCGACAACCCCCTGGCCCGCGAACGCCGCGTCCCCGTGCATCAGCAACGGCAGTACATGGCCTCGTCCGAGGCCTGGATTTTCGCGCAGGGCGAAAGCCTGTTTTGCCCGCGCCTTGCCGAGCACCACCGGGTTGACAATCTCCAGGTGGCTGGGATTGGCGGTGAGCGACAGGTGCACCGAATTGCCGTCGAAGGCCCGGTCGGACGATGCGCCCAGATGGTACTTGACGTCGCCGGACCCCTCTATGTCGGACGGCAAGGACGAGCCGCCCTGGAATTCATGAAACATGGCCCTGTATGGCTTGGCCATAACCGCCGCCAGCACGTTCAACCGGCCCCGATGCGGCATGCCGATGACGATGTCTTTGACGCCCAAAGCTCCGCCGCGCTTGATGACTTGTTCGAGGGCAGGCACCGCGGCCTCGGCCCCGTCCAGGCCAAAGCGCTTGGTGCCAGGAAACCGTTTATGCAGGAACCGCTCGAAACCTTCGGTTTCGATGAGCTTCTTCAGTATGGCGATCTTGCCTTCGCGGGTGAAGCTGATTTCCTTGTCGCGACCCTCGATACGCTGTTGCAGCCACGCCCGTTCGGCGCGGTCGCTGATGTGCATGTATTGCAGTCCAAGAGCGCCGCAGTAGGTCCGTTTGAGCAATTCCAGGATCTCGCGAACGGTCGCGTTCTCCAGACCCATGACGAAATCAAGGAAGATCGGCCGGTCGAAGTCGCCTTCGGAAAATCCATAGTTGGCCGGGTCCAGTTCGCTGGCGTCGCCGGCCGTCACCGCCAGGCCAAGCGGATCGAGATTGGCTTTCAGGTGCCCCCGCATCCGATAAGCGCGGATCATCATGATCGCCCGGAGCGAATCGAGCGTGCGCGACCTAATCTCACTGGCGCTAAGCGCGGGCGCCAAGTCCGCGATGCGATTTTCGAGTTTGGCTTCTATTGCCGGCCAGAGTCCGTCGATCGCCGACAGCCACTCGGGCCGGGGACCGGCCTGCGGGGCGGGGGCCCAGGAGGGTGGCCGGACAGCGGCGGGGGACCCGTCGGGAAGCGAGGCAAAGAACGCGCGCCAGGAGGTTTCGACCGAGCCGGGGTCGCTTGACCACCGCGCATACAGATCCTCGACGAAGCCGGCGTTGGCGCCGTAAAGAAACGATGTCTCGGCCAGAACCGCGTTAAGTTGGCCCGCGTCGTCCGCCATGATCCTCTCGCAGTCTTCAACGCGCCCAATAAGCGCCCGTTCGAAGTTGGGGCCCGGCGCGTCTGTTAGATAGGCGCCCGCTACGACTCTTTCAGCAGTTCGACCAAGGTATGGCCAAGGGCTGCGGGGGATGGCGCTATGCGAACGCCCGCCGCTTCAAGGGCGGCGATCTTGTCGTCGGCGCCGCCTTTGCCGCCGGAAATGATTGCGCCGGCATGGCCCATCCTTCGCCCAGGGGGCGCGGTGCGTCCGGCGATGAAGCCGACCATGGGCTTCTTGACGCGTGAGGAAGCGATGAATTGCGCGGCGTCTTCTTCGCCCGATCCCCCGATCTCTCCAATCATGACGATGGACTGGGTGGCGGGATCGGCCAAAAACATCTCCAATATCTCGATGAATTCGGTCCCCTTCACCGGATCGCCGCCGATGCCCACGGCGGTCGTCTGGCCAAGGCCGACCTCGGTGGTTTGAAAAACCGCTTCGTAGGTCAGGGTTCCGGACCGGGAAACGACACCTACCGAACCCTGTTTGAAGATGCTTCCAGGCATGATCCCGATCTTGCAAGCCCCCGGGGTCAGTACGCCTGGGCAGTTGGGGCCGATGAGGCGAGACCGCGAGCCGGTGAGGGCGCGCTTGACGACGATCATGTCCTGGACCGGAATGCCCTCGGTGATGCAAATGATCAGGCCGATATTGGCATCGATGGCCTCGAGTATCGCGTCGGCGGCGAAGGCTGGCGGCACGTAGATTACGCTGGCGTCGGGCTGCGCCGCGGCCACCGCTTCGGCGACGGTGTCGAACACCGGCAGGCCCATCTGCGTCGAGCCGCCTTTGCCAGGCGACACGCCGCCGACCATCAAAGTGCCGTAGGCGATCGCCTGCTCGGTATGGAAGGCGCCCTGGGCGCCGGTCATCCCCTGGCAGATGACGCGCGTCTGTTGGCCGACAAGAATGGACATGGGTCTCGCTTGGATGTGGAGCCGGTAAAGCCCCGATGGCGGCGTTTGGGAACCGCTATTTCTTGAATTTTATCAGGTCGAGAGTCGCCCCGGTTCCGTCCCGCGTTACGGTGAGGATCTCCAGGCCCGCGCCCGCCGCCGCGCCATCGAAGTCCGGCGGCGACAGGGCTCGATGGGCGCCCGCCTCGTCGGTGAATCGGAAGATTGCCTTCTCGGACGTCGCCTGCTGCGGGGGGATGCCCAGCCACGACTGGCTGCGCGCCTGAAGGTCTCCGAAGTTTGCCTTGTCGACGCGCATCGCGCAATCGCTGACCTTCACATTGCTGGCGGTCAGGCCGCGCCAGGCAAACACCGTCAAGCTCCCGTCGTCGAAAACCTTTGCCCGTGAAACTTTGTCGGTCACTGAAACGCCCTTCATCGTGTCGGCAAGAATTTCCGTGGGCTTCCAGTCCGCGGCGTTGGCGGCTGCGACGACGGCCACATAGTCCGCTCCAGTGTCGGCGCACAGACCCCGAAAGGCGCCGAACGCCTGGTCCGAGGTAACCGCGCCGGCTGGGGCGGCGAGGGCGGCGCATGCGACGGCTACGATAGAGGTGGCGATCCAGTTCACGCGTAAATTCCTTGAAGACTCTGACTTCGGCTTGGTCCCTGTGGAAAATGCATAAGCCATGCGTCAGCCAAGCGCAAAGCGATCTGGTCCAGCGTTCGTTAGGCAGCCTTGCGCACGGCGAGAACGATCTTTTGCGCCCCATCGGCGAGGTCGTTGGCGGCAATGACGTTGAGGCCGCTCTCCGAGATGATCTGCTTGCCCAGATCGACGTTGGTTCCCTCCAATCGAACGACAAGCGGAACCTTCAGCCCCATTTCCTTGACAGCTTCGACGACCCCCTCAGCGATGATGTCGCAGCGCATGATACCTCCGAAAATGTTGACCAGTATGCCTTTAACATTGGGGTCTGCGGTGATGATCTTGAATGCGGCGGTAACCTTCTCCTTCGAGGCGCCGCCCCCGACGTCGAGAAAATTCGCCGGCTCGGCACCATAGAGCTTGATGATGTCCATGGTGGCCATGGCCAGCCCGGCGCCGTTGACCATGCAGCCGATCTCTCCGTCAAGGGCGATGTAGGAAAGACCGTGCCTGGCTGCCTCGATTTCCTTGGCGTCCTCCTCGGTCTCGTCCCGCAGCGCTGCCAGCTGTGGATGGCGAAAGAGGGCGTTGTCGTCGAACGAAACTTTCGCATCGAGCACGGCCAGCCGCCCATCCGCCGTAACGATAAGCGGATTGACCTCCAATAGGCTCATGTCCGTTTCGACGAAGGCCTTGTAGAGAGCCGGAAGCAGATTGCGCATTTGCTTGGCGCTATCCGCGGTCAGCCCCAGCGTCTTGGCGAGCGACGCGGCGTGATGAGCCCAGGGACCGGTCGCCGGATCGATCGAAAAGGTGACGATCGCCTCTGGTGTGTCCCGCGCGACCTGCTCGATGTCCATGCCGCCTTGGGTCGAGGCGACCACAGCTACGCGGCTGGTCTCGCGGTCCACGAGCAGCGACAGATAGAGTTCGCGCTCGATGGCGGCGCCCTCCTCGATATATAGTCGACGCACGACTCGGCCTTTGGGGCCGGTCTGGTGAGTCACCAGCGTCATGCCGAGCATGACGGCGGCTTCCGCGCGGAGTTCCTCGATTGACCGGGCCAGCTTGACGCCGCCCCCCTTCCCGCGACCGCCGGCGTGGATCTGCGCCTTGACTACCCAGAGCGCGCCCCCGAGTTTCTCCGCGGCCGCGACGGCTTCCTCTACCGAAAAGGCCGGATACCCTCGCGGCACGGGCACGCCGTACCCGGCGAGAACGGCCTTGGCCTGATGCTCATGAATATTCATTTGAAAAACGGCCTCTTTCAGCGCGCCGGCGCCCAGCCTGAAATGCGGTCCGGGTTATAGTGCGGCGGTGGGCGCACGCGCAACGCCGGGGCGACACGCCGGGGCGGCAGTCACGCCCCCCTGCCCATCACCACTGTCGCGCGACGCTCAAGCTTGCCCCAGCCGACACGATAGCCCCGAATGGCGGTGACAACCGATTTCACCACGACATAGTACATTAGCTGGCGGTAGCCGAAGCGCTGGATCGGCAACCAGACCAGGTCGCGCCATGGCGCCTTTCGCTCAAGCGACATGCCGAGCGCGCCGGCGGAGAGATCCAGAAATATGAAGGCGGCCCAATAGAACACCGATCGCAGGGTGTCGTCGGGAGACCATTCGGCTGGATGATAGGCGCGCGCGTAGATCGCCCAGCCGAGCGACGAGACGATAGCCAAGTCAACGAGCGGTGCTGCGACCGTCAGTACGATCTGAAACAGCCAAATCTGGGGCAGGGCGACGAACCCCAGTATCGGACGCTTGACGCTGAACAATCCTGCGCGGTGTTTCCACAGACATTGCAGCGTGCCGAACGACCATCGAAAGCGCTGATTGAGCAGACCCCTGACCGTGTCGGGCGCCTCTGTGTAGGCGCGTGCAGCCGAATCGAACTCGACCCGCCAACCCGCCCGCTGAAACGCCAGGGTCAGATCCTGATCCTCCGCCAGGGTATCGGCAGGAAAGCCGCCCAGCTGCGTCAGAGCCGTGCGGCGCCAGGCGCCGACAGCGCCCGGAACCACGGTCACCGCTCCCAGCGCCGCCAGCGCGCGCCGCTCCAGGTTCTGGGCCGTGATGTATTCCAGTCCCTGCCAGCGGGTTATCAGGTTAAGGCGGTTACCAACCAGTGCATTGCCGGCCACGGCGCCGACCTTGGGGTTTGCGAACCAACGGGCCAAACGCGGCAGGGTCTCCCGGGCGAACAACGTGTCCGCGTCGAGGGCGACAACGATTTCGCCTGCGGTCATCTCCAATCCGCGGTTGAGGGCCCTGGCCTTGCCGCCGTTTTCGAAGGTTAGCAGCCTCACCCGTGGATTGCCGTCGAAGGCCCGGCGCACTGCGGCGCCGGTGTTGTCGGCTGAACCGTCATCAAGGACCAGAACCTCCAGCCGCTTCCAGTGCGAGCTCAGGATGCGGGTCACTGAAGCGACGATGACTTTTTCCTCATTGAAGCAGGGAATCAGCACGCTGATCAGCGGTCCCGCGTCGGCGTCAAGAAGAGGCGGCTCGCGACCAGGGGCCCGGAGACGATGCCAAAGGGCCAGGACGGCCAAAAAGGCGAGCCTCGCCACGCCAAGCACGATCGCTACCAGGAACAACGACTGCATCGCCATGTTCAGGTACCGGAAGAACCCAAATCCCAGACGATCGAGCCACAGTTCCACCGAGCTTCGCGACGTCCGCGGCAGGGCGTCGGCGCCGCTCATTCCCGCGAGTTGTCCGAGAGTCACCAGACGATAGCCGCGGGCTCGAAGCGCATCGATCAAGACGGGCAGCGCCTGGACGGTGCGGCTGCGGTCGCCTCCAGCGTCATGCAGCAGCACCACCTGGCCAGCCGTATCCCCGGTCATCGCCAAGCGTTTGATCACGCGCTCGACGATTATCTTCGCATCCGGCTTCTTCCAATCGTCGGGATCGATTCGCAAGCCGGCGATGAGGTAACCCAGGCCCTGAGCTATCTTCAGCGGCTCCACTTCTCCAGGGGTCGATGGTTCGGCGTCACCGAAGTAGGGCGGCCGAAAAAACCGCATCGATCGACCCGTAAGGACCTCAAACAGGCGCTGGGTGGCGTTGATCTCCAGATCGGTCTGGGCCAGCGGCGTGACGCCGATGTTGGGGTGCGTCCAGGTGTGGTTGCCGACGAGGTGGCCCTCGCGCACCTCGCGTTGGACCAGTCCCGGCTTGGCCTGCATGTTCTCGCCAATCACGAAAAACGTGGCGACGGCCCGTTTGGCCTTGAGGATGTCGAGGATTTTCGGTGTCCAGCGCCCGTCGGGCCCGTCGTCGAAGGTCAGGGCCACCCACCCTGGGTGAGCGCCATACCGGTCGATCACATAGGATGTCGGCATGACTTGGTAGTCCTCGCCGGAAATCAGGCCTGTGTCTGGGTCAATCTCGATCGAGCGACGACCGCCCTTTGGCGATGCATCGACATGGAGGATTTCGCCTGTCCCATCGAAATCGACGCCGACACCCGGTGCGATCGCCTCCAGCCCGGTGGGCCGGGCCGAGTTGAAAGGCTGGTGGAGATAGCGCCACACGGCAGGATCCTCCGCCCCCATCCGCCAAAGGCCATAGCCTTGTGGGCGATAGGGATCGGTGACCTTGATCTGGTTGAACAGCGTGGCCGCGTCCAGAAACCACACGACATGCTTTCGGCCGCCGTCGTCGACGTAGGCATAATTCGGGTTGAGGGCGTTGTCGTCGAGGGTGACGGCGGCGTCGGAGTCGTGGGCCGTCTGGGTTGCGTCATAAAAGGTGACCGCAGTCGCCTTGCCAGGGCCGTTGGCATCCTTCAGCGTCCAGTCATAGCCATAAGCGCCGTAAGTGACGATGGTATGGGCGGGATCCAGCTGGCCCATGTCCAGCGCGAGAGTTTGTTCGAACCAATCCTGGGATGCGGCGGGGCCCGGATCGCCGGTGCTCCAGTGCTGATCATAGGCCATCAACACCACGGTATCGGCGGCGTTTCTGAAACGCTTCAGGGGCCAGGAATTGTCGGCGAACGGAACGGAGACCCACACCTCGCGACCGAGCGGTTTAAGCGCCGCGCGCGCCTGGGCGATAAAGGCCGGATAGCGCCCGAGCGCCTGGGGGGTGAGATTCTCAAAGTCGAAAACGTACCCGGCATAGCCACGCTGCCTGGCGAGAACCGCAAGGTTTTCGATCAAGGCTGTCTCGGCCGCGGGATTGGTCAACATGTGACTGGCCAGCGGGCCGTCGGAAATGTCGTTGTGACCGTTGTGGACCATGGGCAGAACTGATGGCGGGCTCTTGGCGGTGGCGATGATCGCTTCGGCTTGTGGATCGGAGGTGACCGCGACGCGCCCAAGCGAGCCGTCGAGTAGAAGCCACTGGGGGGAAACTACGTCCAGATCGGCAATGTAGCGTTTGAGCGAAACGCGTGAACTCTCGTCCCAGCTTACGTAAAAACCCACCGAGAGGGGCCTGGCGCGACCGCCGGTCGCCGCCTTCAACGGTTTTGGAATGCGTCGCCAGCCAAGCGTCCGGGCAAGGCGATGCGCGCTTTCGACGTGCAGGGCCTGCAGCACCTGGGGATCTTTCAAGGTCAGACCTGGAAGGCGCGGGGCGAAGGCCAGGGTGGCGAAGAAAGCCGCCACCACCAGCGCCGCCAGCGAGATAAGCAACCCCACGCCCAGGTTGGCGCGCCGCGCGCGTCGCCCAGAAGGGTCATGGAAGACGAAATCGGCCATGGGGGTCGTAAATCAGCTTTCGGCAGGATGCGAACCGGCGACCGTGCGCGGGGAAGATGGCGCAAGGGCGTCCGCGTGCAAAGGGGGACCGGGGGCCGCCGTTCTCGCGGACCGGCGTTCGACTCTCACACTGATCGACGGAGCGCCGCCGCCGGGGTTAGCCGCGCTTAAGTGAAGACGCTCCGAGAAACGGCTGGTTCTGAATCCATGCTACAAGGCGTCGCGTCGCCCGCACCAAGCGCTGGCGCTCTGGCCCCAGACATCGACCTCGAAATCTTCA
>JAYTRF010000192.1:0-6870 GCA_043746375.1 Caulobacteraceae bacterium | reverse complement strand
GATGGTTCCGACGCCCACAAGCGCGTTGCCGTTGACCAGGTTGTGATCCAGCACGCTTAGCGGCAGGCCGGGAACGAAGGTGTGGATCCAGATTGCCAGTCGGGCCAGTTCCACCGACAGGGGATTGAGGTCGACGCCATAGATGCAGCGCCGCGCGATCAGGCGACGCAGGAGCTGGCTGTCCTCGAAGGCCATCTGGTCGGCCATGTTACCCAGTTGCGCCTGGGCGGCGGCTTTCAGCCGCGTCAATTCGGCGCGCACGCCCGCAGCGCCCGTCGCCCCGTCCCCGGCCAGATAGTCGGTGAACCCCTTTTCGATCCGGTCGATGGCGGCGACCAGGAAGTGGCCCGAGCCCATGGCAATGTCGGCGACCCGGAAGTCGAAGAACGCCTCTGCGGCGTCCGCGTCGTCCATCTTCGCGACTCGCGCCAAGTGGTCTTCGAGGGCCGGGACGAGCGCGCGGTCCAGCAGGTGTTCCACCGCGAAGCTCTTGGTGAAGTAGCTCCCCGACGCCTTGCGGGCGCCGGACCGGTCGTGGAGATAGATTTCGCCTTTCCTGACGACCGGCGCCGCCTTGCCGCGAACTGGCACGTAGGAGCCCTTGGCGTCGACCGCGAGGCCCTGATCGGCCACCGACAGTTCGGATTCCAGCAGGCCCTCGTAGATGGTCCCGAACTCGCGCACGCCCAGCGATCGGAAGTCCACTGGCCGCAGGGCGCCGTCCTCCTCGTCGCTCAGCAACAGGTCGCGCAGCGCCGGCTCGAACACGGCATTGTCGAGGGTGAGCTTCGCCAGGGCCGCACCCGCCTTGGAAACCGTCGGGTCGCGGGTGAAGAGTCCGCCGTCGTAAGCCGGTACGGATATCTCGGCGTCACCTTGCTCGATCGCCGTCCACACCCGGACGACCTCTGTCCAATGGCTGTGACCGCTCGCTACCGGCGTCAGGGCGCTGGCGTGCTGCGCCAACTCCTGCGCCTTCTGTTTCAGCGACCGGCGACGATAGGCCTCGCTGTGGCGATAGGGCAGCAGATCGCGATCCTCGGCATAGGCGACGAAGAGCAGGCGAAAGAGGATGGTGAGCGCCATGCCATAGGTGAGGGCGAGGTCGTCGGCGGTCGGCGCGGAGAGCCCACGGGCGGCGGCGACACCGCGAGCCAACAGCGGCATCACTCGCTCGTAGATGCGGTCGCGCAGGTTCTTGGCCAGCTCGGCGGCGAAGCGCTGCGAATCCGCGAGGAGCGCATCGACGCTGCCGTCGGGTTTGAGAGCGTCGGCGGAAAATAGCAGGCTCAGATAGGCGGCGTGCTCGTCGGCCAGCACCGAAGTCTGCAATTCCAGATAGGTCTCGGTCGGTCCCCGGCGGCCCACGCCGACCGCGCCCTTGGTCGGATAGAGACGCAGCCGGTCGCCCTGGACCACAACCACCCAGTCGAGGTTCTCGGTTCCCGCCTTGTGCAGGGCGTAGGAGACGGGCGAGAGGTTGCCGAACCTGGGCGAGCCGGCTTCGGGAACCTGGGTCTGATCGAGGAGCACCGCCAGGGCCAGCCTGCGATCCGCGCCCTTCAGCAGGAAGGTCATGTTGTCCAGACGCTCGACCGCGAAGCCGAGCCGCTTCAACAACTCCTGGCCCTGGGCGCCGGAACGGAGAATTGTCCTCGCCTTCTGCCCATGCTGCACCCAGTCAGGCCTGCGCGGCGCGTCGTGTGTGAGTTCATGCAGTGCGAAGAGGCCTTCATTGCGAAGCCCGGGCGCAGAGGTGTCGAGAGAGGGCAAGGCTTGGCTCAGGAACAGGAGGGCGGCGTGGCGATCCGGCTGTTTGAGGGCCGCGGAGCACAGCCGCTCGATGGCGCCGGTGTCTTTGTCGGCGCGGAGGGGCAAACTCTCGCCCGTCGGCCCACAAAGCCACGCTCTGCCGCCGTGTAGAGCGACGACGAGAAGGGGGACGGCTCGCCCATCCTGCCGCGCTCTCCACGCGTCCTGCATCGTCCTAGCGGTTGGCCGGGCGGCGGCGCTGTAGAGCGCCACTTCCAGCGCGAGATCCCCACGGCCCAGAAACAGCCCGTGAGGGACCAAGCCAAGCGCCGTCTCGTTCAGCTTTCTGGGCGCCAAGCCGCCGAGGAAGGTGGTTTCCAGTTGATTCATTTGGGAACCTACAACCGGCCATTGGATGTGCCGCAGCGAAACATACCATGGCGAAACGCCAAGGCCCGCTTGTGCTTTCAGAGCCCGCAAACGCGTCTGAAGGCCAGAGGAAAGCTTGGTGGACGCGGCTGGGATCGAACCAGCGACCCCTACGATGTCAAAATACCCGCGCCCGTAGGGCGCAAATATCGACGCTACGAACGTCAACCCCCTACGTTTGCATCCCGTTGCAAATTGCGTACTCTTGGATCGTTTGGGGGCCGGCGCTGGCAACGAGCGGCCCCGCGCGACCGAGCGGGCCTAGTTACAGGCTAGGGTCTTGTTCGCGGGGGGAAGTTGCGCTTGGCCTGACGGACCTGCTGGCGAGAAACAGCCCAGCCGCCGCTTTTCAGCCCGCCAGGAAATCGGGGCCACTCGCCCCGTGGCTTGCCACGTTCAAGCGAATCTTCCGCTACCGATGGCTGGTCGAATCCACGAAGGGCAAAAACCCGGATGGAGAACCACCCTGGACTCCCGTATGCGACTCACCGGAAGGTTCATTCCCCCTTATGAGGATAAGCTGATGACGACCGGCAAAAAGGCGGCCAGCGCCGCCGGCAAAACGCTGAACAACCCGAAGGCGACGAAGTCGGAGAAACGGGCTGCCGCCTCTGACTTGGCGCAGGCGAGGAAGAAGTAGACCTGCGAAGCGCTCCGCTATAAGTCAGGGCCGTGGAGCACCTAAACCTCTTCATCGCACAGATCGCCATAATTTTCCTACCCGGGATGGTTTGGGCGCGGTTGGATAGCCGTTACGCGGCCAAGGAAAAGCAAAGCGATCTCGATTTCTTTGTCCGGACCTTCGTCTATGGCGTGGTGACTTACGCGGTCACGTTCCTGATTTATCTGCTGCTTAAGAAGCCGTTTTCACTTATCGACTTTAGGGCCGCCCAGGACACAACCGTGCTGACGCGGGCAGTAGGCTTCGAAATCCTCTCTGCAACCGGCGTTGGTTTCGTCCTTGGCATCTTCTGGGTCTACGCATCGACCCACAAGCTGTTGACCCGATTCCTGCAATTGATCGGCGCGACGAAACGGTATGGGGACGAGGACGTGTGGGATTACACCTTCAACTCTCCAGCGGCGACGGTTGAGTACGTCCACGTCCGCGACTTCTCGCAAAAGCTTGTTTACGCGGGGTGGGTGAGGGCATTTTCAGAGTCGGGCAAGGTGCGCGAACTTACCCTACGAGACGCCCAGGTGTTCGACTTTAACGGCGTTATGCAATACGAAGTCCCTCTCATGTACCTTGCGCGAAAGCCCGAGGATATCCACGTTGAGTTCCCGCAACCCCTGACCGTGAAAGGGTGAAACATGCCTCCCCTCGATAGGCGGCAGCTAAGCGAAGGCTTTCTGCGCAAGGGCGGATTGAACCCGGCGCAGTCGCAAATTCAAACCCGGCCCCCGGCTCCCGCGCCGTTGCGCACGCAAGCGCCGCCGCCGCCGACACCGCCGCGTCGGCCATAAGCGAGGTTAGGGGGCTCCCATGGGTGATGTACCGAACGGTAACCGCATCTCGCGCGCCATGGCGGTTTGAACAGGGTTAGGCCGAACGTCCAGCGCCCCGCGCCGCCACCCCCTATGAAACTCGCCGCAGCGGCAAAGCTGCGGCCTGGTAGGAAGTAGGTTTCAGATTGCGGCCCTGAAAGGGTTCCGTCGTCGCGCGAGCGGAGAACGCTGCTTCGATCGATCTATTCGCAGTGGAAGGCGGTCCCATACCGCAGCCATTGACAACAAATGGCAACAACGCGCCCGGACGGTCGAACCGTCGGTCGAGGGCGTACGAAGAAGTGTCGCAGTCCAGAGGGCTAGAAGATGGTGGACGCGGCTGGGATCGAACCAGCGACCCCTACGATGTCAACGTAGTGCTCTCCCGCTGAGCTACGCGTCCGGGCCTTCGAAGGTCGGGGCGGATATACCGGCGCCGGTATGGGGGCGCAAGGCGGTCAGGCGGCGGCCATCATCCGTTCGACCTCGGCGACGATCTCGCGCAGGTGGATCGGCTTGGAGAGCACCTTGGCGCCGGTCGGGGCCATGTCGGCGGCGGTCAGGGCGACGGCGGCGAAGCCGGTGATGAACATGATCCGCAGGCCGGGCTGCTGGGCGGCGGCGAGCCGGGCCAGTTCGATGCCGTCCATGCCGGGCATGACGATGTCGGTAAGCAGCAGGTCCCAACCCTTGTCGATCACCGCGGCGGCGGCCTCCCCATCGGCGCAGGCGGTGACCTGGAACCCGGCGCGCTCCAGCGCCCGGCTGAGAAACCCGCGCAGGCTGTCGTCGTCTTCGGCCAGCAGTATTCGGGGCATGGGGATGAGGGACCAGAGACGAATGACCAGGACGTTCAGCTTAGGCTGCGAGGGGTAAATTGCCGGTGAACCTGGGTCCTGCGGGTTGCGCCGTCGCCGCTCGTCCTGCGCAGCGGCGCGGATCGGGTTTGACGCCGGGGGCGGGCCTTGCGCATGGTCGCGCCCATGGATGGTAACCAGCCAGCCGCTTTGGCGGTGTGCGATGGCGCGCCTTTTCGCCTGACCCAAGCGGCGCCTGGCGCGCGGCCCACGCCGGTCATCTTCGCCTCGCCGCACTCTGGCCGCTTCTACCCGCCGGCGATGCTGGCGGCGTCCCAGCTGGGCGCCCACGCCATCCGCCGCTCAGAAGACGCACATGTTGACCAGCTGATCCTGGCCGCGCCGGACCACGGCCATTGCGTGATCGTGGCCGAGTTCGCCAGGGCCTATCTGGACGTCAACCGCGAGCCCTGGGAGCTCGATCCGGCGATGTTCGAGGATGAGTTGCCGGCGTTCGCGCGCGGTCGCTCGGCGCGGGTGGCGGCGGGGCTGGGGGCAATCGCGCGGATCGTCTGCGAGGGCCAGGAGATCTATGCGCGCAAGCTGACCTTCGCCGAGGCCGAGGGGAGGGTGCGCGCGGTGCATCAGCCTTATCACGCGGCGCTGGAGACGTTGATCGCCCAGACGCGCGCGCGGTTCGGCTGCGCGGTGCTGGTCGACTGGCACTCGATGCCGGCCGCCGCGGCCAATGCCAGCGGGGACTGCGATGTGGTGCTCGGCGACCGTTTCGGCGCGGCCTGCGCCGGCGGCCTGACCCGGTTCGTCGAGGATCGGCTGACGGCCATGGGCTATAAGGTGGCCAGGAATGCGCCGTACGCCGGAGGCTTTACCACCGAGCATTACGGACGGCCGGGGCGCAAGGTTCACGCGCTGCAGATCGAGATCAACCGCGCCCTCTATCTGGACGAGGCGCGGCTGGCGCCCAACCACGGTTTCGATCGTTTGCGAGACGATCTGGGCCGACTGTTCGCGGCGATGGCCGGTGTCGACTGGGCGCGACTCTAGAGGCCTGCCTTGCCTTGAGACGCACAGGGCGCCGCGCACGCCAGCGGCAGAAAAAAGGCCGCGCACGGGGCGCGGCCAGTTTAATCAGGGGAGAAAACGCCCAATAGGGGCAGGGACGTTGGGGGACGTCCCACGGGCAGGATTTAGTGTGCGACGCACCATCGGGCAAGCACGAAGTAAACGCTGTTAAGAAAAAAATCGGCGTCTGCCTGTGTATTGGCCACGGTCCGCCTCGACAGTCCAGAATTGAGGCAGGGCGGCACGGCTGTTGCATTGCACCAGAGCGGAGACGTCCTGCCAGGCGCCGCACGCCCTGCGGGGTGGCGTTAAGTGACCTGATCGCCTACAAGCGCGCCTCCCGCGCCGCCCCCAAGACTCTGCCAAGAAGTCCCATGTCCCTGCGTAATATCGCCATCATCGCCCACGTCGACCATGGCAAGACGACCCTTGTCGACCAGATGCTGGGGCAGTCTGGGGTCTTCCGGGCCAACGAAGCGCACGCCGAACGCGCGATGGATTCGAACGACCAGGAGCGCGAGCGCGGCATCACCATCCTGGCCAAGGCGACCTCGCTGATGTGGCATGGCGCGGCCGGCGAGACGCGGATCAACATCATCGACACTCCTGGCCATGCCGATTTCGGCGGCGAGGTCGAGCGGATCCTGGGCATGGTCGACGGCTGTTTGCTGCTCGTCGACGCCGAGGAAGGGGTGATGCCGCAGACCAAGTTCGTGCTCGGCAAGGCCTTGAAACTGGGCCTCAAACCGATCGTGGTGTTGAACAAGGTCGACCGTCCCCACGCCGATCCTGAAAAGGTGCTCAACGAGGCCTTCGATCTCTTCGCCGCCATCGGCGCGACAGACGATCAACTCGACTTTCCCCACCTCTACGCCAGCGGCAAGCAGGGCTGGGCGGTCGCCGACATGGGCGATGCGCGCACCGATCTCGCGCCGCTCTTTGACAGGATCGTCGAACATGTGCCGGCGCCGGCCGCCGAGGCGCAGGCCGATGCGCCGGCGCAGCTGCTGGCGGTGCTCATCGAAGCCGACCCGTTCCTTGGGCGATTGCTCACCGGCCGGGTGGAATCGGGGCGCCTGACTCCCGGCATGACCATCCGCGCCCTGTCGCGCGAGGGTGTCGAGGTCGAACGCGGCCGGATCAGCAAGATCCTGGCCTTCCGCGGGCTCAAGCGACAGCCGATCGACGAAGCGCTGGCCGGCGACATCGTCGCCGTCGCCGGGCTGACGCGCGCCACCGTCGCCGACACCATCGGCGCGCTGGACGCCGAGGGCGCCTTGCCGGCCCAGCCGATCGATCCGCCGACCATCGCCATCACCGT
>JAYTRF010000191.1:0-15282 GCA_043746375.1 Caulobacteraceae bacterium | reverse complement strand
CTCCGTCACCGCCATCCCGCGTGAAGGCGTCGTTGTCTGAGACTTAATCACTTTTGGAAAGGCAGGGCGGCCATGAAGGCGGCGGTCTACTACGAAAATGGCGAGCCCGGCGTACTCAGATACGAGGACGTCGACGACCCCGTCTGCCATCCCAAGGGCGTGGTCATCCGTGTCGAGGCGGTGAGCATCGAGGGGGGCGACATTCTCAATCGCTGGCGGGGAGCGCTCGCCGCATCCCCGCACATCGTCGGCTATCAGGCCGCCGGCGAGATCGTCGCGGTCGGCAGCGAGGTGACCACCCTTAGGCTCGGCCAGAAGGTGGCGACGAGCAACGCGCACGGTTCACACGCCGAACTGCGGGCCGTTCCGGCGCGCAGCTGCTGGCCTGTTCCAGACGGCTTCGATGTCAAACAGGCCAGCGTCATTCCGGTGACCTTCGGGACGGCCGACGAGTGCCTGTTCGAGTTCGGCCGGCTGCAAGCTGACGAGACGGTGCTCGTTCAGGCCGGCGCCAGCGGCGTTGGGGTTGCGGCCATCCAACTGGCCAAGCGCGCTGGCGCCAGGGTGCTGGCCACCGCTTCGAGCGATGAACGCCTAGACCGCCTGACGCCCTTGGGGGTTGACCATGGGATTAACTATCGCACCGACGATGTGGTGAAGGCGGTCATGCGTCTCACCGACAACAAGGGGGTGAACCTGGTGGTCGATCCGGTCGGGGGCGCGACGCTGCAGGCCAGTATTCTGTCGCTCGCCTATCGCGGCCGAGTGTCGATGGTGGGCGCGGCGGGACGCGAGCCGATGAAGGTCGACGTATCTTCGATGATGGGTGGCAATCGTTCGCTGAGCGGGGTGTTCCTGGGGGCCGAGATCAACACCGACCGCGTCCACGACAACATCCAGCGCCTGATCGATGAAGCCGCGCGCGGCGAACTGAAAGTGGTCATCGACCGGACCTTTCCCCTTTCGCAGGCAGCGGAGGCCCATGCTTATATCGAAGGCCGCTCCGCCGTCGGTCGCGTGCTGCTCATCCCATAGCGCAACCCCGCGCCTTGCGAGGCGTTGGGCAAACAGGCCGGTGCCGGTCGAACTGGCACGCCGAGCTTGAGGGGAGGGTAGGTCGATGGCGCCTTCAGACGACGCGCCGGCACTCAAGAGGCCGGTGCTCGGACGAGGTGCGGCTGAGGATATGCTGGCGCGCTATCGCCGTACGCGTGCGGCCGGCGTCGCCCTGGCGCAGCCGCTGTCTCCCGAAGACCAGACGCCACAGTCAATGCCAGACGCGAGCCCGACAAAGTGGCATCTTGCCCATACCACATGGTTCTTCGAGACCTTTCTTCTGCTGCCGCACCTGCCCGGCTATCGGGCTTTCGACGCCGCTTTCGGATATTTGTTCAACTCCTACTATGAAGCGTTGGGAGCGCGGCACCCGCGGCCGGCTCGAGGGCTGCTGACGCGACCAACCGCCACCGAGATCCTCAGCTATCGGGAGTATGTCGACGCCGGGGTGGAACGCCTCTTGGCGGCGACTGCAGTCCCGCTGGTAGCTGATCTGTTCGAGGTCGGAATCGCTCACGAGGAGCAGCACCAGGAACTGCTGCTCATGGATATCCTTAGCCTGTTCGCGCTCTCGCCGCTCAAACCGGCCTATGCGGAAGGGGCCCCGCGGCCCCTGGCCGTTGGCGGTCCGCTGCGATTTGTTGAATTCGCTGGCGGCCGCGCCGAGATCGGTCACAGCGGGCCGGGTTTCGCCTTTGACAACGAACGCCCGCGTCACGAGGTGTTTCTTCACCCTTACCGCTTGGCGAATCGACTGGTGACAAATGCCGAATGGCTGCGATTCATGGACGCAGCCGGCTACTCGCGGCCGGAGCTTTGGCTCTCGGACGGATGGACCATGGTGCGCCAGCACGAATGGGAGGCGCCGCTCTACTGGGAGCGCCATGCCGAGGGCTGGCGCTCGATGACCCTGGCGGGACTAAGGCCGATAGATGCGGACGCGCCGGTCGCCCACGTCAGCTACTATGAGGCTGCGGCCTATGCGACCTGGGCGGGCAAACGCCTGCCGACGGAGGCGGAGTGGGAAAACGCCGCCGCCGATCGCGCGCCGCGCGGTAACTTTCTGGGGACGGGGGCTACCACTAACGATCCCGTTCTGGCGCAGATGTTCGGAGACTTGTGGGAGTGGACTGCCAGCGCCTACTCGCCCTACCCGGGATTTGCCCCGGCGGCCGGGGCGGTCGGCGAGTACAATGGCAAGTTCATGGTCGGCCAGATGGTTCTGAGGGGCGGGGCTTGCGTGACGCCGGCCAGGCACCTGCGGGCATCCTACCGAAACTTCTTCTATCCCCATCAACGTTGGATGTTCGCCGGAGTGCGTTTGGCGGAGGACGCGCCTCAGTATGCGGCCGAAGAGTCTTTTCTCGCCGACGTCATTGTCGGGCTGTCGGCAGCCCGCAAGAGCCTTCCCTCAAAGTGGTTTTACGACGCCGCCGGCAGCGAACTTTTCGAAGCTATCTGCGAACTCGAGGAATACTATCCAACCCGCCAGGAGAGCGCGCTTTTGCAAAGGATCGCGCCCGAAATCGGCGCGATGATCCCGGCACGATCTACCTTGGTGGAGCTGGGCAGCGGGGCTAGCCAGAAGACCCGACTAATCCTTGATGCAGCGCCGCAGATCGCCAACTACACGCCGATGGATATCAGTCAAAGCGCCCTGAGCGCAGGGGCCCTGGCTATCGCGGCGGACTACCCGAGACTCTCGGTGACGCCGCTGGCTTGTGACTTCACCCGCGCCGGCGAATTGCCGCGCGAGGCGGCGCGGCTTCGCCCTGTTGGATTTTTTCCAGGCTCTACCATCGGCAATTTTGCGCCGGATGCCGCCGTTGAACTGATGACGCGCGTCCGACGGCTGCTCGGGCACGGCAGCCTGTTTATCGTCGGGGTCGATCTGGCCAAGGATGAGGACACCGTGACCGCCGCCTACAACGACAGCCAAGGCGTTACGGCCGCGTTCAATCGCAATCTTCTGGCGCGGATCAACTCGGAGCTCGACGGGGACTTCGACCTGGCGAAGTTCGCCCACAAGGCGGTGTGGAATGCCTGCGAGAGCAGAGTGGAGATGCATCTGGAGGCGCTCGTCTCCCACACCGCTCACGCTGCAGGTCGCGCTTTCGCCTTCACCGCCGGAGAAACAATCCACACCGAGAATTCATACAAATTCACGGCCGAGGCATTCGTGGAATTGGCGCGCCGCGCGGGATGGCGGGTGCTCCGAAGCTGGACCAGCCACGCGCCGTCTTTTGCGGTGATGCTTCTCCAAGACGCCCACGCCTGAGGCAAGGACCGTCTTCTTAGGCGATGCCGTCAGCTCGCTGGCCGCCGTCCGCCGCCTCGCGATGCAGCGCCGCCCTTGCGGCCGGCTTTGGCGGCAAGGTCGCGGTTCTGAGCAAAACTTCGCTTTTCGCTTGGTACACTGGCCCCGCCGCGCCTGGCGATCTCCCGGCGCCGGTCAGGCTCCATGGCGGCAAACCCTCTGCGGCTCGGCCGACGGATCTCGTCGTCGGGTGTCTCCATTCTGACCGCTCCTCTGGAAATACGAAAACTGCAACTCGCCCTGTTAACTGCCCAGATGCCACGGGGTTGCGTTGGCTAAGCCGCTGTCGGCGCCACAGCCGCGTCGCCATGGCCTCATTGCGGTATCGCAATCCACCCGTTAGCCTTGATCGCGGGCTCGGACGTATCGCCGAGCGATGGGCGAGGACACCGGAATGGCTGCTGTTTCTGGCGTTGGCCGAGGTCTTGGCCGCATGTTCCAGCGCAAGTCCGTCGGTCAGATCCAGGCTGAGCTCGAACACAGCGAGCTGAAGCGCTCCCTCGGCGCGCTGAACCTTATTCTGCTTGGCATCGGCTGCATCATCGGCACCGGCATCTTTGTTCTTACCGGCCAGGCCGCGGCCCAGTGGGCTGGCCCGGCGATCATGATCTCGTTCGTGATTACAGGGGTTCTATGCGCGCTGGTGGCCCTCTGCTACGCGGAGTTGGCGTCCGCCCTGCCTGTATCTGGCTCAGCCTATTCCTACACCTATGCTTCCATGGGCGAGGGCGCCGCCTGGATCATGGGCCTCCTATTGCTCCTCGAGTACGGCCTGGCGGCTTCCGTGGTCGCCGCAGGGTGGTCCGGCTATTTCGTCAGCCTGATGCAGGACATGCACATATTCATTCCGCCGGCCCTGACTGCGGCGCCAGGCGTTGCGGTCAAGGATGCGGCCGGCGCTGTGATCGGCACGGGCGTCATCAATCTGCCTGCCGTCGCCATCATCGCCGCCGCCATCGCCCTGCTGGTGGTCGGGGTTTCGGAATCGGCGACGGCCAACAACATCATCGTCGCCATCAAGCTGACCGTCGTCGTCGCCTTCATCGGCATCGGCTCGCAGTATGTGAACCCCGCCCACTGGTCGCCATTGATCCCGGCCCAGGTCCCGAGTCCACCGCCCGGCACGCCGATGGATATGGGTCACCAGATTTCGCGGGCGCTCTGGGAGGTCGTCACCGGCAACAGCCACTCCCGCTATGGGATTGGCGGCATGATTCACGGGGCGGCGGTAATCTTCTTCGCCTATCTAGGCTTCGAGGCGGTATCGACGGCCGGCGCCGAGTCGCGCAATCCGGCCAAGGACATGCCCATCGGCATCCTGGGCGCCCTGGTCATCTGCACCGTCCTGTTCATCGCCACGTCAGCGGTGCTGGTTGGCATCGTGCCCTACACTTCGTTGGATAATCCCGCCCCGATCGCCACGGCCGTCAATCAGATTGGACTGCCGTGGTTCGCGATTCTGGTGAAGATCGGCGCCATCGCCGGACTTTCCAGCGTCATGCTGGTGCTGCTCTACGGACAGACGCGGATTTTCTACACCATGAGTAAGGATGGCCTCCTGCCGTCACAGCTGGCCGTCGTCCACAAGCGTTTTAAGACTCCCTGGATCAACACCATCATTGTCGGCATAGCCGCGTGTGGCGCGGCCGGGTTCATGTCCCTGCACGCGCTGGCCGACCTTACCAACGTGGGCTCTCTGGCGGCCTTCGCGCTCGTCTGCGTGACAGTGATCTATCTTAGGTTATCCAACCCGGGGCTCGCGCGACCCTTCAAGACGCCGCTCTATCCAGTCACCCCCATCCTGGGCGCGATCATGTGCGTGATGCTGCTGATGAGTCTCATGGCGGGATCTTCGACCCGAAATTTCTTTCTGATCTACCTGGCCGTCGGGATCGTGGTCTATTTTGTGTTCGGCATCTGGAACTCGAAACTGGGTAAGGGCATAGCCGTGCAAGGACATGAGGCCGCGCCGATGCAGCTTCCGAGCAGGACCGAGTAGGCGGAGCCGCTCAGGGTTCCGCGATCGCCGCATAGATCATGATGCCGGCGGCGACCGCGAGATTTAGGCTGTCGGCCCGACCCCGCATGGGGATCTTCACCCTGGAATGGCAGGCGGTGACTAAAGTGGGTGGAAGGCCAGCCTGTTCGTTGCCCATCAGGACCAGGACGGGTCGGCGATAGCTCGCGGCGCGAAAGTCGGTGGTCGCTGTCAGCAGGGCGCCGACGATCTCACCGGGCCATTCCCTCAGCCACGCGACGAACTCACTCTCGCCGGCCCTGGCGATGGTCACCGCGAAGATCGAGCCCATGGTCGCGCGCACCGCTTCGACGGAAAACGGGTCGCAACAGTCGCCGACCAGGATCACGCCGCCACAGCCGGCCGCGTCGGCGGTGCGCACGATGGCTCCCAGGTTGCCAGGATCGCGCACGGCCTGCAGCGCGACCCAGCAGGGCGCGTCGGCCGGTTTCAGATCCCTCAGGGCCGTGAACGTCTGGTCGAATACGCCAAGCACCGTCTGCGGATTATCGCGACGTGAGATCTTGGCCAGGATAGCGGGACTGACCTCGATCGCCTCGCCTGCCACCTCGGCAGCCTGTCTCAACAGCGGATGACCGGCAGCCGCGACGCTGTAGAGCAGGACCTTGGGGATACGCCCCTGCGCCACCGCCTCGGCGACGATCTTCAGACCCTCGGCCAGAAACGTCCCACTTTCGAGGCGCGCCTTGCGCAGATGCAGCGCACGCACGGCTTTCACGGTGGGATTGGCCAGAGAGGTAATGGTGCGGGCGGTCACGGCGAACTCCAGCGCGCAAAAAAGGAGACGCCGGCCCCTCTGGCTCCGGCCGCGTCGACTATTGCCAGTTCGCCCCAGTCGATGGTTCCGCCTCGCTCGTCGCCGATGGCCGCCACCAGGCTCGCGAGCGCCAGGCCCGACAAGCGCTCCGAATAGGCATTGAGAAGCAAGAAAGCAGCGTCATCCGTAAGCAGTGTCACGCAGCCGGCGATCAACGTCGCGAGGTCGTCGTGAAGGCGCCAGACCTCTCCGGTGGGGCCGCGGCCATACTTCGGCGGATCAAGGATGATCGCATCGTAGCGCGCGCCGCGGCGACACTCCCGCTGCACCCATTTGCGCGCATCCTCGCAGATCCACCGGATCGGGTGGCTGCCAAGCCTGGAGAGCGTGGCGTTTTCCCGCGCCCAGCCGACGGCCTTTTTGGATGCATCGACGTGGGTGACCTGCGCGCCGGCCGCCGCGCAAACCAGGCTCGCGACCCCGGTGTAGCCGAAGAGATTGAGGATCTTCAGCGCGCGCCCTCCAGTCCGCAGACGATCGTCGAGCCATGCCCAATTTGCGGCCTGCTCCGGGAAAACCCCCATGTGGCGAAAGGCGGTGAAACGGCCATGAAAGGCGACATCCCGCCAAGCCATCGGCCACGTCTCGGTAAGCGGTGTTGCGAACCGCCAGTGGCCCGCTTCTTCATCGTCGGCGGCTTCGAAGACCGCGTCCGCTGAGGCCCAGGCTCGTGCATCCAGCTTCGGCGCCCAGAGGCACTGAGCCTCGGGGCGGATAACGCGGTAGGGGCCATAGCGCTCAAGCTTGCGGCCCTCGCCGCTGTCGATCAAATCCCAATCGGGCCACGCTTGGGCGCGCAGGACCAGCGGCTGCGGGGAGACCAGCGGGGCAGGGGAGCGCGCCATCGAAGCTCGACTTACGCGGCCGGTCGCCTCGCCGTCCAGTGTAGCGGCTGCGTCCTTGCCTCTTGACCGCCGGCGTGGCGCGGACGAATCCATGAAATGCTTCTGGCCCACGACATGAGAATCCCCCATGCGCAAATCATCCCACCCGGCGGGCTCGGTGCGCCGATTGACCGTCGACAGCGCTGTGCTGGCGGGCGCCATGCTGGGCGATCCGACGACGCGCATCGTCGATGTCTACGTGCCGCCCGGCCATGATGGCGGGGGTCTGCCGCTGCTGGTCGATCTGGTCGGCTTCACTGCAGGTGGACCTGCGCATACGAATTGGTCGCCCTTTCGCGAGAACGTTCCCGAACGACTGGATCGCCTGATCGGGGAGGGGGCAATGGGCCCGGTCGTTGTCGCCTTCCCCGACTGCTTCACCAACCTGGGCGGCAATCAGTACGTCAATTCGACCGCCATGGGCCGGTGGTCCGATTTCCTGATCGACGAGATGGCGCCGCAGATCGAGGCCGCTTTCGGATGCGGCGGAGATGGGCGCCGCGGTGTGTTCGGCAAGAGTTCGGGCGGATACGGATCGATCATCCATGCCCTCGACCACGCCGATTTCTGGGCCGCCGCTGCTTGCCATTCTGGCGATATGGCCTTTGAGCTTTGCTACCTGCCGGACATGCCGGCCTGCCTTCGTGCGCTGGCCAAGTGCGAAAATTCCATCGAAACCTGGTGGCGAAAGTTCGAGGCTGCAGCCAAACCGTCGGACGGGGCGATGAAGGTCGTCAACATTCTGGCCATGGCGGCAAGTTACGATCCAGATCCAGGCGCCTTCCTCGGATTGCGGCTGCCTGTCACCCTCGATACCTGCGAAATCATTGCGGACCGGTGGGACAACTGGCTGGCGCACGATCCGGTGGTCAAGCTGGCAAATCAGGCCGACAACTTGCGTGGCCTGAAGGCGCTTTACCTCGATTGTGGGGCTGACGATCAGTTCAACCTCGTCTATGGCGCCCGCCGTATGCATAGCGGTCTGGAGGCGCGGTCAATCGCTCATCGCTACGAGGAGTTCTCCGACAATCATAGCGGCGTCGACTACCGCATGGACGTAAGCCTTCCGTTTCTGGCCGCGGCGCTGGCCCGGTGAAACCTTGTAGCGCCTTGCGATGCGCCCTGGATTATCCTTTAGTGCTCCCGAGGTGGCAGCGATGGGTGCGGTAAAGGTGGGCGCGATCTTGAACAGGCCGGCGCGCTCGGCGCGCAAGGCAAAGGGCGATGGGCATCTTCGCCGGGCAGAGATTCTGAACGCCGCTGAGCGCATCTTTGTCACGGACGGCTATGAGGGCGCGACCATCCGCAAGATCGCGGACGACGTCGGCGTGTCGTCCACCGCCCTTTACATGCACTTCCGCGACAAGGATCAGATCCTGCTCGAAATCTGCACCGAGGCGATGCAACACCTCCTTTCCAGCAACAGCGAGATTTCCGCGCGGCCGATCGACGCTGTTACCCGCGTGCGCCTGATGCTCGAAGCGTATGTGCGGTTTGCCCTTGAGCATCCCAACGCCTATCGACTGGTCTTCTGTTCGTCGCCCCTGGTCGATTCGGAGCACAAGCAGGACGCGACCAATGAAATCGGCGCCAATTGCTTCGAACGTTTCAGCGGGGTCGTACGCGAAATCGCGGCCGAGGGCCGCTTGCGCACCGGCGACACCCGCACCGCAGCGCTGACATTATGGGCCGCCTGTCATGGCATGGTCACGCTGACTATCACCAAGCCGAGCTTCGATTGGACGGAACCGGAGGAGTTCATGCGGGTGATGATCGACGGGCTGCTCTACGGCCTGATCGCCGACTGATCGCCATGCGCCTGGCCGGTCTGTTAGCCGCCGGCGCGCTGACGACCCTGTCGCCGTTCGTCGCCTTTGCGGCCCCGCGCGTCGTATCCCTCGATCAGTGCGCCGACCAGTACGTGCTCGCGCTCAGCCCGCGAGATGCGATTGCCGGCCTGTCGAAGCGGTCCCACAATCCGGATTCCTACCTCCGCGCCGCCGCCGCCGGCCTCCCGGAAAGGCGCGCCACCAGCGAGTCTATCCTAGCCGCTGACCCTTTGGTGGTTGTCCGTTATTGGGGTGGCGACGCGCGGTTGACCGCCGATCTGGAGCGGCGTGGCGTTGTCGTGATCAGCCTTGAGGATGCAACCGATTTCGCCGGTGTCAGACGCAACATCCGCAGGGTCGCCGCCGCTCTCGCCCAGAGAGCCGCCGGCGAACGGCTCGTCGCGCGCATGGATCGCACGCTCGCCGGCGATGCCGGAGCCTGGCACGGTGCGCCGGCGCTCTATCTGACCTCGGGAGGCTTTACCGCGGGGCCGGATACCTTGATCGACGCCATGTTGTCGGCGCCCGGCTTACGAAACCTTGCGAGGCGCGCAGGCTTTCACGAAGTTCCCCTCGAAACCCTCGTGCTTCACCCGCCGTCGGCGATCGTCCGAGGTTTCTTCGACGTGTTTTCGATCGCCGTCCAGCAGTGGGGCTACGGCCGCCAGCCAGTGGTGAGCCGCCTGATGCGCGGCCGCACGATCGTTTCCCTGCCCGCCAATATCCTGGGCTGCCCCGCTTGGTTCGCGGCCGACGGCGTCTCCAGGATAGCCAGTGTCGCCCCGCGGTGAGTGAGTCGCGATCGATCGCGACTGGTCAGGGCGGTCTGCTGGTCGGTCTCATGTTGGCGCTCGCCGGCTTGATTGTCTTGGCCGTCGCCTTTGGGGAAACGGGGCTGAGCGGACATCAGTACGTCATGGCCTTCGCCAATCCGGGCTCGCCGGCCGGTGAAATCCTCTGGCAGATACGTGCACCGAGAGCTGTCGCCGCGGCGGTCGTCGGCGCGGCGCTCGGCTTGGCCGGAGCTGTCATGCAGGGCCTGCTGCGCAATCCACTGGCCGATCCGGCGGTGCTTGGCGTCTCGGCCATGGCGGGGCTTGGTGCGGCTGTGGTCATCGCGCTTGGCTTGGCCGCCATCGCCGGCGCGGTCGAAGCGGCGGCCTTAGCCGGTGCGCTCATCGCGGGAGTGATCGTCGTCGGGCTGGCTTTGCGGCTGCGCGAGCCGGAGACACTCATCTTGTTTGGCGTAGCCCTGTCAGCCATGGGCGGCGCTCTGACCGCGCTGGTGTTCAACCTGTCGCCGTCGCCGATCGCCACCAGCGAGGTGCTTTCCTGGCTGCTGGGTTCGGTCGCCAACCGCAGCTGGAACGATATCGGCGTGGCCCTGGCCCCCTGCGCCGCGGGCGTGGGGCTTTGCACCTACGCCGCCGGCGGTCTTCGCATGCTTACATTAGGTGAGGAGACGGCGGCCGTATCCGGTTTGCCGATGGCCAGGCTGCGGGCCGCTGCTGTCGCCGGCGCCGCCTTGCTGACCGGCGCGGCGGTGGCCATGGCTGGGGTAATCGGCTTTGTCGGCTTGGCCGCCCCGCACCTTACGCGTGGCGCTGTAGCCGACGATCCAGGCCGCACCCTGGCGCCTTCGGCGCTCGCCGGGGCCATGTTGCTGGTGGCGGCGGATCTCGCTGCGCGGATCATCCCCTCCGACGAAGAGCTGAAGCTTGGCGTGGTCACCGCGCTGTTCGGCGCCCCGTTGTTCGCGGTCGTAGCCTGGCGGGCGGCACAGAGCTGGCGGCGATGACCGTCGCTCTTGAGCTGGCCGGAGTGACCGTTGATGTCGCGCGCCGCCCGGTCCTTACCGATGTCAGCTTTCGCATGGAGCGCGGCGAGTTGGTCGGCGTGCTCGGGCCCAACGGAGCAGGCAAGACGACCCTGCTGCGCGCGGCCCTCGGGCTCGCGCGGCTGCGAGCGGGCGAAGCGCGACTGGACGGCAAGAACGTCAGAACTCTGTCGGAGGCCGCACGCGCCGACCTGGCCGGGTATCTGCCGCAGGATCGCCGAGTGGGTTGGAACCTCCCGGCATGGCGCATTGCCGCCCTGGGCGCAGCGCGCCGCCCGCCGCGCGAGGCGCGCGTTGCGGCCATGGATGCGCTTGATCAAGTCGGGATGGCAGCTCTGGCCGAGCGAGGCGTTCTGGACATGTCCGGGGGCGAGCGGGCGAGGGTGTTGCTGGCCCGGCTGATCGCCACGGGCGCGCCGCTGCTGATCGCCGACGAGCCGGCCGCAGGTCTCGACCCCGACGCCCAGTTCATGGTCATGGAGGTGCTCGCCAGTCGCGCGGCCGGCGGCTGCGGGGTATTGGTCACGCTGCACGACCTGACACTGGCAGCGCGCGCGTGCGACCGTATCGCTGTTCTTTCTGGCGGCAGGTTGATTGCCTTTGGGCGGGCGCACGAGGCTTTGACCCCGATGATCTTGCTCGAGGTGTTCGGGCTGGAGGGGGAACTCACCGCATCGCCCATGGGACCGATGGTTGCGGCGCGCCGCCGGCGGCAATGATCGTATGCTGGCGGGGAGGCTTCGCTACGGTATCGCCCCGCCCACCGCCTCCCGGGAGACGGCCGCAGTGGGCGCCATCTGCGTGTAGCCATAGGCTCCGCGTCTGAGGTCCGCCGCCAGGGTCAGCGGGGCTGCGCCCCCATTGAGGCGAGCGCGATAAACCTGCGTGGCTTCCAACACCCGCATGACGTAGTCGCGGGTCTCTGAGAACGGGATGCATTCGATGAAGTTCACCGGGTCGGTGGAGGCGCTCCGCGGATCGCCGCATAGCGTCGACCACTCCGACGGCCGGCTGGGACCTGCATTGTAGGCTGCCGCCGCCATCACATAGGAGCCGCCGAACTGGCTGACGAGTTGGCCAAGGAAGGCAGAACCCAACCGCATGTTGTAGTCCGGGTCTTCGAGTTCATCGGTTGCATAAGCGACCCCCAGGCGGCGCGCGATGACCTCTGCGGTGCCCGGCATCAGCTGCATCATCCCCCGCGCTCCGGCGCCGGACCGGGCGCGAGGATCGAAGCCGCTTTCCTGACGGGTGATGCCGAGGACAAAGGGCCCCTCCGCCGCGCCGAAGGTAACCGGCGGCGTTCTGATCGGGTAACCTCGGTCCGGGAGGATCATGTCGCGTTTGGCGGCAGTGCGAACAACGCGCATCGACAGTTCCTGGTCGCCGTACCCGCGCGCAAGATCGACAAGCTGCGCCTCGTCGACCGTGGTTGGCAGAGTTTCAGAGAGGTCGGCGACGAAGGACTTAAACGTGTCTGTGGCCCCGTACTGGGCCAGCAGGCGCGCGGCGCGCACGGGCTCGCGCGCCTCGAAAGATGCCCGGTCGGCTGCGGTGATGTCCGGGTCGTGGCCAAGGGTGATTGTGGCCGAGCCGGTGTTGGCCGCGCTGAGTTGGCCATAGAAGGTGGTATAGTAGCGCGCCGCCTGGGCGAAAAAGAGCTCAGCACCAACCGCATCGCCCATGGCCTGGGCCGCGCGCCCGCGCCAATAGAGGGCCCGACTTTGAGTGAGCGGCGACTGGCCGATGGTCTGCAGGGTCGCGAAGTGGCCGTCGGCCCGCTTGGCGTCGTTTAATCTGGTCAACGCGATCCAGCCCGCGAAGAATTGCGCCTCAGCGGCGCTCGGGCCCGAAGTCAATCCCGAATTCGCCGCAGCGGTATAGGCGCCAGCGGCGTTTCCAGCCTTCAAGGCTGCGACGACCAGCGCCCCATGGCGCCACAGCCGTTCGGCCGCCGATTCCAGCGGCAGTTTCGTGGGCAGATAGCCCATCAACGCCAGGGCTTGCTCGTTTTCGCCCCGCGCGCGCAGGCTAAGGATCCGTTCGTACGCGAGGCCGGGACTGATCTGCGCTGCGTAGGGCAGGGATTCGACCAGCATCTGTGCGTCTGTAGCGCCGCGACGTAAGGCCATCCGGGCCTGGGCGACCGCCTGTTGGTCAGGGGGAATGAGGCGGATGATGTCTCGCGCGGCCTCGCCCTGGGGCCCGTAGAGCAGCAGGTCGGCGCGAGTGATGTGATCGGCCTGAGTGAGGGCCCCCGCAAAGCGGCTCAAAATCAGTTCCTGGGTCTCTTCGTCAAAGATGCTCGTTCGCCAGACATGACGAATGAGGGCGTCCGCCGCGGGCTCGTCGCCGGTGGACCGAAGCGCCGTTGCTAGAACCAGTGCGCCCCGTGCTGTCGCAGGTTCCCGGCCGGCGAACCAGGCGATCACCTGCTCCGGCCTCATGCCGGCGGTCTCAATCTGCCGTTCCGCGGCGATCTGCCGCTCGGCCTCTCTTGGCCATCCGGCCAGGTCCCGACGGGCGATGTCGGCCTCGAAAAAGGTCATCGAGTCCGGCGCGGTGTCGGCCAGCAGCCACAAGGCGAGCTTACGGGTTACCGGCGCGCCGATCTGAGCCATGGCCAAACGGATTCGTTGGCCGTCGCGGGACCTCGCAGCCGCCAGAGCGGCGGACAATTCCTCGGAATCCGATTGCAGGGCGATCTGCGGAGGCTCCGTCCGAGGCGCGGCGGGAGCGGGCGATATCCAGTGCGGGACCTCCGGAGCCAGCGTCTGGGCGACGACGACTCCCGCAGCCATCACCGCGGTCGCGGCAGCGGCCCCCAAGCTTCTGCGAACGCTGAATGGCAATGCCGCCTTGGCTCCGTCCTTAGGGTGATCGCCCGCGCGCGCTGTTGCGGGCTTGGCCGCTTGGCCCATAGTAGGCCAAACCCATCCAAGAGGCCGCAGCATTGGGCGGCGAATCACACTCTTTTGCATACTCCATGTCGGCACCCTTATTTCATGGCGCGATTACGGCGCTGATAACGCCCTTCCGTGGCGCCCTGGTCGACGAAGCCGCGTTCATCGCCCTGGTGGAGCGTCAGATCGCCGCCGGCGTGCACGGACTGGTGCCGGTGGGCACGACCGGCGAGGGTTCCACCCTCAGCCACGCCGAACACCGGCGCGTGGTCGAACTCTGCGTCGACACGGCGCGAGGGCGTGTGCCGGTGATCGCCGGCGCTGGCTCCAATGCCACCGACGAAGCCATTGACCTGGTGCTCCACGCCAAGACTGCGGGCGCCCAGGGCGCGCTGGTGGTGACGCCTTACTACAATCGCCCCAGTCAGGAGGGCTTGTATCGGCACTATGCGGCGATCAACGAGGCGGTCGACCTGCCGATCCTGGTCTACAATGTTCCGGCGCGAACCAGCGTCGACATCAGCGACGAAACTCTCGCTCGGCTTGCGGCGCTGCCAAACATAGTTGGGGTCAAGGACGCGACCGCAGACCTCGCCCGCGCCAGCCTGCAGCGACGGATCTGCGGCAAAGGCTGGCTAATGCTGTCCGGGGACGATCCCAGCGCGCTCGGCTATATGGCGCATGGCGGGCATGGATGCATTTCGGTGACGGCGAACGTCGCCCCGGGACCCTGCGCGCGTTTCCAGGCGGCTTGCCTCGCCGGCGACTGGGCCGAGGCGCTGGCCCTGCAAGACCGGCTTGTGCGTCTCCACAAAGCCCTTTTCCTCGATGCCTCGCCAGCCCCGACAAAGTTCGCCCTGTCACGCCTGGGACTATGCACGGAGGAAACCCGGCTGCCGATTGCGCTTTGCGCGGAAGCCGCCAGGCCTGAAATCATCGCGGCCATGGCCGAAGCCGGGGTCTGACCAATGACGGGCAAGTTGATCGCCGAAAACCGCCGGGCCCGTTTCGATTATTTCCTTGAGGAAACGTTCGAGGCTGGTCTCTCCCTTACCGGTTCCGAGGTGAAGTCCCTGCGTCTTGGCAAGGCGAACATCGCCGAGTCATACGCCGCCGTGGATGGTCGAGAACTGGCCCTCGTCAACGCCTACATCCCCGAGTACGGCCCGGCCAACCGTTTCAATCACGAGCCTCGCCGCCCCAGGCGGCTGCTCCTGCATCGGCGCCAGATTGATCGGTTGCTCGGCGCCATCCAGCGTGAGGGGCGCACGATCGTTCCGACCCGCCTGTTCTTCAACGACAAAGGTCTTGCCAAGCTCGAACTGGCTCTGGCCAAGGGCAAATCCGCACCCGACAAGCGCCACACTGTAGCCGAGCGCGACTGGAAGCGCGAACAGGGCCGGCTGATGCGGGATCGGGGCTAGTTCCTCAGGCCGAGTGAGGGTCTACAGCATCGAGAAGATGGCGCGCTCGCGCAAACACGGCTTCGAACATGGCCCGGGTCAGCCGCCCCGTGTTGGTGTTCAGCCGGGAGCAGTGATAGCTGTTGATCAGTGCGTACGCGCCAACCTGACATTCCGCGCCATGGCCGCCGGGTGAAG
>JAYTRF010000190.1:0-4569 GCA_043746375.1 Caulobacteraceae bacterium | reverse complement strand
AGGGGATCTTTGCTCTTAGCCCTGGCCCCTTCCGGAAGGAAATTCTCCATGCTCAATCAGCCCTCGCCCGCCGCCGACAGCGCGTCGGCCCGCGACCGTGTAATCATTTTCGACACCACCATGCGTGACGGCGAACAATCACCCGGCGCTTCGATGTCGCTCGAGGAAAAAATCGAGCTGGCGCGAATTCTTGAGGATCTCGGTGTCGATGTCATCGAGGCGGGGTTCCCGATCGCCTCAAACGGCGACTTCGAGGCGGTCCGCGAGGTCGCGCGGATCGTCAAAACCAGCATCGTCTGCGGCCTCGCCCGCGCCGGCGTCGCCGACATCGACCGTTGCGCCGAAGCGCTGAAAGGCGCGGCGCGAGGTCGGATCCACACCTTCATTTCGACCAGCCCCCAGCACCGCGACCACATTCTGCGGATGAGTCCGGAGGACGTTCTCGATGCGGTCACCGGTTCAGTGACCCATTCGCGCAATCTTTGCGACGACGTGGAGTGGTCTGCGCAGGACGCCACACGCACCGAGCGTGATGTTCTTCGGCGCTGTGTCGAGGCGGCGATCCGCGCCGGCGCGACAACGATCAACATCCCGGACACGGTCGGCTACAGCTACCCGTCGGAATACGCGGAGATTTTCCGCGATCTGATCGAGCACGTGCCTGGCGCGGAGAAGGTGGTGTTTTCGACCCACTGCCACAACGACCTCGGGCTCGCGGTCGCCAACAGCCTGGCGGGCGTCCAGGCGGGCGCGCGCCAGGTCGAGGCGGCGATCAACGGCATCGGCGAGCGCGCCGGCAACGCCGCGCTCGAAGAAGTGGTCATGGCCCTGCGGGTGCGAGCCGACCGGCTGCCGTTTCCCACCCAGATCAGGCCAGAGCACATCACCCGCGCCAGCCGCTACGTCTCGGCGATCACCGGGTTCCCCATTCAGTTTAACAAGGCCATCGTCGGCAAGAACGCCTTCGCCCATGAGGCCGGCATTCACCAGGACGGGATGCTCAAGAACGCCGAAACCTACGAAATCATGCGCCCTGAGGATGTTGGTCAGGGGCCGTCGAATCTGGTGATGGGCAAGCATTCGGGGCGGCACGCCTTTCGCGAGAAGCTCAAGGCGCTGGGGTACGACCTTGGCCAGAATGCTCTCAACGAAGCGTTCGGTCGCTTTAAGGATCTGGCCGACAAGAAGAAACACATCTTTGACGACGACATTGTCGCCCTGGTCGACCACGCGCTTTCCCGAGGGGCCGAACGCATACAGGTCAAGGCCCTGCGGGTCATCGCGGGCACCGAAGGCCCCCAGGAAGCACAACTGACCCTGATCGTCGATGGCCTCGAGGCATCGGCCGTGGCGACTGGGGACGGGGCCGTCGACGCCGTATTCAACGCCATTCAGGCGATTGCGCCCCACGCAGCGGTGCTGCGGCTTTTTCAGGTGCATGCGGTCACCGAAGGGACCGACGCGCAGGCGCAGGTCTCAGTGCGACTAGAGGAGGATGGCCGAATCGCCACCGGCCAGGCGGCCGACACAGACACCCTCACGGCCAGCGCCATGGCCTATGTCAGCGCTCTCAACCACCTCGCCGTTCGCCGCCTGAAAGCATCGCCGGCTGCACTGAAAGTGTCGGGGTTCTAACGACGCAGGCGCGGCAAGGGCCTGCGGCGATCAAGGGCCTTGAATTCGCGCAGCGGGCGAGGCACACCGGACATCTTGTCCTTGGGAGCCTTTGGGTAGGGGTGGCGGCGCGTTCTGAGGGGAACACGCGAGCGTCGCGGCCCGACAGGCTTTTGCGGGACGCGTGCCCTCGCCTCGTTTTCCTTCGCCTCATCCACTCGGACATTGAATGTTCTCCTCCCTGTTCGGCGTCATCTCAAACGATATCGCCATCGATCTTGGGACGGCCAACACCCTGATCTACATGAAGGGGCGGGGGATCGTGCTCAACGAGCCGTCGGTCGTCGCCTTGCGCACCGCGGGCGGACGCAAGACGGTCTACGCCGTCGGCGTAGAAGCCAAGATGATGCTCGGACGCACGCCTGGCCACATGGAGGCCATCCGGCCCATGCGAGACGGCGTCATCGCCGACTTCGAAGTGGCCGAGGAAATGATAAAATATTTCATCCGCAAGGTTCACAACCGGCGCGCATTCGTAAATCCGAAGGTGATCGTCTGCGTCCCCTCGGGTTCAACCGCCGTGGAGCGGCGGGCTATCAACGATTCCTGCCTCAATGCCTCGGCCAGGCGCGTGGCCTTGATCGATGAGCCGATGGCCGCGGCCATCGGGGCCGGTCTGCCGATCCACGAGCCTACGGGCTCGATGGTCGTCGACATCGGGGGCGGCACCACCGAGGTCGCCGTGTTGTCGCTCTCTGGCATCGTCTACACTCGCAGCGTGCGTGTCGGCGGCGACAAGATGGACGAGGCGATCATCAGCTACATGCGCCGCCACCACAATTTGCTGATCGGCGAGACCACCGCCGAGCGGATCAAGAAGGAGATCGGCACGGCCCGTCCTCCAGAGGACGGCCATGGCCTGGCCATTGACGTCAAGGGCCGCGACCTGATGCAGGGGGTTCCAAGGGAGGTGCGGATCAGTGAAAAACAGGCTGCCGACGCAGTTGCCGAGCCGGTCGCCCAGATCATTGAAGCGGTGAAGGTCGCGCTGGAGGCGACTCCGCCCGAACTGGCCGCCGACATCGCCGACAAGGGGATCATGCTTACCGGCGGCGGCGCATTGCTGCGAGGGATCGACCTCGAAATCCGCGACCACACCGGCCTGCCAGTGACCGTGGCCGACGATCCGCTTTCGTGCGTCGCGCTCGGCTGCGGCAAGGTGCTCGAGCATCCCCAGTGGATGAAAAGCGTGTTGGGATCCAGTCTATCCTGAGGGACCCGATTCAGTTCACCTGATACGGGGCGGGGGCCTTTAAGGAGGCGGTGATTGTCCCTTCGGGATAGTCCCTTCGGCGATCTCAAGGTGCCGCTGCGCTGGACCGCGGCGGCGGCGCTCGTCGTCGCGGTCGGGGCGGCGCTGTTCTTGCTGTTCACCAACCGCCCCGACAATGCCTCCGGACAGGCCATGGCTTCGCTGCGTCATGCGGCCGATAGCGTCGTCGGACCCGTCGGCGATGTGCTCTCCGCGCCGATCCGATGGGCCAGGTCGGGCGCCGATGGGGTGAGCGACTATATCTTTGCGGCCAAGCAGAACCGGTACCTGAAGCGCCAACTCATGCAGGCGCAGCGGTGGCGCGACCAGGCCCTGGCTCTGGCCGAGGACAACGGCCGCCTGCGCGCCTTGGCGGGTGTGGCGACCGACCCGCCGATCGCCATGGTCCTGGCCCGAACCGTTATCGACGCGCGCGGACCGTTCGCGAACACTCGGCTGGCCAACGCGGGCGCCAATCGCGGTGTGACCGAAGGAAACCCGGCTCTCAGCGAACATGGACTTGTCGGCCGCGTAATCGGCGTTAGTCCGACGATGAGCCGGATAATGCTGCTGACGGACCCGGAGAGTCGCACGCCGGTGCTGCTCGAGCGGACCAACGCCCGCGCCATCCTGACCGGCGACGGCGGGCCCAATCCTCAATTGGCCTATCTGCGGACAACCGAACCCGTGCGCGACGGTGATCGGGTGATGACCTCAGGCGATGGCGGGGTGTTTCCGCGTGGCTTGCCGATTGGAATCGCGGCGAAGGGCGCGGACGGCGCCTGGCGCACCGTGCTGGACGCCGACGCCACGCCGATCGACTACGTACAGATCCTGCTGTTCAGGGACTTTTCGCAACTCGTTCCAAGCGGCGGCCTCGCTCCTGACCGTCTGCCCACGGCGGTAACCGAGAATTCCACCGCAACCATCCTGGGCTCTCGAACCGCAACGGTCGCGCCTGCGCCAGCGGCCAAGGTTGTGGCGCCTGCCAAAGAGGGGAAGGCCAAAGCCGCCAGGGCCCCCAAGCCCAGGCCGGCCGAGAAGATTGCTGCGGGCTCCGCCATCCGGCCCCCGAAGGCCGCGCCCGCTCTCGGGAGCCCGCAGGCGCAGAATCGGAAAAGTACGCCAGTTAAGAGTGCGGCCAAGACGCCCGCTTCTCAGCGCCCGCCGGTTACGATCGGCGATCTGCTGGATCAACCATGAGCGGAGTTGCCGCTCGCCCGCTCAATCCCCTGTTCTGGCTCGGGGTGCCGATGGTCGTGTGCGCTTTCGCCACGCTGATCCTGGCGCTGCCGCTGCGGGTGTTTGGCCTCCAACTGCCCGAACCGGTGTTCGCGCTCATTCCCGCGTTCGCCTGGGCCTTGATCAGGCCGTCGATCCTCCCCCCTTTCGCGCTCCTGGTCCTTGGGGTGTTTCTGGACGTCCTATGGGGTGGGCCGATCGGTCTGTGGCCGATGTGCCTGCTCTCGGCCTACGCCCCCGCCCTTGCCGCCCGCAGGTTCCTCGCCGGTCAGGGCTACGGCGTCCTTTGGGTGGCCTATGGTGGCGCGTGCGCCTCCGCCCTCGCGGTGGGTATGGTGATCACGGCCGTCCGCACCGGGGCGCCGCCCGCTCTGATCGGCGTCCTTTGGCAATGGCTGATC
>JAYTRF010000189.1:0-5772 GCA_043746375.1 Caulobacteraceae bacterium | reverse complement strand
CCTATACCCCAGGCGCTGAGCAGGCTGCCGTGGCGCGGGCAGAGCACTTCATCCATGCCGAGCTCGCCAGCGACGTCGCAGACGATCTGACCGGCAGCCCCGCCGAAGGCGACGAGGGCATGGCCCCTCGGATCGAACCCGCGCTCGGTCGATACCCGGCGGATCGCGCCGGCCGTCTGCTCAACGGTCACCGCGAGGAAACCCTTCGCCGCCGCTTCAGGCGACAAGAGGCCCATGGCGCTGGCTAACGCCTGCAGGCGAGCCCGAGCCGCACCCACATCCAGCGGCGCTCGGCCGTCGGGGCCGAACACCCGCGGGAAAAACCCGCCATTCAGGCGGCCAAGAACGAGATTGGCGTCGGTCACCGTCGCCGGTCCGCCCAGGCCGTAGGCGGCGGGCCCGGGAATGGCCCCAGCGCTCGCTGGCCCCACTCTGGCGCGAAGGCCGTCGAAGGCGAGGATCGAGCCGCCCCCGGCCGCGACGCTTTCGACGTCCAGCATCGGCCCACCCAGCCTGACCCCGGAAACGGTGGTGGCGTCGCGCCGCTCGAGAGAGCCGGCGAAGCGGCAGACGTCGGTCGAAGTTCCCCCCATGTCGAAGCCGAGCACCGCCCTAACGCCCGCCGCCTGCGCGGTTTGGGCGACCCCGACCACGCCGCCCGCGGGCCCTGACAGAACCGCATCGCGGCCGCGGAATGCGTGGGCGCGAACCAAACCCCCCGCCGAGGTCATGAACGTCAGGTCCGCTTGGCCGACCGCCTTGGCAAGCCTGTCCACATAGGCGCGCAGTACCGGGGTCAGGTAGGCATCGACGACGGCGGTTTCGGCTCGCGCCAGAAACCGCGGCAGCGGCGAGACCTCGGCGCCGACGGCCACAAAGCCGATGCCCGCAGCGCGCGCCATTCCCGCAGCGCGGAGTTCGTGGTCAGGATTGAGGTCGCTGTGCATGAAGGCGACGGCGGCGCTCTCGAAACCTTCCGCACTGGCCTGATCCAGCGCCGCCGCCAACGCCGCCTCATCCAAGGGCCGTACAACCGAACCATCGGCCGACAGGCGCTCATCGGCTTCAATTACCTTGGCGAACAGCGGCGGCGGACGCATCACTTTGAGCGCGAAGAGATCGGGTCGCCGCTGATCGCCAATGATCAGGGCGTCGGCGAACCCCAATGTGGTTATCAGGAGCGTCTTGGCGCCCTTGCGTTCGAGAAGGGCGTTGGTAGCCACCGTGGTTCCGAGCCTGATGGCCGCCACGCGGTCGGCTGGGAACGCGTCGTCATGCGACAGGTCGAGAAGCCGCCGCATGGCTTCGATCGCAGCGTCCTCATAATCCCGCGAGCGCGACGGCAGCTTCAGGGTCACGGTCGCGCCCTGCGGCGAGAGGCCGATGACGTCGGTGAATGTGCCGCCGCGATCGATCCAAAACGTCCAGCGAGCGTCGGCCGTGTTGGCGGTGCTCATGTCTCCCTCTTGCGCCCACTTTGCCAGTTAAGGCATGGTTGACCATGCCCTGGGCGCATGGAGGAAGCGTTCCTCCTTACGCTTTGGGTGCGCCGAGGCCCAGGACCCATGTACCGCTAGATGCAGACCCTCGCACGCGTCCTTCGACCACTCGTTCGCGCCATCGCCTGGACCGGCTCGGCCCTGGCGTGGCTGGCCGCAGGCGCGGTCGGGGCGTTGATGGCCATGGTTTTGGCCGCCACCGTGGTGACCATCGCGGTGATGGGATCAGTGGTCGTAACCCTTGCGGGCGCCGGTCTGCGCGCGCGGCGCGCCATGCGCGGCGCCCCCGATTCTCAAATTATTGAAGCCAGGCGCATCGGCGGTCATTCCTGGGTCGCCTACGGCTGGGACGGTCCCGGCTGATGAAATTCTGGAGGAGTCTATGATCGGCGTTGTGGCGACCCTGAAGGTCCAGGACGGCAAGAACCAGGAGTTTGAGGGGGTCTTTCGTGAGCTATCCGCCAAGGTGCGCGCCGGTGAGCCGGGCAACCTCGCCTACCAGCTGACCCGGAGCCGCGCCGATCCCAACACCTACAAGGTGCTTGAGCTCTACAAAGATCAGGAAGCGCTGACGGCCCATGGCCAGACCGACTATTTCAAAGAGCTGGGTCGCAGGATGGGTCCGTGCATGGCGGGCCGCCCCGAGGTCGAACTGCTCGACGGCGTGGAGTAGCGGCCGCGCGGCGGCGCGCCGACCGTCTTTCGGCCGCGTTTCAATCACAAGCCGCGCTTGCGTTCTTATGACGATTTCGGCTGAGCACGCTCTCAGGCATTGAAGTTAAGTCGCAGGCCGGGTCGCGGCCAGCGGCTCTTGTAGAGCTTGCCTGTCGAGCTGCAAGTCACCCAGGCAACACGCATGTCCGGGCCGCCAAAGCAGATGTTCGTGGTGACGAGGTCGGGAAAGGCGAAATGCTCAATGCCGCCCACAGGATCGAAAGCGGTGACGCCGCCGTTGATGATCGTTGCGACGCAGACCTTGCCGCCAGCTTCCACCGCCAGGCTGTCGAGCAGCTGGTAGCCCTGCAGATTGTGAATCACGCGACCGGGCTGGAACGGCGAGGGGGCGGCCAATTCCCCTGGCGCGGTGAGATCGAAGGCCCAAAGGCGGGCGAGGTGTGTATCGGCGACGTAGACGACGCGCTCGTCGGGGGACAGGCCCACGCCGTTGGGCGAGATCAGCTGCTCGCGCACGCAGGTGATCTTCGAGCCGTCCGGCAGCGCGTAATAGAGAGCGCCGTACCTGCGTCCCTCCGGTGTCGAGCAACCGTGGTCGGTGAACCACATTCCTCCAGCCTTGTCGAAGACGAGATCGTTGGGTCCGACCAGTCGCCGGCCGTCGCAGGCTTCGTAGACGGTTTCAACATCGCCCGAGGCGATATCGACCCTCTGGATCGACCCTCCGACATGGCCGGGCGGCGTCGGTCCCGGAATGTTCAATCCATCGCGCTTGAGAAATAGGAATGAGCCGCCGTTGTTGGTCACATAGATTTTTCCGTCCGGTCCGACGGCCGCCCCGTTGGGGCCGCCGCCACATACGGCGACGATTGTTATCGCGCCATCGGCGGCCACCCTGCTCAGGGTTCGGCGCTCCATCTCGACCAGGACCACTGAGCCGTCGGCCATGGCGATCGGCCCCTCGGGAAACTGCAAGTTTTCGGCGGCGAGTTCGATATCCATGGGCCTTTGCCTGTGTTCTTGAAGGGCCGGTCCGGCCAATTACCAAATCCGGTGGGTCGCCCGCTAGACCTGGCGCTCCAGCACGCGGAAAACGAACGGATAGTCGTCGCTCTCGCTGGCGGGATGGGCCTCGCGGCGCACCTCGCGCCAGCTGGACTCGTCAAGTGGCGGCAAGAAAACGTCTCCGGCCGGCTGTGCATCGACCTCGGTGAGGTAGATCCGTTGGGCGCGGGGTAGGGCGGCGGCGAAGACTGCGGCCCCGCCAATCACGCAGACCTCTTCGGCCCCATCTTCTGCGGCGTGTTCGCGGCCGATCTGGAATGCCTGGGAAAAATCATCGCATACGAGGGCGCCCGGCGCATCGAACGCTCCGTCGCGCGAGAGCACGATGTTTAGACGGCCTGAAAGCGGCCTGCGGGGCAGGCTCTCCCAGGTCACCCGGCCCATGATCACCGGCTTGCCAAGCGTGAGCCGGCGAAACATCGCCAGGTCCGAGCGCAGCCGCCACGGCAGGGCGCCGCCCCGGCCAATGACGCCGTTGGCGCCCCGCGCGACCGGTCCCAGGGTGAGAAGCACGCTCAAACCGCGATCGGCGCCTTGATGGCGGGATGAGCGCGGTATCCCTCCAGGGTGAAGTCATCGGCCGTGAACGCGAAGAGGTCGGTCCTGGGGGCGAGCCGCAGTGTCGGCGGCGGATAGGGTTCTCGTGCAAGCTGCCGCGCCGCCTGGTCGCGGTGGTTGAGGTAGAGGTGGGCATCGCCCAGGGTATGGACGAAATCCCCCGGCTCGAGACCCGTAACCTGGGCCATCATCAGGGTGAGCAAGGCATAGCTGGCGATGTTGAACGGTACGCCCAGGAACATGTCGGCCGAACGCTGATAGAGCTGGCACGACAGCCGGCCGCGGGCGACGTGGAACTGGAACAGGCAGTGGCAGGGGGGCAGCGCCATGGCCTCGATCTCGGCCGGATTCCAGGCGCTGACGATGTGCCGGCGGCTGTGCGGATCACCCTTGATCGAGGCGACGACCTGCGCGATCTGATCGATGGTTCGCCCGTCCGGCGCGGCCCATGAGCGCCATTGCTTGCCGTAGACGGGGCCAAGGTCCCCCGCCTCGTCGGCCCACTCATCCCAGATGGTGCAGCCACGCTCCTGAAGCCATCGCACGTTGGTGCGACCGGACAAGAACCAGATCAGCTCAAGCACAATGGATTTGAGGTGCACCTTCTTTGTGGTCAGCAGCGGAAACCCAGCGGCCAGATTGAAGCGGAGCTGGCGGCCGAACACGCTCAGCGTGCCTGCCCCCGTGCGGTCGCCACGCTGGGTCCCCGACGCCAGTATCTCCGCCAGCAGATGCAGATACTGCCGCTCGCCGTTGGTCGAATCTGTCGCGGTAGCGTTCATGCAGTCCAAAAGCTCGCTCGATTTGCCCAAGCCCGCATCAGCCGGCAAAGCCGCCTGCCGCCAGAAACGCAGTTTCTTCTGCGGTGGAGTCGCGGCCCAGACAGCGATTGCGGTGGGGAAAGCGGCCGAAGCGCTCCACGATCTGGCGATGTTCGATGGCCGAACGGTCATCGTCCGGGTTGCCGGTGGCCGCCGCCAGCGCGCCGTTGAGGGCCACCGACCTGGCCTGATCGGCCGCGGACTCCGAATGGGCGAAGGGCAGATAGAAGAAGGCCCGCAGGTCCGGCGGCGTGGCCATATCGTGACCCTGCACAATGGCCGTGTCCGCAACGCGGCGGGCGAGGGCGTCGGTGGCGAAGGCGTGGGCTGAACCCCGCCACAGGTTGCGCGGAACCTGGTCCAGGAGCAGCACCAGCGCCAGGGCGCCTTGCGACGAGGCGGCCCAGGAATCGAACTCGCCCCTGGCGGCGGCATGGTGGGACCCCTCCAGTCGCGTGCATACGAGTTCGTCGAAGGCCGGATCCTTTGCGAACCATTTGGTGCGTCCGACGTTGCGCCAGAACACCGTAATATCGGCCGGCGTTTCGTGCACAGCGGCTTTTGCAGGCGTTGATCTGGCAGGGGCGGCCATTGCAGTTTTCGTTCAACACCCGTTCATGCGCCAGGGCGCAGCATCACCATTCTAGGCAATGATACGCCATTCGGTACGAGGAGCCGTGACATGAAAACAGTTTTCAGCGCCGGAGTCGCGCTCGCCCTTGTGGCGGGCGTCGCGCACGGCCAGCCTAACGACAACAACGACCACCGCGATCATCGCGGTCAAGCCGCTCCGATGCGGCAAGCGCCGCCGATGCGCCAGGCGGCTCCAATGCGCCCGCAGGGGCCACCGCCCGCCGCGCGGACCGGTGCGTTCGGTGGCTGGGCCGGGGCTCGCCGTGGTCAGATGAGCCATGCCCAGTCGAACCCTCTATACGAAAACAAGACCGCTCCGAACATCACCCCCGCCTACCGCAGTCAGTGGCAGACACAGTACCGTCCCGGGCACAACCGACCCGGGAGCCCGTACGGCGATCAGCGCAACTATCAACCTGGGGTTCAAAACGGCCTGCACACCTACCAGCGCACCTATCAGGCAGGCGTTCAGGACGGTAATCAGCGCAACTACCAGCAAGGCGCGCGAGGCGCTTTGAATA
>JAYTRF010000188.1:0-3078 GCA_043746375.1 Caulobacteraceae bacterium | reverse complement strand
GCGTTTTCGATCGCTGCGGCCGCTTCGCCCACATCGAGCGGGTCCCGCGCATCGATCATCACCGCGTATTCGTCCGTGGCCGCCTTCGGCTGCACCAGCATGTTGCCAAGCGCCTTGGGGTGGGGCCCATGGGTGAAGCCGCTGGGATGAAAGGTCATCATTCCGGCGGAAATGTTGTCGCGGCTGAAGAAGTCGCCAGCGTGATAAAACAGCACCTCGTCGAAGTCGTCGTTGTTGTGAAAAAAGGGAACCTTCAGGGCCCCCGGATCAGTCTCGAAGGGCCTGGGCGTGAACGTGCAGACGACGAACCGGTCGGCGGCGAAGGTGGTGTGGACCGATGGCGGCAGGTGGTAGCGATGGCTGGCCACGGGCCGGATCGAGCGCACGTTCAGCCGCGCGGGCGCCAGGTCACCGTGCCAGCCCACGGCGTCGAGGGGATTATAAGGATAGGTGACCCTAGACACCTGACCGCGCTTCTTGATCTCGACGATGAACTCGCCGGCCTGCTGTTGATGGGCGCTGAACGTGTCATCCATGGCCGGCGTGTCCAGCATCGCCGGATCGAACACCGCGTGAGGCCCCAGCATGCCCCGGTCGGGCAGGGTGAAGTGGCCGTTCGTCGCTTCGATGGTCAGCAGGGCGGCCGGTTCGCTTGGCGCCAAGCGCCACATGGTCCCGCGCGGCAGGTAGACATAGTCCCCAGACTCAAACGCGATCCGGCCGTAGTCGCAATAGAGATCGCCCTGACCCTTGTGAACGAAAAGCAGTTCGTCGCCATCGGCATTGCGCGCAAGAGCCGGCATAGGCCCGGCAAGCTTCCAAAATCCGATCCGCACATGGGCGTTGCCCAGAATCCAAGGGCTCGACCACGGCGACGGCTCGGCGACGTTCAGCGCCGCCAGGTCAAAGGCGCGCGGGCGCAGCGGTCCCTCGAATTTCGACCATCCGGTCGGCGGACGCCGATGGTGGAAGAACGCCGCCGGGCCAAAGAACCCTTCCTTTGAAATCTCCCGCTCGTAGGTGCCCTGCGGCATGTCCGCATGAGCCTGGCGAGAGTGCACGCCTTGCGCCCCGCGCAGGGGAAGCCAGTTGCGGGCCATACTAAGCTTTCACCGGCAAAACTCCCCGCCGGATCTGGTCCGCCTCGATTGATTCGAAGAGGGCTTTGAAATTGCCCTCGCCAAAGCCCTCGTTGCCCTTGCGCTGAATGACCTCGAAAAAGATCGGCCCGATCATGTTCTGGGTGAAGATCTGCAACAACAGCCCCTGACCTTCCGTTGGCGCGCCATCCACGAGGATGCCGTCCGCTCGCAGCCGCTGCAGGTTCTCTCCGTGCCCCGGCACCCGCGCCTCAAGCTGTTCATAGTAGGTATCCGGCGTCTCCTGGAACTTGACCTTCCGCTCAGTCATGGTCTCGACCGCGTGATAGATATCCGGCGTGCCGAAGGCGATATGCTGGATGCCTTCGCCGCCGTAGTCCTTGAGGAACTCGGCGATCTGCGAGTGGTCGTCCTGGCTTTCGTTCAGCGGAATGCGAATCTTGCCGCAGGGACTGGTCATGGCTTTGGAAATCAGCCCGGTCTGGGCGCCCTCGATGTCGAAATAGCGGATTTCCCGAAAATTGAAGATGCGCTCGTAGAACTCGGCCCACCGTCCCATGGCTCCGCGATTGACGTTGTGGGTCAGGTGGTCGAGGTAGGTGAGGCCGACGCCGGGAACGCTTTGCGGCGCGCCTTCGATTGGGATGAAATCGACGTCGTAGATCGCCTTGGCCCCGTAGCGGTCGACCAGATAGAGATTCGAGCCGCCGATACCCTCGATGGCCGGAATGTTGAGTTCCATCGCTCCGACGAGGCCGGTAACCGGCTTGGCGCCCCGCTCGACGGCCAGCTTCAGGGCCCTGGCAGCGTCCTTGACCCGGAACGCCATGGCGTTGGCTGACGGCCCATGCCGACTGCGGAAAGCGGCCGGCTGGCCCGCCGGCTCCATGTTCAGGATGAAATTGATATCGCCCTGCGCGAAACGCAGCACGTTCTTGGAACGATGGCGCGAAACGGCGCAAAACCCCATCATCTCGAACAGACCTTTGAGCCGGTCGGGCTCGGGGGCGGTGAATTCGACGAATTCGAACCCGTCCGTCCCCAGCGGATTATCGAAGAGGTTGCGGGGTGGGGTCGATGCGGCGGTCATTTCTGTGAAGGCTCCCAAGCTGACCTCGCGCTGAAAACTACCATTCGAAACATTCGCTGAGAAGCGCGTCGGTTGCGCCGGACAAGTCGGCGATCGTGTGATAGCCGCCGCGTCATGCTCCGAAGATCCTATGACCGGGTGATGCGCCTGTCGGCCTCGCCGCGTGCGCCCATCTGGCTGGCGGGGCTGGCGTTCGCCGAGGGACTGTTTTTTCCGCTCCCCCCGGATGTTCTCCTGATGCCAATGGTTCTGGCCAGACGCGATCGCGCCTGGCTCTACGCAGCCCTTTGCCTCATAGCCTCGGTCCTCGGCGGGTCGACAGGCTACGCGGTCGGCTACTTCCTGGGGCCGGTCGGCGAGTGGCTGATTACGATCACCGGCGGCGACGTGCCGACGTTTCACCATTGGTACAGTCGCTGGGGGGTTTTGCTTCTCGCCTTACCCATTCCCTACAAGATCACGGCCATTGCATCGGGCATGTTCAAGCTGCGCTTTCCGATTTTTCTGGCGGCTTCCCTGGCGATCCGCGGCACGCGGTTTTTGCTCGTCGCCGCGCTCGTCCGCCGGTACGGCGAGTCGATCAGGACATTCATCGAGAAGCGGCTGGCCCTGGTGACCGGCGCTGTGGCCGTGCTCATCGTCGCGGTGGTCGCGGCGCTTCGTCTGGTTCACTAAAGACGCTAGCCGCGCCGCGCGCTATAGCCGGCGCCATGCCCCCCCAGCTTTTCAGGCGATGGCCGCTATGGGCCTTCATCGCATCGGCGGCGATGCTGGGGGCGGCGCACGCCTTCGAGATTTTCGGCCATCTGTCGCCTTGCACCCTGTGCCTGCGCCAGAGGGAGGTTTATTGGTGGGCCATGGCCGTTGGGGCGGCTGGCGCCGGGCTCG
>JAYTRF010000187.1:0-2524 GCA_043746375.1 Caulobacteraceae bacterium | reverse complement strand
GCGGCGAGGTAAGCTTCCAGGCCCGCCTTGAATTCGGTCCGCAGAACCACGGCCTCCGCCGCACCGATCGCCTGGCGATCGATCCTGTCGGCAATATCGATCAACGCCGCCCCGGCCGCGCTCAGCCGCGCCAGCGCAGTCTCGAAAACCGCGTCCGTCGCGGGGTGATAGCCGGTGAAGGCGCGCATGACCCCGATCCGCGCGCCGTTCAGTCTCTCGCCATTGAGTGCGACTCCGAAATCGAACCCGCGAGCGGCGGCCTTGGCGGTCACCGGGTCCAATGGATCGACGCCTGACATCACCGTCAGCAGCAAAGCCGCGTCGCGCACCGTGCGGGTGATCGGCCCGGCCGTGTCCTGGCTGTGGCTGATCGGCACGATCCCACTGCGCGAGACCAGACCCACGGTGGGTTTCAGTCCAACCAGGCCATTGACGGCGGCGGGGCAGGTGATGGAACCGTCGGTTTCGGTTCCAATGGCCGCCGCCGCGAAGCCCGCCGCCACCGACACCGCGCTGCCCGAGGACGAGCCGGAGGGTCCCCGCGCCGGATCATGGGGGTTGCGGGTCTGGCCGCCGACCGCGCTCCAGCCGCTGATCGAGAACCGCGAGCGATAGTTCGCCCACTCTGAAAGGTTGGCCTTGGCCAGCACGATCGCGCTGGCGGCCCTCAGCCGCTGCACGACATGCGCGTCGCGTCCGGTGACGTTATCCTTGAGGGCCAACGAACCTGCCGTGGTCGCGATCGGTTCGAGGGTTTCTATATTGTCCTTGATGACGATCGGCAGGCCGTGCAGCGCGCCGTGCCACCGTCCCGCTGTACGTTCGGCGTCCAGGCAGCGCGCGATGGCGGCGGCGCGCGGATTGATAGCGATGATCGCGTGCAGGGCCGGCCCTTTGCGGTCGAGCCGGCGGATCGCGCTCACGCACTGGCTGACCAGCTGCGCCGATGTCACCGAACCCGCGTCGAGCTCTGCGGCGAGGGATTCCAGCGTCGATTTGGCGGGTTCGGCGGCCTTTTTCATGGGCCGGCTGGTTTGCTGCAGACCCCTCGCCTTGGCAAGGGCGCCCGCGATGGCTATTTGCGGGCGCCAATTCCCCGCACATTCTCAAGAGATCGATCAAACGCCGCCATGGCCGCCCAATATATATTTCAGATGCAGGGTCTCTCGAAGACCTTTCCCGGCGGCAAGAAGGTGTTCGAGAACATCTGGCTGTCGTTCTATCCGGACGCCAAGATCGGCGTGGTCGGCGTCAACGGTTCGGGCAAGTCGACGCTGTTGAAGATCATGGCCGGCCTGGACAAGGAGTTCAACGGCGAGGCCAAGGCCGCCGAGGGAACCCGGATGGGCTATCTCGAGCAGGAGCCGCAGCTCGATCCGGGCCTCGACGTCTGGGGCAATGTCATTGCCTGGTGCGAGGAAAAGAAGACGTTCGACGCTTTCAACGCCGTGGCCGCCAAGCTTGGCGAAGACTATTCGGACGCGCTGATGGAGGAGATGACCGTCCTCCAGGAAAAGCTCGACGCCGGCGACCTCTGGGACATCGATTCACGGATCGAGATGGCCATGAACGCGCTTCGCTGTCCCGCCGATGACGCCCCGGTGGCCAATCTCTCCGGCGGCGAGCGTCGCCGCGTGGCCCTGGCGCGCCTGCTGCTTTCCAAGCCCGACATGCTGCTCCTGGACGAGCCGACCAATCACCTCGACGCGGAGTCGGTCGCCTGGCTGCAGCACCACCTGGAGAACTTCCCTGGCTGCGTGATCCTGGTCACGCACGACCGCTACTTCCTGGACCAGGTGACCAAGTGGACGCTCGAACTCGACCGCGGCAAGGGGGTCCCCTACGAGGGCAACTACTCCGGCTGGCTTGAACAGAAAGAAAAGCGCGTCCGCCAGGAGCAGTCCGAGAGCGAGGCGCGGCAACGCGCCATGGCGCGTGAACTTGAATGGGTGCGCGCCTCCGCCAAGGCCCGCCAAGCCAAGTCGAAGGCGCGCCTTGCCGCCTACGACGAAATGGTCAATCAGCAGGAACGCGAGAAGCAGAGCTTCGCCACCATCCAGATTCCGCCCGGGCCGCGCCTCGGCCAGGTGGTCATCGAGGTCAGCGGCCTTGAAAAGGAATATGGCGACAAGATTCTGTTCAAGGACCTTTCCTTCAAGCTGCCACCCAATGGCATTGTCGGCGTGATCGGCCCCAACGGCGCAGGCAAGTCGACCCTGTTCAAGCTGATCACCGGCCAGGAAAAGCCGGACGCCGGGACCATTCGCTTAGGCGAGACGGTCAAGCTCGCCTACGTCGACCAGAGCCGCGATGATCTGGATGCCTCCAAGACCGTCTGGCAGGTGATCAGCGGCGGCCTCGACGTGATGAAGATCGGCAATCGCGAACTGGTCAGCCGCGCCTATGTCGGGTCGTTCAACTTCAAGGGCGGCGACCAGCAGAAGAAGGTCGGGCAGCTGTCGGGCGGCGAGCGCAACCGGGTGCACCTGGCCAAGACCCTGACCGAGGGTGGCAATGTCATCCT
>JAYTRF010000186.1:0-2056 GCA_043746375.1 Caulobacteraceae bacterium | reverse complement strand
CGGATCGCGGCTCTAGACCACAAGCGATCCGGACCAAGACATCTCCAGCGGGGGAGTCCGGACGCGGACTCCCCCGCTTTTGTTTTGCGCGCACGACCCCAAACGAGGATCGGCGCCGGGAGGTTGATTAAAGATGCCTAGGGTCTGGACCCTAGAGATCACGGGCGACGCGGAGGCCGAAGCCGGCGCTACGGTAGGTGTCGATGGTCATCGCATCGCCCGCCGGCGGCGCGTAGTTTTTGGCGGCCGAGCGCATCACGTCCGGCCGCTCGCCGTACGCGCCGCCGCGGGCGTAGCGATAAACACAGCTCGTGGCGCCGTTGGGCCTGGGCAGCTTCTCGAAGGCGTCAGCGCAGTCATCGACCCACTCAAAGACGTTGCCGTGCATGTCGTAGAGGCCGAAGGCGTTCGGCGGGAAGCTCCCCACTGGAGAGGTGAACTCCCACTGATCGCGCCCCTGCGTCGCGGGACCGCAGCACTGGTTGAGGCCGTAGTTGGCCATCTCGTGACTCGCGACGGCGCCCCACGGGAAGGCCGACGTCGAGCCCGCCCGCGCCGCGTACTCCCACTCATCATCGCTAAGCAGTCGGTATCTATGGCCGGTGCGGGCCGTAAGCCAGCCGGCATAGTCCCGCGCCTCGCCCCATGTGACGCAGACCACAGGATGGTCGTCCCCCTGCGGGAAGCCCGGATCCTTCCAGCTGGGGTGCGAGGACGGCGCGTAGGCGCATGGCTCGCTTGGTGTCGCTCTGTGCGTGGCGGCTGCGAACGCCGCCCACTGTCCGCGAGTTATCAGGTATTTTGCGGCGGCGAACGAGCCGATGGTGACGTGTTTCTGGTCCTCATCGTCAAAGCGGCCTCGTTCATTTAGCGGCGATCCCTTGAGGAACGCTCCTCCCGGCACCTCGACCATCCGAGGGCACCAGGAGGCGCCGGCGCAATCAGCGAACTCACGCACGACTGCGGCCTTGACCCCATCCGGTGCAGCGGATGGACCCGAAGTGTCGGAACCCTTTGATCTTGGACTGCAGGCGCAAAGCGCGATGAAGACGATCGCCACCGACAGCAGGGTGTGGTCGCGCATCATCGTCCTCCGAACGGCTTCAGGCCTCGCGTCGCGACCGTAACGCCCACAGAAGATGGGCGCAACCAGATGTCCGGGATCACTACATATGAGACGGAGATTCGCCCGAGTTGTTCGCTCGCGCGTGGGGAGCCTGTGTCGTCACGGATGATGGTGTGGTTGGCGTAAGTAGCGCGCATGAATGCCCGTGACGATTGTATAAACCGCCGCGCCGCGCAGCCACCAATCTTCAGGGCGACTCTTTAGCTTTTCCATCGGTGATCAGTAACTTGCGGCAGTTGACGGCCCAATCGCGTACGCTCACGGCAGCCGCCAATATCCCTACGCAGCAGATCAGGCCGACCCGAATAGACGGATCCTTGGCTAGCGAAGGGCTGATGCGGACCAGCAGAGCGCCATTGGAACAGGAGGCCGCCATCAAGGCGACGAACGCGACTGCTGCAAGCGCGGAGGCGAGCCGCCCGATCCAGACCGCCTTTTGAGAGTTTGGACGCCCAAGGATCATAACCAACGATCTTGTGACCTGGGGCGGTCTGAGCCCGCCCGCGGGGCGTTGCGACCAGACCCCAAAGGCGTTGGCCGGCGCGTCCGCAACTCGTTCCAGCGCCATTCGAGCCCTGGGCTTTTGGTAGATCGCCAGAATGCCGATCAACCAGGCCAGAATCGTCATGATAACGGCGCCGAACAGCGCGCTCGCGAAGAAAGCAGGGTTATGCGGCTTCAGTTGACTATCAACCAAAAAAATCATCGAGAGCGGCCAGCAAAGACGAACGAGCAAGGCGCCCAACAGACTGTGCTGGACCGCCTCGACTAGCCTTCGGGCCAAACCGCTCATGCCGCGAACTTATCGCCGAAGCGCGTTCCGCGAAACCCTAAAGGGGGCTTAACAAGCCCCCGCGTCTGGCGTATAAGGGCGACCTCTATCGTCCGATTGCGCTGGATGGCGTTTTCGAGCGGCGGCCTCTTGAAAAG
>JAYTRF010000185.1:0-3681 GCA_043746375.1 Caulobacteraceae bacterium | reverse complement strand
CGGATGACCCTGATCTGCGCCGGCGTGGCGATCGCGGTCTGCGCGGTGCTCGTCGTACCAGACGTGATCGCCAAGTTTACGCAGGGCCACGCAACGCCCGCCCTGCACACCCTGAAGATCGTTCAGTTCAACCTTTGGGATCGCAACACCGACCCGGCGGCGACGGTGCGGTGGATAGCCGCCGAAAATCCCGACATCGTCGTGCTGGAGGAGGCGCAAAGAGGAGCTGCCTCCATTCCCATTGATCTCGCCGCGCAATATCCGTTCAGGACCACCTGCGATCCGCCAAATCCCTGTCCGACTACCATCCTGTCAAAGCTGCCGCCGTCGGCAGGCGGCGGGCTGGCTACGCCGGGGACACTTGCGCGCTGGTGGAGCGCTTGGGCGACATTCCCCGGCGCGGGAGGATTCACCGTCATCGGCACGCATTACCGCTGGCCGTTCCCCGCCGGGCGGCAGGCGGAGCAAGCTGCGGAGTTGGCGCGGTTTGCTCAGGCATTCGACCGCCGCAGCCTCATCGTGGCGGGAGATTTCAATTCGACGCCGTGGTCATTTTTCCTCCGCCGTCAGGATGCAAGGCTGGGTCTTGAGCGCCGGACGCGCGCCATTTTCACGTGGCCGGCCGCGCCCGTCACCCGCGGAAAGCTGAACATTCCCGGCCCCTTTCTGCCGATCGATCACATCTACGCGGGCGAGGCCTGGCGGACGGTAAGCGTGCGACGCGGCCCAAGGCTCGGCTCCGACCACTATCCCGTCGTTCTCGTCCTGACCAGGTCTTAGAGCGGGCTCCAAAGCGGTCGAACGCCCCAGTACCCCCTCCAGCGTAGGGTCGAAAGACGCTCAGTCCGCGGGGCCGACCCGCATCGAGACGATTTTGCCGGGTTCGCGCGGCGGTTCGCCCTTGGGCAGGGCGTCGACATGCTCCATGCCCGAGGTGACCTCGCCCCAAACCGTGTACTGGTTATCGAGAAATCGGGCGTCGGCGAAGCAGATGAAGAACTGGCTGTTGGCCGAGTGGGGATCGCTTGTCCGGGCCATGGAACAGACGCCGCGCACGTGCGGCTGGCTGGAGAACTCCGACTTCAGGTCCGGCCTCGTCGATCCGCCGCCACCGGTGCCGCGCGGGTCGCCGCCCTGAGCCATGAAGCCCGGGATGACCCGGTGGAATGCGACTCCGTCATAGAAGCCTTCCTTGGCCAAGGCCTTGATGCGCTCTACATGGCCGGGGGCCAGATCGGGGCGCAGTCGTATCGTCACAGGGCCGGTGGGCAGCGTCATCACCAGGGTGTCTTCAGGCTCGCTCAAGGCAGATCCTCATTTTACTTGCACGGGAAGGTCGATGTCGCAGGGGCTGAAGGCGCCGGGGTGTTTGGCGCGCACGTCGGCGACCGCAGCCCTGAACCAGGCGCCGGCCGGATCGATGACCCGCACATTGGGCCGCTGCGCCGCGGGGATGTCGGCCAAAATCCGCACCGTCAGCATGCGGTCCTGCGGCGGGGGGACCGGCTCGCCGACCTTGATTGCGTGGATGACGTCCAGGCCCGATATGGCCCGTCCCCAAGCCGTATACTTCTGATCAAGGTTGGGGGTCGCGTCGCGCATCAGGAAGAACTGGCTGTTGGCGCTGTCCTCCGCGGCGGAGCGGGCCATGCCGGCGACGCCGGGGCAGAAAGTCCCCCAGGCCCTGACCTTGTGATCGGTGGTGAGCAGTCCCAGGTCCATGGTCTGGCTGGATACCGGCAGGCTGCCTAGAAAACCGGTTTCGATGCCGCCGACCCGGGCCACCACCACGACCGGCGTCGCGGCATCGCGCCGGAAGCTGAATTCGGCCCTCAGGTTGGGCTTGTCCGAGCCGCCCGTGCCGTCGTTCTTGGGGTCGCCGGTTTGGTCCATGAAGCCAGCAACGACGCGGAAAAAACTCTGGCCATCGTAAAATCCCGCCCGCACCAGTTCCCGCACTCGCTGGACATGCAGCGGCGCGGCCAGGGGGCTCATTTCGACAATGATCCGGCCCTTGTTGGTATCGATGACCAGCAGGTTCTGCGGATCGGGCGTGCGCCAGTCCGCTTCCGTCGGTGCGGCTGGGGCCGCCAACGCCCCACCGGCGCCGCAGACGAGCAGCGCAACGCAGGCGCCCAGCGCAAAAGCGAACTTCATGGCGCCTCGCCTAGACCGCCAGGCCGACGGCGACAAGGTTTCTCACCACCCGGCTTCAGCCGCGGCCGACCTTGGCCAGCAGGCGGCGGTTCACGCCCTCGGGTACGAACGGCGAAACGTCGCCGCCGAGCTGGACGATCTCCTTGACGAGGCGCGAGGCAATGGCCTGGTGGCGGGGATCCGCCATCAGGAACACGGTCTCGATCTCGCGGTCGAGTTGCTGGTTCATCGCCGTCATCTGGAACTCGAACTCGAAGTCGGCGACCGCGCGCAGGCCCCGCAGGAGCACCGTGGCCCCGACATCGCGCGCGGCGCTCAGGGTCAGTCCCTCGTAGGGATGGACGCGGATTTCGCCGATGTTGGCGAACACGGCGGTTTCCTCCTTCAGGATCTCGACGCGCTCCTCGACAGTGAACATCGGCCCCTTGCCGCTGTTGACTGCCACCCCGATGACCAGCCGGTCGACCAGGCTGAGCGCCCGCCTGACCAGATCGACATGGCCGTTATGGGTCGGATCGAAGGTGCCGGGATAGAGACCGATCCGCATCATAACGTCTCCCCGTCGCCGCCCTCGACATCGCCGCCGCCCGCATCGTCGCTCTGGACCTCGGCGTCGTCAGCCGCCTCGCCCTCCAGCCTTTCGACCGACACCACATGCTCATTCTCGGCTGTGCGGAAGATGGTCACGCCCTGGGTGTTGCGTCCGGCGATACGGATGCCGCCGACGGGAACCCGAATCAGCTGGCCCTGGTCGGTGACCAGCAGCAGCTCGTCGGACTCGTCGACCGGAAATGACGCGACCAAGCGTCCGCCCCTGCGGGTGAGGTCATGGGCGATGAGACCCTGTCCGCCGCGGCCGGTGCGTCGATAATCGTAGGCCGATGTCCGCTTGCCAAATCCCTCCGACGATACGGTGAGGATGAATTCCTCGGCGGCGCCCAATTCGGCTATGCGATCGACCGGCAGGCTCACCGGCCCCGATTCACCGCCTTCGCTCTCCTCGGCATCTTCAGCCGCCGCAACCGCTCCCTCGTCGCTCTCACCGTTGGCGGCGGCGCGCATGGCTGAGGCGTGTTTGATATAGGCGCCGCGTTCAGCGGGAGCGGCGGCTACCGCGCGCAGGACGGCCATCGAAATGACGCTGTCGCCCGGCGCCAGTCGCACACCACGCACGCCGGTCGATCCGCGGCTTGCGAACACGCGCAGATCGTTGATCGAAAACCGGATGCAGCGACCAAGGGCGGTGGTCAGCAGCACGTCCTGCGCGCCAGACCCGAGGCCAACGCCGACGATGCCGTCATCCTCGTCGAGCTTCATGGCGATCTTGCCGTTGCGATTTACCTGCACAAAGTCCGACAGCTTGTTGCGGCGAACGCCGCCTGAGCGGGTGGCGAAGATCACGTCAAGCCCCTGCCAGACAGCCTCGTCCTCAGGAAGCGTGAGAATCGACGTCATTGTCTCGCCCGGCTCGATCGGAAACAGGTTGACGAAGGCCTTTCCGCGCGAGTTGGGCGCGCCCATCGG
>JAYTRF010000184.1:0-8803 GCA_043746375.1 Caulobacteraceae bacterium | reverse complement strand
TACCCAGAACTTCTCGCCTATCCGGGCATCGACCAAATCAAGGGGATGAGCCTGCGAGCCATCTCCGCGTTTCCGGAAGCGAAGCTGGACGACGCCCGCCTCGCCGCGATCCAAAAAGACCTCGACGCCGCTCCAGCCAAATAGAGCGGCCCTACCACCACCGCGCCGGCTTGACGTCAAAGGCGGCAGCCTGCTCCAGCACCTCGGCCAGGGAGAAGATCGTGCCCTCGTCGAGGGCGCGGCCAATCAGCTGCAAGCCAAGAGGCAAGCCGTTATCGTCCAGTCCGCCAGGCACGCTGATCGCCGGCAAGCCCGCCAGATTGACGGTGACGGTAAAAATGTCGTTGAGGTACATCGACACCGGGTCAGCGCTGCGCGCGCCTAGCCCAAAGGCGGCTGACGGCGCGGTCGGTGTCAGCAGGGCGTGGACATCTTCGAACGCGCGGGCGAAGTCGTCGGCAATGCGACGGCGGACCTTCAGCGCCTTGAGATAGTAGGCGTCATAATAGCCGGCCGAGAGCACGTAAGCGCCGATCAGCACGCGGCGTTTGACCTCCTCGCCAAAACCCTGCGCCCGGGTCAGTTCGTAGACGTCATTCAGCGTCGGGCCATCGACGCGCAAGCCGTAACGCATGCCATCGTAGCGCGCGAGGTTCGAGGACGCCTCGGCCGGGGCGATGATATAATAGGCCGGCAGGGCGTAGCGCGTATGCGGCAGACTCACATCGACAAGTTCGCAACCGGCGTCGCGTAGCCAGTCCATCCCCCGTAACCACAGGGCTTCGATCTCCGCCGGCATGCCGTCGACCCTGTATTCCCGCGGCACACCGATTCGAAGTCCCCGCACCGATTTGCCGACGAAGGCCGGAAAGTCCGGGACGGCCTCAGGCAGGCTGGTCGAATCCTTCGCGTCGTGCCCGCTCATCGATCGCAGCAGGATCGCGCTGTCGAGCACCGTCCTGGCGAGCGGCCCGGCTTGGTCCAGGGACGACGCGAACGCGACAACGCCCCACCGCGAGCAACGCCCGTAAGTGGGCTTGATACCAACAGTGCCGGTGAAGGCGGCCGGTTGCCGTATGGATCCCCCCGTATCGGTAGCCGTGGCCCCGAGCACGAGACCCGCGGCCACCGCGCTCGCCGACCCTCCGGAAGATCCGCCCGGCGTGAGGGCCTGGTTAGCCGCGCGTGAGCGCCACGGATTGATCACTGGCCCAAAGGCGCTGGTTTCGTTGGACGAGCCCATGGCGAATTCGTCCATGTTAAGCTTGCCCAACATCACCGCTCCGTCGCGCCAGAGATTGGCGGTCACAGTCGATTCATAGGGCGGTTCGAACTCCCCCAGGATTCGCGAGCCGGCAGTCGAGCGCACGCCCTTGGTGCAGAAGAGGTCCTTAATGCCGAGGGGGGCGCCCTCAAGGTCGCCTGCGGCGCCGCTTGCGATCCGGCCATCGCTGGCGGCCGCCATCGCCAGAGCCTTGTCTGGCGTCTCCAGGATGAACGCGTTGAGCGGGCGAGCGGCCTCGATGGCAGCGATATGAGCGCGGGTGATCTCTACCGAGGAAAACGCGCCCGACCTTAAACCATCCAGCGCGCCGGCCAGGGTCAGTGCAGTAAGATCGCTCATTCGACGACCTTGGGAACCACGAAGAACCCGCCCTTCGAGCGCGGGGCGTTGGCCAGGATCGCGGCGCGGTTCCCCGCTTCAGTGACCACATCCTCACGCATTGGCATTGCCAGAGGAACTGCGGAGGTCATCGGCTCGACATCGGTCGTGTCGACTTCCGCGAGCTGCTCGATCCACTGGAGGATGGCCGAGAGTTCCTTGGCCATCGGTGCAAGGCGATCGTCGGGAACCCGGATGTGCGCTAGCTTGGCGACCTTGCGGACAGTCTCCGGATCGATGGCCATGGGCGCTCCTGACGCGTGAGGCGGACCGGTTACGCGTCCCGCGCCCGGTTTGACAACCCTCGCAGAGCGGGAGAAGTCGCGCCATGGCAGTTACGCAACTCGCCGATCTTCCGAACTTCATTGCGCCGAACGCGCCGCTCGTCGGCCTCGACCTCGGCGAGAAGACCATTGGGGTGGCGGTCTCCGACACCTCCCGGCTGATCGCCTCACCGCTGGCCCTGATCCACAAAACCAAGTTCACAAAGGACGCCGCAGCGCTCTTCACCCTGATCGAGTCGCGCCGCCCCGGCGCCCTGGTCATCGGCCTGCCGGTCAACATGGACGGAAGCGAAGGCGCGAGGTGCCAGTCCGCGCGCGCTTTTGCCCGCAACCTTTTGCGATTGCGGGAACTGGTCATCGCTTTTTGCGATGAGCGGCTCTCGAGCGCGGCGGTCAATCGAATGCTGATCGCCGAGGGCGACGTCAGCCGCGCTCGGCGCGAGGACATCGTCGACAAGCTAGCCGCCGCCTGGATCCTGCAAGGGGCGCTCGACCGGTTGCGCCTAGCTAGCAGCCCGCCTAAAACGCCCCTTTAATGACCGCGACCGCCCCTGGCGCCGACGAGGTTCGAAATCGGGCCTTCGCTTTCCCGCGCCGGCATTTCCTCTCTATCAGCGATCTCGATCCGGTGCAGGTGGGCGAGCTTCTCGATCTGGCCGACGGCTTCGTCGCCCTCAACCGACAGACGACCAAGAAGGCCGACCTGCTAAAAGGCCGGACACTAATCAACCTCTTCTTTGAGGCTTCAACCAGAACGCAGAGTTCGTTCGAACTGGCCGGCAAGCGACTGGGCGCCGATGTGATCAACATGAGCCCGCGCGCCTCTTCGATCGCCAAAGGCGAGACGCTCGTCGACACGGCAGTGACCCTGAACGCCATGCAGCCTGACATACTGGTGGTTCGTCACGGTGCGTCCGGGGCCGCCTCGCTGCTGGCGCAGAAGGTGAGCTGCAGCGTTATCAACGCCGGCGACGGACAGCACGAGCATCCCTCCCAGGCGCTGCTTGACGCCCTCTCGATGCGCCGCGCCTTCGGCCGCCTAGGCGGTCTGACGGTGGCGATCTGCGGCGACGTGCTGCACAGTCGCGTCGCCCGCTCCAACGTCGCCCTCCTGACGATGCTGGGCGCACATGTCCGAGTCGTCGGGCCCCCTACCCTGATGCCGCCCTGTGTCGCGCGATGGGGCGTCGAGGTGCACAACCAGCTGAAGTCAGGGATCGCCGGCGCCGACGTGGTGATGATGCTGCGCCTTCAGCTCGAGCGCATGCAGGGGGCGCTGGTGCCCTCGATGCGCGAGTATTTCCGCCTCTGGGGCCTTGACCGTGAAAAGCTGGCCAGGGCGGCGCCCGGCGCGCGCGTCATGCACCCCGGACCGATGAATCGCGGCGTCGAAATCGACTCCGATGTCGCCGATGACCCGCAAGTGAGTCTGATTCAGGATCAGGTCGAGATGGGCGTGGCGATGCGCATGGCCATTCTTGCCGCCATGGCCGCGCGGCTCGACAATCGCGGTCCCCCATGACCGCCCAGCCCATGGCCTTCATCGGCGCCCGTTTGATCGATCCGGAAAGCGGCTATGACGGAATAGGCTCGCTGCTGATTTCCGGAGGCAAGATCGCCGATGTCGTTCGTGGCGCGGGTGCGGGCAACCTCTCGGATGACATTCGCCAAGTTCGCTGCGAAGGCGCCCTGCTCTGCCCCGGACTGATCGACCTTCGCGTCAAGACCGGCGAGCCGGGCGCTGAGCCGAAGGAGACTTTGAAATCGGCCGCGCGGGCGGCGGCGGCCGGAGGGGTGACCTCAATCGTAGTGCAGCCCGACACCGATCCCGTCATCGACGACCCTGCGGTGGTCGACTTCATCCTGCGCCGGGCGCGCGACATTGAGCTGGTTCACGTCTACCCCGCCGGCGCAGCCACCAAGGGCCTCAATGGCTCGACCATGGCGGAAATCGGGCTCATGGGTGAGGCTGGCTGCGTCTACGTGACCAACGCTGATCGCCCGGTGACAGATTCACGCGTAATGCGCCGGGTTCTTTCCTATGCCCAGGCCCTGGGAATCCTGGTCGCCCATCGCCCCGCCGATCCATGGCTGACACAATCCGCTGGCGCCACCGAGAGCGAGTTTTCCGGGCGCCTCGGCTTGGCCTGCGCCCCCGTGGCGGCGGAAACCATCATGCTCGAACGTGACATGGCCCTGGTGGAATTGACCGGCGCGCGGTTCCTGGTCGATCAAATCAGCGCCGCCGCCCCGCTCCAGACTTTGGCCCGTGCCAAGGCCAAAGGACTTTCGGTCCTGGCCAGCGCTTCGATCAACCACCTGTCGTTCAATGAGCTCGACATCGGCGACTATCGCACCTTCTGCAAACTGAACCCGCCGCTCCGGGGCGAGGACGACCGTCTGGCTCTGATCGATGCACTGGCGAGCGGTCTCGTCGATATCGTGGTTTCCGCCCATGCGCCCGCGCCACCGGAAGAAAAACGCCTGCCGTTCGACGAAGCGGCGCCCGGCGCCATAGGCCTGGAAACGCTGCTGCCGGCCTTGCTGACGTTGCATCACGAGAGCCGGGTCTCACTGGCCCGCCTGATCCATGCGGTGACGCTGGCGCCCGCCAAGGCTATAGGCCTTGCCGCCGGCCGCCTGACCTCCGGCGCGCCGGCCGACCTCGTGCTTTGCGACATCGAAGCCCCCCGCGTGATCGACGCGGCCGCCCTGATATCCAAGTCAAAGAACTCGCCTTTCGACGGCCGCCGCCTGCAGGGATTGGTGCTGATGACCCTCGTCGACGGCCGGATCGTCCACCAGAGTTGACGACCATGCGAAGGGTCGTGGTGATATCGGGTGCGCCGGGCGCCGGAAAGTCGACGCTGGCTGCGCCGCTTGCCGAGATCCTTGGCCTGCCCCTGATCTCAAAGGACACGATCAAGGAATGTTTGCACGATAGCCTCGCGGCCGCGGCCCCCGATGATGCGCTCGCTTGGTCGCGGATGTTGGGAGCCGCGGCGATGGAGCTTCTGTGGGCCTTGGCCGCGAGGTTCCCGGCCGCTGTCGTCGAGGCAAATTTTCGCCCCCACAGCGCCTACGAGCTGGCGAAATTACGGGACCTCGGCGCTGTGATTGTCGAAGTGAACTGTCATTGCGCTCCAGCAGAGGCGGCGCGGCGTTATGAACAACGGGCCAGGGCCGGCGAGCGGCGCCAGACACACGTGGTGGCAATGCTCAGCGACAGCGATCTTGCGCAGTTCGACAGGCCGATGGGCGTCGGTCGCCAGATAGCGGTCGACACAACCACCGCGGTTGATATCCCGGTCTTGGCCGCTGAAATCGCGCGAGCCTTCAATCTCGAACACGGCCGGGTCCAGGCACTGGAGCCGACGCTTCAAACGCCCTAAGCTTGACCCATGGTGATCCTTCTCCCCCCAACTTTGGCCGCGGCGGTGAGTATCGCCGGCGGGTATCTGCTGGGCTCCATACCCTTTGGCGTGATTGCCTCGCGCCTCGGAGGCGTCGGTGACGTGCGCAGCATCGGCTCTGGCAGCATCGGGGCCACCAATGTGCTGCGCACGGGTCGGCGTGAATTGGCGGCGATTACCCTGGTCGGCGATGCCGGCAAGGGCGCGGCGGCCGTCTTGCTGGCCTGGAAATTTCTGGGCCCGGAAACCGTGGTCCTGGCGGGCGGCGCAGCGTTCACCGGCCACCTGTTTTCTGTCTGGCTAAAATTTCACGGCGGCAAGGGGGTCGCGACCTTCTTTGGCGTCATGCTGGCGATCGCATGGCCCGCCGGACTCGCCGCCGGCGCGGTCTGGCTGGCCATGGCGGTCGCGTTTCGGTTCTCGTCACTGGCGTCCTTGACGGCCGCGGCCCTGGCGCCGGGGCTGGTGTTCGCGCTCCATCGAGCGGGGGACGGGCGGGGTGAGCGCCTTTGGCTGGCCGTGTTCATGGGGGTGCTTATCTTCGTTCGCCACCGGCAAAATATTAACCGGCTGCTTAATGGCGCTGAACCCCGCCTCGGTGCGAAGACTCCCGAGCCGACCCTGCCGTGAGCCTCGCCCTCACTGAGGGCGAACGCCTGGATTGGCTTCGCCTGGCCAGGACCGAGAGCATTGGGCCGGTGACTTTTCGACACCTCATTGCCCGTTTTGGCTCTGCCGCAAGGGCCATCGACGCGCTGCCCGATCTTGCCAGACGCGGCGGCCGCGAGGGCGCACCCGGCGTGCCGAGCTTGGCCGCCGCGCAGGTGGAACTTGCCGCCGGCGCGGCTCTTGGGGCCCGGCTCATCGCCGGTTGCGAAGCCGCCTTTCCCTTTGCCCTGGCGATGACCGATCCGCCGCCACCGCTGATCTGGACCCTGGGCGACCCTGAACTGCTGACGCGCCGGGCCGTGGCCATTGTCGGGGCCAGGGCGGCATCGGCGGCCGGCCGGAAATTCGCGCGCACCCTGGCCCTCGCCTTGGGTGAGGCAGGCTATGTGGTCGTGTCGGGAATGGCGCGCGGCATCGACACCGCCGCCCATGAGGGTTCGCTCGAACTGGGGGCGGTCGCGGTGCTCGCCGGCGGCCCGGACGACATCTATCCCAGCGAGAACTATCATCTTTACAAACAATTGAAAGAGAAAGGTTGCGTGGTATCGGAAAGACCGCCCGGGCATGCGGCGCGCGCGGCCGACTTTCCCCGCCGCAACCGGATCATTTCAGGCCTAAGCTTGGGCGTCGTCGTCGTCGAAGCGGAACTCCGATCCGGATCGCTGATCACCGCCCGGCTCGCCGGCGAACAGGGCCGCGAGGTGTTCGCGGTACCGGGATCACCGCTTGATCCCCGCGCCCGCGGTGCGAATGATCTCATTCGCCAGGGAGCGACGCTGGTCGAGGATGCCGACGATGTGCTGGGGGTGCTGCGCGCCCTTCCTGGCCTGCGCGAACAGGAGGCGCCGCCATACCCCGATGTTTCCATCGACGGCGCCGACCCAAGCGATGCCTTGCGCGGGAAACTCATCGAACTGCTTTCGCCAGCCCCGACGCCCATCGACGAAGTCGCCAGAGCCGCCGGCGCGCCCGCGCCGCTGGTCTACGCGGCGCTGGTCGAACTGGCGGTGGCCGGGCGGGCGAACCTTATGGCCGGGGCCATGGTCGCCAGCGCCTGATCCCTTAATAAAATTCGCCTCACCAGGCTGCCTCGTTGACACAGACGGGGGCTCGCCCCCACTTTCGCCACCCACCGTCCGATTGACGGCCCCCCTAGAAGCCCAGCGCCAGACCCCGCATGAACGTTGTCGTTGTCGAAAGTCCGGCCAAGGCCAAGACCATAAACCGCTACCTGGGGCCGGGCTTCACGGTTTTGGCCTCGTATGGCCATGTGCGCGATCTGCCGTCGAAGGATGGCTCGGTACGACCCCATGACGATTTTGAAATGAGCTGGGAGGTCGATGCGCGGTCGACCAAGCGACTGGAGGACATAGTCCAGGCGCTCAAGGGAGCCGACAGCTTGATCCTGGCTACCGACCCTGATCGGGAAGGCGAAGCGATCAGCTGGCATGTGCTCGAAGTCCTCAACAAAAAGAAGGCCCTCAAAGGCCTCACCGTCCAGCGCGTGGTGTTCAACGCCATCACCCGCGCGGCGGTCACCCAGGCCATGAGCGCGCCGCGCGACATCGACATGGAGCTGGTCAACGCCTACCTGGCCCGGCGTGCGCTCGACTATCTGGTGGGCTTCACTCTCTCTCCCGTGCTGTGGCGCAAGCTCCCCGGAGCACGATCGGCCGGACGGGTGCAATCGGTGGCCCTGCGCCTGATCGTCGACCGGGAAATCGAGATCGAGGCGTTCAGAACGCAGGAATACTGGGGCGTCGAAGCCGACGTATCAGCCGGCGGCGAACCCTTCCTGGCGCGCCTTGTGAAGTCCGAAGGCAAGCGCCTTGGCAAGTTCGACCTCGCCGACGCCGGCGCCGCGGACCTTGCCAAGCGCGCCGTCGAATCAGCGCAACTCAGCGTCGTCGCGGTCGAAAAAAAGCCGGCCAGACGTACCCCTCCGCCGCCGTTCACCACCTCGACCCTGCAGCAGGAGGCGTCCCGCAAGCTTGGGTTTTCCGCCCAGCGAGCCATGCAGGCCGCCCAGAAGCTCTATGAGGGTGTGGACATCGGCGGCGAGACGGTCGGCCTTATCACCTACATGCGTACCGACGGCGTGCAATCGGCGCCCGAGGCTCTGGAGGAGGCGCGTACGGTAATCGCCGGCCTCTACGGCAAGGACTACGTTCCGGAGACGGCGCGGCATTACAAGGTCAAGGCCAAGAACGCCCAGGAGGCGCACGAAGCCATCCGGCCGACGAGCTTGGAGCGCAATCCCGGCCGCCTGCGACTCGATGCCGACCTTGGCCGGCTGTACGAACTGATCTGGAAACGCATGATCGCTTCGCAGATGGAAGCGGCCAGGATCGAACGCACGAGCATCGACCTGGAAAGCGCCGATGCTCGGACGGGCCTGCGCGCGACGGGCCAGGTGGTGCTCTTTCCCGGCTATCTCACGGTCTACGAAGAGGGGCGCGACGACCCGTCGGATGATGAGGGCGGCCGGCTGCCGCAGGTGAGCCAGGGCGCCGCAGCCAAGGTAATCGCCGCGCGGGCCGACCAGCATTTCACGGAGCCGCTGCCGCGCTATTCGGAAGCTTCACTGGTCGCCAAGATGGAAGCCATCGGCATAGGCCGGCCCTCGACCTACGCCTCGATCCTGACCGTGCTGCGCGATCGCGCCTACGTGCGCATGGAGAAGAATCGGTTTGTTCCCGAAGATACCGGTCGCCTGGTCACCGCCTTCCTCGAACGATTCTTCGCCCGCTACGTGGAATATGACTTCACGGCCG
>JAYTRF010000183.1:0-15168 GCA_043746375.1 Caulobacteraceae bacterium | reverse complement strand
CGCGCGGCATGTTCGGCAGCCGGCATGGCACCCTGCTGGCCTCGGCCGACGAGGTGGAGATACGCGTCAAGGGCAGGGGTGGCCACGCGTCGATGCCGCACGACGCGCTTGATCCGGTGCCGATCGCCTGCGAGATCGTCATGGCGCTGCAGAGCTTCATCACGCGGCGGGTCTCGGTGTTCAATCCCGCCGTCCTGACCATCGCCAAGATCACCGCGGGCACCACCGACAATGTGATCCCCGAGACTGCCGAACTGCTCGGCACGGTCCGCACCCTGAGCGAGCAGACAAGGCGAACAGTGCACGAAGGGATCGAGCGTGTTGCGCGCAACATCGCCGCCGCACATGGCGCCGAGGCCGAAGTCGAGATCACCACCGGCTTTCCGGTCACCATCTGCGACGGCCGCATCGTCGACCTAGCCGAGCGCACCGTAAAGGCGCTGTTCGGCGACGACGCCTGGATGAGCATGGCCAATCCGCTGATGGGGGCGGAGGACTTCTCCTATGTGCTGCAACAGACCCCTGGGGCCATGGCCTTCCTGGGCGCCGCGCCCGAGGGCGGCGACTGGCGCACCTGCTGCGCGTTGCACTCCAACCGCATGGTGCTGGACGAGACGGTGATGGCCCGCGGCGTGGCCATGCACTGCGGCTTCGCCCAGACGTTCCTGAACGGCGACCAGGTGGTCTGAGGACGAAATCTACCGACGGACGATCGCGACACCGTCTCCCCTTTTGGGGGACGGTGTCGGCGCGGCCGACGGACAAGGGTCTCTAAATCCTCGACACGCTCACCAGCCTGCCAAGACGGACAGACAGAGACGCGACCGATCCGCACCCTTCTGGTCATCTTCTCCTGCAAGGAGATAAAGATTTCGATTGTTCGCCGGCCCGCCCTAGGGCGGCTCGCCGGTCCATTCCCAGTGCCAGGGTTCGAAAGCGTAGTTGACGAAGCCGAAGCGGGCGGCATTGGTCAGCAGCCAGCGGTAGGCGGGAGTCCGGGACTGGAAGAGACGGTTCGTTTCGGCCGAGGAGTCGGCCATGAAGCCGGGCGCCGGGCCAAGCGCCAGGTCGACCGCCAGGCCGGTGCGGTGCGACGAGCAGGCGGCCCGCACGATCCCGTCGCAATTGTTCTGCTTCGCGCAACGGGCAGCGTCATAGGCCGGGCTGCGGAAGCCTGAGACGACGGTCAGCTGCGTCGGTTCGGCGGCGATGGCCGGGTCCTCGCGCCGGGCGGCGGCCGTCATCGCTTCGAGCGCTTTCAGCGTCCCCGGTCGTAGCCGCACGGTCGAACCGCCATAGCTGTCGGCCGCGGGGACCTCGGCCAGGCTGGCCTCGTCCGGCGGATCGGGACAGTTTCCCGCCGCGCGCACCCGCACGAAGGGCCGGCGCCGCTCCCAGCTGGCCTTCATCGCGGCGAAAGTCGATGGATCGACGCCGCCGTGCGGCGCCAGACCGGAGCGCGCCTGCCAGCGAGCGATCGCGCGGGCGAAGGCCGGGCTCTGTGCCGGACAGGCGGAGCTCACGGTGCTGGCGATGGCCGGGGCATAGATGGCCCAGCCCTGCTCGACTCGGCCGAACGGCGAAAAGGCGAGATTGGCCTCGGCCGCGGCGTTGTAGGCGCCGGCGGGAATATAGTCTGGCGGCAGGGCACAGGCGGCGGGCGAGGGCGCGCCGGACCGGCTGACGCAGCCTCCTAGGGCGAGCAGGGCGGTGATCCGCGGGAGAAGGGCGATACGCTTCATTCGGTGAGCCTGCGGCCTTGCCGAGGCGGCGTCTACGCCCGCATACAGTTCGCAAGGCGCCGGCAGACGGTGGGGAGGCATTCGATGGCGCAGGCCGCCTGCATCCAGGATTTCCGCGCGATCGCCCGTCGGCGCATCCCGCGCGCCATCTTCGACTACGCCGACGGCGGGGCCTATGCCGAGCAGACCCTGGCCGCCAACCGTCGCGACCTGGACGCCATCGCGCTTCGCCAGAGGGTGATGGTCGACGTCTCGGTCCGTTCGCTCGCCAGCACTTTGGTCGGCCAGCCGGTTAGTCTGCCGCTGGCCATCGCGCCCACCGGCCTGACCGGCCTGTTCTATCCGAACGGCGAGATCCATGGCGCGCGGGCGGCCGAGGCGGCGGACATCCCCTTCTGCCTCTCGACCATGTCGATCTGCTCGATCGAGGACGTGCGGGCGGCGGTGCAGCGGCCGTTCTGGTTTCAGCTCTACGTCATGCGCGACCGCGGCTTCACTCGCTCGCTGGTGGAGCGGGCGGCGGCGGCGGACTGCTCGGCCCTGGTGGTGAACTTGGACCTGACCGTTCAGGGCCAGCGGCATCGCGACATCCATAACGGCCTGACGGTGCCGCCGAAGCTCACCGCGCGCAATGCGTTCGACATCATGACCAAGCCGGCCTGGGCGCTGGGCGTGCTGAACGCGCGCCGGCGGACATTCGGCAATCTGGTGGGTCTGGGCCGGCCGAGCGATATAATGACCCTCTCGGCCTGGATCCAAACCCAGTTCGATCCGTCGATGAACTGGACCGATATCGAGACCCTGCGCGCGCTCTGGCCCGGCAAGCTGATCCTGAAGGGCGTGCTGGACGCCGAGGACGCGCGGATCGCCGCGGCGACAGGCGCGGACGCGATCGTGGTCTCCAACCATGGCGGCCGCCAGCTCGACGGTGCGCCCTCGACCATCTCAGTGCTGGAAGAGGTGGCGCACGTGGTGGGCGACAGGGTCGAGGTGCTGTTCGACGGGGGGATCCAGTCTGGCCAGGACCTGCTCAAGGCTCTGGCGATGGGCGCGCGCGGCGGGCTGATCGGCAAGGCATTCCTCTACGCCCTGGCGGCTGGGGGGGAGGCGGGAGTGGCGCGAGCGATCGAGATCATCCGCGCCGAGCTGTCAGTCAGCATGGCCCTGACCGGGGTGACGGACGTGGCCAAGGTGGGACGCGAGGTGCTGCGGTAGCGACCCCTACCGGCGCCAGGTCAGGCCGAAACGGATGGTGCGGGGAGCGTCATAGCTGACGACATTGGCGGCGGTGCGGCCGGTCTGGATCGCGGTGTCGAGGATGTTGTTGGCCGCGACATAGGCGTCGAGCTGGCGGGTCATATGCACCTGCGCCCGCGCGTCAAGCGTCACGCCCGGATCGAGCCGGCGGGTGTTCAGGTCGTCGTCGTAGCGGCTGCTCTCGTAGCGGGCATCGGCGCTCAGTGTCAGACGCGACATGGCCCGCCAGTCGATCCCGGCGGTGGCCGCAAGGCGAGGCGTCTCGGCGGGGCGCAGGCCGCCGGCGACCTGGGCGTAGGTGTAGTCGGCTGCGACCCTGACGTTCAGGGTGTCCGTCAGGGCGCGGTGGGCCTCGGCCTCAAGACCGGCGGCGTCGATGTGGTTGACGTTCTGGCGTTGATAGAGGGTGCCGCCGGAGGCGACGAAATTGCCGATCGGGTCGAACGGGTCGGCGATCGGGCCGTGAGCGACGGTGGCGTTGATGATCGCGTCTTGCAGCCTGTTGGCGAAGGCGGTCAGGCTCCAGGCGCCGCGGGCGCCGTCCTTTCCGACGCCCAGCTCGACGCCGTACAGCTTCTCCGGCTTTAGGTTCGGGTTGGACTCGGTAAGGTCGCTGCCGACGCGAAACGGCCGGTTCAGCTCGTTCAGGGTCGGTGGGCGAAAGCCGGCGTAGGCCGCGGCGCGCAGATAGTAACCGTCGTCGAGGTCGCGCCGCAGGCCAATGCGGGCCGTCGGCTGGACGCCGCCGCGGTTGGCCGGGTGCTTATTGAAGGTCAGCGCCCCGGTCGAGATCAGCCGCTCGACCCGGTGGGTTTCCATCACCCCCCAGCCGTCGACGCGGGCTCCGCCGGTGAGCAGCCAGGGGCCGAATTCGTGCGTGGCCTCGATATAGACGCCGCCGACGACGCTAGCGCCGCCTGTGATACGCGCACGGGTGAAGTGGCCGCCGGAGTAGCTGTACAGCTCCTCGCTCTGGCCGCTGGCGGCCCGCACATCGGCGCCCAACTCCCAGCTGTAGGTTGCGGCCGCGCGGCGCACGGCGGCGTTAAAGCCGTAGCCGATCGCCGGCGTGGCGTACTGCCGGTTCGAGGGCGTGGCCGTGGCGCGGTTGGGCGCGACGGCGACCGAGGTGTTTAACAGGTCCGAGCCAGTAACCCAGCCCTGCAGCCGGTAGCCGAGCACGCCCTCGGTGGGTTCGCGGGTGTAGCTGAGGCTGGCCTGTTCGCCGCGCGCGAGAGAGCCGGCGCCGGCCAGGCCCGCGCCGCGGTCCTCCTGGAAGGCGGCGATGCGCGCGGCGATCACGCCGGGGCCAGCGTCCCAGGTCAGCCGCGCAGCGGCGTTCCAGGTGTGCAGAGTGAGCGGTCGGTCTGCGGCGCCGCGCCCGTCGCGGACGGGGATGAAGCCGTTGCTGCGCTCGCCGGCGGCGCTGACGAAGAGGGCGGCGGGACCAAGGCGGCCCGAGCCCACCGCCTGGCCCTGTACGTCGCCGAGGTTGCCGATCGAGGCGTCGGCGGCGATGCCGCCGGGCACGACGTCGCGCTCGTCCAGGGCGACCACCCCGGTCAGGGCGCCCGCGCCATAGGGCCCGGCTCCCGCGCCGCGCACGATCTTGGCGCTTTCGACGCTGTCCGAAGGCAGGGCCGACCATATCACCCAGCCGCCGAAGGGGTCGTTTTGCGGCACTCCGTCGAGGGTGACCAGGGCGCGGCTGGCGCCCGAGCCGGCGATGGCCCGCAGCGAGGCGCCCTGGGTGGTCGGATTGGCCACCAGGCTGGAGGTGCGGCGGAACAGCGAGAAGCTGGGCACGGCGCTCAGCGCCGCGTCCAGCCGCGGATTGTCCTGGAGGGCGGCGCGGTCCAGGCGGATGATCGAGAAGGCCGGGTCGCCCGCCGGGTCAGGCAGTCGGATCGCGCGTACGACGATGGTCTCCACCGGGGGTGCGGTGTCGATCGGCATGCTCCGTGGTCCTCCCTCGGCGGCCGGCCCGTCTGTGCGGAGTCGGCCGCGGCCTCGTCTAGCGCTCGTTGGTGAAGACGATGGTGCCCGAGGCGCCGAACATGCCGCCCACCCCGTGACTGACCGCGATCTTCGCCCCCGGAACCTGCGCCGGGGCGATACCGCGCATCTGCCGCACGCTCTCCTGCAGCGCGTACATGCCGTACATGCCGGAATGCATGTAGGACAATCCCCCGCCGTTGGTGTTTAGCGGCAGCTTGCCAGCTATGGCGGTATTGCGCTCGCTGATGAAGGCGGCGGCCTCGCCCGGCTTGCAGAAGCCGAGGTCCTCGAGCCCGTAGAGCGGAAGGTGGGCGAAGGCGTCGTAGATCATCAGGTGGTCGACGTCGGCATGGCTGATGCCGGCGGCCTCGAACGCCTTTCTGCCCGAGACCCGGAAGGCCTTGGAGGTGGTGAAGTCCTCCATCTGGCTGACGATTGGGGTCTCGACGCTCTCGCCGGTCCCCAGGATGTAGACTGGCTTTTGCGGGAAGTCCTTGGCACGGTCGGCGCTGGTCAGGATCAGGGCGCCGCCGCCGTCGGTAACTAGGCAGCACATCAGCATCCGGAACGGCCAGGCGATCATCGGCGAATTCAGCACGTCGTCGATGGTGATCGGCTCGCGGAAGCTTGCCCGGGGATTGAGCGCGGCCCATTCGCGCTGGATCACCGCCACCATCGCAACCTGCTCCTCAGTGACGCCATAGGTCTTCATGTAGCGAAGCGCCGGGATGGTGAACATGGTCGGCGGCGTGGTTACGCCGAAGGGCAGTTCGAACTGACCGCTCCAGCTCGACGGCTGGCGGCCGAAGCCAGACGAACCGACCCGCGAGCGGCCGCTTTCGCCATGGGTGATCAGCACGGTCTTGCACAGGCCCGCGTTGATCGCCGCGGCCGCGTGGCGCACGTGCAACATGAACGAGCAGCCGCCGACGCTGGTGCCGTCGACCCAGGTGGGGGTGATGCCGAGATAGGCGGCGATCTGCGTCGGGCTTTCGCCGGCGGTCGCGACCCCGTCGATGTCGGACGGTCTCAGCCCGGCGTCGGCCATGGCGTTCAGCGCAGCGTCGCCGTGCAGGCCGAGCACCGACACATCCGGGATCTTGCCCATCTTGGTGGTTTCAGCGGCGCCGACGATGGCTACGGATCTGCGTTCCATGCCGCTCACCCTTTGGCCGGTTGGAAAAGGGGCAGCGAGATGTCGTCGCTGGCCTTCACGAAGGTGACCTCGAGCGGCATGTCGAGCTGCAGCGCCTCGGGCGTCTGCGGGCAGCCGACGATATTGGTCATCATCCGCGGCCCCTCTTCGAGGGTGACCACCGCGATCGAGTGCGGCTGGGTCCCCATGTCCGGGCGCGGACGGTGGTTGATTACGTAGGAATATAGGCTGGCTCTGCCGCTGGCCTTGTAGACCTCGACCGAGCGCGAGCCGCATCCGGGGCAGAAGGGGCGGGGCGGGAAGTAACTCTTGGCGCAGTCGGCGCAGCGCTGCAGGCGCAGCTCGCTGTCCTTGCAGCCGTCCCAGAAATGCTGGGTCTCCGGCGTTGGCTGCGGCAGTATCCTGTCCATCAATGCGTTCCTTGGCGTGAAACCGCGAATTCAGCGCCGCCGCCCTCGCCGGGCGCCGGCGATCCTGCCTAGGGTGCGCGCGCCGCGGGCGCAATCGCGCTGTTGCGTCCTTTGGGCTTCCCCGGGGCCCACGCTTAGCGAACAATGGCCGGTGGGCGCGCGCGGCGCGAAGCGCTGAAGGAGCCCGCGGCCATGACCGACGAATGTCCCCACACCTTGGAAGTCCGCGACGTGACCCCGAGCGCCCCCGGCTGTGAGGAATGCCTGAAGACCGGCTCGGCCTGGCTGCACCTGCGGCTGTGCCGGAGCTGCGGCCACGTTGGCTGCTGCGACCAGTCGCCGAACCGGCACGCGACCAAACACTTCCATGCCACGGGCCATCCGATCATCGAGGGCTACGACCCGCCCGAGGGCTGGGGCTGGTGCTATGTCGACGAGATCTTCATTGACCTGCCCGCCCGGGCCGGCGACCAGGCGAGGCTGTCGGCCGTACTGGACGAGGGCCTGGATGAGAGCTTCCCCGCCAGCGACCCGCCCTCGGCGGCGCGCCGCCAATAACCGCAAGAAGGAGACGGCCATGATCCGCAAGGCGCGCGCCGAGTGGCGCGGAACCGGACGCGACGGCGACGGCGACCTTTCTACCGACTCGGGAGTGCTGAAGGAGACGCCCTATTCCTTCCGCACCCGGTTTGAGAACCAGCCGGGGACCAATCCCGAGGAGCTGATCGCCGCGGCCCACGCCGGCTGCTTCACCATGGCCCTAGCCTTCCAGCTGCAGGCGGCGGGCTACATGCCCACAGAGCTCTCCACCGAGGCGGCGGTCTCGCTCGACCCGGACGGGTCGGGGTTCAAGATCACCAAATCGGCCCTAACCCTGCAGGCGGACGTGCCCGGCCTGGACCAGGAGACGTTTGCCCGGCTCGCGGAGGCGGCGGAGAAGATCTGCCCGGTCTCGCGGCTGTTGAACGCCGAAATCACCCTCGACGCCATCCTGGCCTGAGGCGCGACATCTCCCGGCGAAAATTGGCGCGAAAACCTCGCGGGGGAAAATGTGGGGCGGGCGTCGCCGGACCCGCGCTGGGCCCTTGCCGCGCACCGCTATGGGGTGTCTGCTCGGCTCAAACGGATTTATGCGGAGGCATCCATGGCCGACGGTTACCTCAGCCGCCTTCGGGAGGCGCGGGAGGAGGCCTATTCGACGCCGATCGACCAGATCGACGTCAGCCTCGGCGAGCGATTCCGCGACGACACCATCTGGCCGTTCTTCGAGCGCCTGCGCCACGAGGCGCCGGTCCACTACGCTGCAGAGAGCCGCTTCGGCCCCTATTGGTCGATCACCCGCTATCACGACATCATGCAGGTCGACACCAACCCGGCGGTGTTCTCGTCCGAGGGCGGGGTGGCGATCAGCGACCAGGATGACGGGTTCCAGCTGGAGAACTTCATCTCCATGGACCCGCCCCGGCACGACGCTCAGCGCAAGGTGATCAGCCCCGCCGTCGCCCCCTCCAGGCTGGAGGCGATGGAGCCGATCATCCGCGCGCGGGCGGGCAAGATTCTGGACGAGCTGCCGATCGGCGAGACCTTCGACTGGGTCGACCGCGTCTCGATCGAACTGACCACCCAGATGCTGGCCACCCTGTTCGACGTCCCCTTCGAGGAGCGGCGCAAACTGACCCGCTGGTCGGACCTGGCTACCACCGGCATGGGCGATGAGGCCGTGCGCGCCGAGCTGCGCGACTGCGCGGCCTATTTCCAAACCCTGTGGGACGCGCGCGCGGGCCAGGCGCCGGCGGGCGACCTGATCTCGATGCTGGCCCACGGCGAGGCGACGCGCGACATGCCGCCGATGGAGTTTTTGGGCAACATCCTGCTCCTGATCGTCGGCGGCAACGACACCACACGCAACTCGATCACCGGCGGGCTGGTGGCGCTTAGCGAGAACCCGGAGCAATATGCCAGGCTGCGCGCCGACCCCGGCCTTGTGGCTTCGATGACGCCGGAGATCATCCGCTGGCAGAGCCCAATCGCGCACATGCGCCGCCGGGCCTTGATCGACACCGAGTTCGGCGGCCAACTGATCCGCAAGGGCGACAAGGTGGTCATGTGGTACGTGTCGGGCAACCGCGACGAGACCGCGATCGACAGGCCGGACGATTTCATCATCGACCGTGAGCGGCCGCGCCAGCACTTGTCATTCGGCTTCGGCATCCACCGCTGCGTCGGCAACCGCCTGGCCGAGATGCAGCTGCGCATAGTGTGGGAGGAGATCCTGCGCCGCTTCCCGCTGATCGAGGTGGTTGGCGAGCCAGTGCGGGCTAAGTCCTGCCTGCTGCGCGCCTACCGCGGCTTGCCGGTCCGGATCCCATCACGGCGCTAGGGGGGCGGCCTACCCGACGGGCGTTGCGCCGGGCGGAGCTTGGGGCGAAGACCGCTTACGATAAAAAGTGGTCAATCCAACCGGCCAGTTTCTGGCGATGGCCTGATACGGCTTGTGTTCAGATCCCTGGAAACCCGCCAGACGCGGTGGCCTTTGCGACCCAGCAGGCGGGTCTGAGAAGGCTCGTTTGGCGTGACGTGGCTATTGCGAACTTCCTTTTTTCGAATCCCGCTCGCTTCCGATCCGCCATCGGCCTGGCGGCGCGTCATATGGTTCAGCTTATTTAACCACGATATATATCTCGCCGAAGAGTCGTCAATTTTGCAAGATAGTTCATAGTTAAGTTTAGATTAGGCAGATTTGATATTTCAAACTTTAACTATTATAACGAATATATACTCCGTCACTACGGGGACTGGTAGAATGTTACCACAGATATCTGCCCTAGCGAGATCGCCGGTTACGGCGGGTCCGACCGATCGAGAGGAGCTCGTCGCATCGCAGACGCTCTTGACCGTGGCGATCAGTCCCCGTTTCGAGTTTTCGGGCGCGTTGACCCACGTGATTCGAGAGGCTCTGCCAACCGGAAAGGTTTTCAGCGAGACCAGCGCCGCCAAAGCTCTATCCCGAGCTGAAACGCTGAGAATTTTTGGCGCGAAGGCCGCAATTTTTGTCTTTGATTTTCGCGGCCACCCGTTAGCGAACTAGCCGCTGAGGTGCAGCGGGTCCGCAGATCACATCCAGCGGCTGAACTGCTTGTCGTCATCAATGGGAGCGAAAGCCAGGCGTTCGCCGCATGCCTGCAGGTCGTCGGCTCTCCATTTGGGCTGACCTTTCTGCTCGCGCCGTTGCAAAGGCAGTATGCAGTGGAGGCGCTCAGAGCCGCCGCTAATCGATATCGTTCGCTTGCCAGCTCTGAATGTGCGCTTGAGGACAGCAGCAACCTCATCGAGGAACTGGAACGTCGAAACCAAGATTTGAATGCGCAGCTTGATTTCGCCAGACACACTGCTCGGCACGACCAACTGACTGGCGTTCTAAATCGCACGGGATTCGTTGAAGAATTGACCTCGAGGCTGTCGCGTGGTCGCCAACCTCAAACCCTGTTGATCATCGACCTCGATCGGTTCAAGGCGGTTAACGACACGTTGGGTCATGACGCTGGCGACGAGCTCGTTCGGAAGATCAGCGTCGCCATGGCAGGTGTCGTTCCGGCGGGCGGTGTGTTGGCCAGGCTCGGTGGAGACGAGTTCGGTATAATCGTTGAGGCGGCGACTCGCGAAGGGATCGCCAGCCTCTGTGCGCAGGTTCTGCAGGTTTGCGCCCAGACCCGGATGATTTCCGGCCACGAGGTGCAGGTGAGCGCCTCGGTTGGCGTCGCCAACCAGGATGTCAACCATAGCGAATCGGAGTTGATGCGCCGGGCGGACCTCGCCCTCTACGCCGCCAAGCGTGAGGGGCGAAATCGGCACCGAATATTCGACGCGACGCTCGATGAGGTGACCAAGCACCGCCTGTCGATAGAAAGTGGACTCGAACGCGGCCTGCGATCGGGCCAATTCAGTATGGTTTACCAGCCCATTGTAGGCGCTGAGCATTCTCAAGTTCTTGGTTATGAAGCGTTGGTTCGCTGGAACAGTCCTGAGCATGGCTCAATTTCGCCCACGGAATTCATTCCGATCGCTGAGGAAACTGGCCTCATTTTAGATATCGGCGACTGGATTTCCCGCCAGGCTCTGAAGGATTGTCGACGGTGGAATCTACCCTATGTTTCGATCAATATTTCAGTGCGGCAGTTTCTTCGTCACAATGTTGGAGAACATATCCTGCGCTATGCCGCGGATGCCGACGTCTCTCCGCAGAGGATTCAGATCGAGTTGACCGAAACCGCGATTATCGATGACGTCGAACGCGCGGCCTACAATCTTAAAATTCTGAGGGCGGCCGGTGTGCGTGTCGCTCTTGATGACTTCGGAACTGGTTATTCTAGCCTGGTTTACCTAAATAAATTCGCCATTGACTGCATCAAGATAGACAAATCATTTGTAGACAATGTGACCTGCGACAGACAGTCAGCCGTAATCGTCGCCTCGGTAGCAAAGCTTGCCGCCTCGCTTGGGATGAGTGTTGTCGCCGAAGGCGTTGAAACTGAAGCTCAGAGACAAGCGCTTATTGCTTGTGGTTGCGGGGCGCTACAGGGCTACTATTTCGGCAGGCCGGTCCCGCCGCGTGACCTCGGTGGCCATCTTATTCTCCATCGGACTTAATTTGCGCCTGATCTGATCCGGCTGGCGGCTAGAAAGCGGCGAGCGGTCGCGCGGACTATTTTGCACCGCCCCATTGTTTCCAACCACTCCAAGCCGACATTGCGGACGTCCGCTCGCGGCATTTGGTCACGCTCGATGCCCGCCCGGATCGTCCGTAGCGCGCCGCGCTGTACCTGCGGCCCCTAGTCCTCGACCCGGGTGGTTGGGCGGTCGTCCCCCTGGGAGATCTCGAAATGCCAGCGGCCCTTTTCGTCCTCGTAGACTATGCTGGTGGTCTCGCCCGGGCGCTGCTGCTCGATCGCAGCGCGCTTGGCGGCGCCGAAGGCTGCGTCATGGCTAGCGAAGGTCTCGGAATAGGCCCCGTTCAGCCGGTAGGCCCAGCCGCTGTCGTGCTCGACGATCTCGTAGGTGATCTTGGTCATCGAGGGTCTCCGTTGCGGGCTAAGCCTTAGCGCATCTGGGTAAGGGGCGGAGCGCGGGGAGGTTCCCCCGCGCTCCGGTCATGCGCCCGCCGGCGCGGCGGTCAGGCCGCGTCGACCAGGACGAGTTCAGCGTCTTCCGAGGCGGTGATAGCCAGCCTAGCCTCCCCGGAGATGGCCGCGCCGTCGCGGGCCTCCAGGCCCACGCCGTTGATCTCAGCGGCGCCCTTGGCCAGCACGAGGTAGCCGTGCCGCTCGGCGCCCAGGGGATAGACGATCCGCTCGCCGACCTTCAGCGTCGCGGCCAGCACCCGGGCCTGGGCGCGGATCGGCAGGACGCTGTTGCCGCCCTCGATACCGCTGGCCAGGGCGACAAAGAGGCCCGAGCGGTCGGACTTGGGGAAGGGCTTGGCGCCCCAGGTCGGCGCGCCGCCGGCACGGTCGGGCTCGATCCAGATCTGGAATATCCGGGCCGGCTCGGCTTCGAGGTTGTACTCGGCGTGGCGCACGCCGGTTCCGGCGCTCATCACCTGGACGTCGCCAGCCGCGGTGCGACCCTCGTTTCCCAAGCTGTCCTTGTGGGTGATGGCCCCCTCGCGGACATAGGTGATGATCTCCATGTCGGCGTGAGGATGCGGCGGAAAGCCGGAGTGGGGCGCGATCTCGTCGTCGTTCCAGACGCGCAGGGATCCGTGACCCATGCGGCTGGGGTCGTGGTAGCCGGCGAACGAGAAGTGGTGTTTAGCCTTGAGCCAGCCGTGGTCCGCGCCGCCGAGGTCCGCGAACGGTCTGCGATCGATCATGGTGTCGTCTCCGTCGGCCCGCGTGTCGGTGAGGCGGGCGTCTTCGAGACGATATCTATGGACGGAATTGTTGGTACGAAATAGAAACAATGGAAATTCATAGTTTCTGAAATAAGCATGTCCAACCTGCCCGACCTCGAAGGCTTGGCCATCTTCGCCAAGGTGGCCGAGCGCCGCTCCTTCGCGGGTGCGGCGGTCGAGCTGTCCCTGTCCAAGGCCAAGGTGTCCAAGTCGGTGGCGCGGCTGGAGGCGCGGCTCGGTGCGCGGTTGATCAACCGCACTTCGCGCCGGCTGGCCCTGACCGACCTTGGCCGGTCGGTCGCTGAGCGGGCCGCCGGGATGCTGGCCGGCGCCGAGGCTGTAGAGGCCGAAGTCCTGGCCCAGTCGTCGACGCCGCGGGGCGTGGTGCGCCTGGCTGCGCCGATGAGCTTCGGCCTCTTGAAGATCGCCCCGATCCTGCCCGACTTCCTGGAGGCCCATCCCCAGGTTCAGGTCGACCTGCACCTCAGCGACGCGGTGGTCGACCTGATCGGCGAGGGCTTCGACGCGGCCCTGCGCATCGGCATCTTGCCCGACTCTTCGCTGCGAGCGCGGCGGTTGTGCCTGGTGCAGCGCCTGGTCGTGGGCGCGCCGGCCTATTTCGAGCGCCGCGGGCGGCCAACCCATCCCGCCCAGTTCGCCGAGCACGCTTGCCTGGGCTACGCCTACTTGGCGACGCCGGATGTCTGGCGGTTTTCCAACGCCGCGGGCGAGACCATCTCGGTGCGGCCGGCTGGGCCCCTCAGGGCTAACAACGCCGACGCGCTGATGCCCGCCCTGCTGGCCGGCCAGGGGATCGCGGTGCAGCCCGACTTCGTCGTCGCCGAGGCCCTGGCCGACGGGACCCTGGAAGCGGTCATGGCGGACTGGTCGATGGCGGACAGCTTCCTGCATCTGGTCACCCCGCCAGGCGGGCCGCGGCCAGTGCGGATCGAGGCTCTGGCGGACTTCCTGTCGCGCCGGCTCGCGCCACACTGATGCCCAAGGAACCGCGCAACGCCGCCGGAGTTTGCCTTACCGGGGGCAAGAGCGAGGAACGCGAGATGACCGACAAGAAGGCGGACGCCAACGCCAAGGTGCAGGGTGAAGGCGACTATGAGGCGGCGCGGCGGTTCCAGAAGGAGGAGCAGGCCTTCGTGCGCAACGGCGCAGTCGAGCAGAAGGCCCGAGAGGCGGCGGACGCCCTGGACGGTCCGGAAGGCCCCGAGCTTGAGGCCGCGCGAAAGGCGTCCGCGGCGGGCCGGAGCGTCAAGCCATGACGTCGCCGGGCGATCCCTGCTCGCCGGCGGCGCCGCGTCCCGAGGTCGAGACCGCCCCGCCCGCGCCCGATATCCAGCCTCCCGGCATGCCGCCGCAGATCCCTCCGGCCCAGCCGAAGCCCGAAGGTCCCGCTGACGACCGTCCGGTAGACTAACCCCATTGACGTCTGCGTGATGGGAGAACCGGCCGCGCCGCGACGGGTTTTAGGGTTCGCCCGTCGCCGCCCGCGACGGACTGCCTATTGGCAAACTGGCGGTGTTATACCAAGGGTGGGGTTCGCTGACTCTCGCGGGATTCCCGAACTGCTCGGTGTGTGATTCTTTAGCTCGGCATGATTCGCGGAGCAGATGAGATGGCCAGAGCGGTAGCGATCACCCGGACGGAGCTGGATGCGGCTGGCCTTCGGCGTGCGGCAGGGCGGTCGCGGGACTCAGATGCGTCTCGACGCATGCTGTCGCTGGCGCTGGTGCTGGACGGGCATAGCCGGACCGAGGCCGCCGAGCTTTGCGGGATGGACCGCCAGACGTTGCGCGACTGGGTTCATCGCTACAACGCCGAGGGCTTGCCAGGGCTGTCGGACCGCCATGGCGCGGGGGCCAAGCGGCGGCTGTCCGCCGAGCAGGAAGCCGAGGTGGCCAAGTGGGTTCGCGAGGGGCCGACGCTGTCCGAACATGGTGTCGTGCGCTGGCGGCGGATTGACCTGTCGCGGGTGATCGAGGCGCGCTTTGGCGTGCATCTGGCCGAACGCAGCCTCAGCGATGTCCTGCGCCGCTTGGGCTTTCGCCGGCTGTCGGTCCGCCCGCGCCACCCCGGCCACGACGCCGCCGCCCAGGAGACGCACAAAAAAACTTCCCGGACCTGGTCGCCGCCGCGATCCCCGAGCGCGCTCGCGGCAAACCGATAGAGCTGTGGTGGCAGGACGAGGCCCGGGTCGGCCAGCAAGGCACGCTGACCCGCGTCTGGGCCGAGCGCGGCAGCCGTCCGTCCGCGCCGCGCGATTGTCGCTATGGCTGGGCCTATCTGTTCGGCGCTGTCTGTCCGGCGCGCGACGCCGGGGCGGCCCTCGTCCTGCCCTACGTCAATATGGAAGCTATGAGCCTGCACCTGGCCGAGATCAGCCGCTGTGTCGCCCCAGGCGCCCACGCCGTCGTCATCCTCGACGGCGCCGGCTGGCATAAGCCCAGCGACAGGTTGAAAATCCCCGACAACATCAGCCTGCTCAAGCTGCCGCCCTACAGCCCACAGATCAATCCGGCTGAAAACATCTGGCAGTACCTGCGCCAGAACCAGCTCTCCAACCGCGTTTACGACGACTACGAAGCCATCGTCGACGCCTGCTGCGACGCCTGGAACAAGCTCACCGCAGAACCGGGGCGCATCGCTTCCATCGCCACACGAGACTGGGCGCTACAGGTCAAGCTCTGACGCCGTTGGTAT
>JAYTRF010000182.1:0-10469 GCA_043746375.1 Caulobacteraceae bacterium | reverse complement strand
GCGCTGCGCGGATAGACGATCCGGCCAAGGCGATCGAACATGAAGGCAACCGAACCGCTCTCGCCCATGTTGCCGCCGTTCTTGCCGAAAATGGTGCGGACATTGGCCGCCGCGCGGTTGCGGTTATCGGTCAGCACCTCGACGATCAGACCCACTCCGCCAGGACCAAACCCCTCGTAGCGGATCTCCTCATAGGTGTCCGGATCGCCGCCCAGCGCCTTCTTGATCGCCCGGTCGATATTGTCCTTGGGCATCGATTCAGCCTTGGCGTTGGCGATCGCAAGCCGCAGGCGCGGGTTGGCGGCGGGGTCAGGCAGGCCCTGCTTGGCGGCGATAGTGATGTCGCGGGAGAACTTCGAGAACAGCTTGGAGCGGACCTTGTCCTGGCGGTCCTTCCGAAACTGGATGTTCTTGAACTTGGAATGGCCGGCCATGTCGGCGCTTTTACCGTTCCGCGCTGCGGGACGCCAGATCAGAGCGGGCGAAGGAGGGGTTTAGGCGCGAAGCGGGTGGTCGCGCGCCGATCGCCCTTACGCATAGACCAGTTTGGCGACCTCAGGCGTCGTCTCGGACAGGCGACCGCCGATGCGGATTGGGTCGATACGGCGTGCGAGACCGCTGACGTCGTCGGTCTCCAGATAGACGCCGCAGACCGTTGCGGGGCCTTCGGCCGGGCGATAACGCCCGCCCGAGATGCGCGTGGTGAAGCGGCGCAGCGGCTCTTCCTTCTGGTTACCGATGACGCTGTCGTAGTCGGCGCAGGCCCCGGCGTCGGTCTGGTAGGCTGTGCCGCCGCTGAGGATCTGGCTGTCTGCGGTCGGCACATGGGTGTGGGTGCCGACCACCAGACTGGCGCGTCCATCGCAGAAATGCCCCATGGCCATTTTTTCGCTGGTCGCCTCGGCGTGCATGTCGACCACGATCGCGTCTGCGGCCTCGCCGAGCGGGCAGGCGCCAAGCTCGCGATCGATGGCCGCGAATGGGTCGTCGAGGGCGTCCATATTGACCCGGCCGAGCAGATTGACCACCAGCACACGGCGACCGCGTTCGGTCTCGAAAAGCTGTGCGCCGCGGCCGGGTGCGTTGGACAGCGGCGGGTAGTTCAGCGGCCGGATCAGCCGCGTCTCGCGGACGATATAGGTGAGCGCCTCACGCTGGTCCCAGGCGTGATTGCCGAGCGTCAGGCAGTCGGCCCCGGCATCGAAGAGTTCGCGCGCGGTGGCCTCGGTGATGCCAAACCCGGCCGCGGCATTCTCGGCATTGACGATAACGAATTCCAGCCCCAGGCGCCGGCGAAGTCCAGGCAGGTGTTCGGCTAGACCGTCGCGGCCGGAGCGGCCGACGATGTCGCCGAAAAACGCTATGCGCATGAGCTTAAGGAGATCCTCGTTTGACCTCGATATAGCCCTTTTCGGTGAGAATGGCGTCCAGCCTCTGGTCATGGGGCTGTACCGGCAGATCGACGTACTCCTGGCCGGCGTAGGCGAGCCCAAGGGCGAATACCGGCCAGGCTGCGCGCAGCGCCTCCAGGGTTTTATCGTAGCATCCGGCCCCCTGCCCCAGGCGTCCACCCCGCCGGTCGAACGCCACCACCGGAACGAGGACCAGGCTCGGCCTTCCTTCACGCGCCGACGGCGGCGGGGCAGGAACGCCCAACGCATCAGCGACGAAGCCATGGGGGTCACCGGTAATGCGAAACACCAGCGGCTGATCGCGCTTAACCGCCGCCGGCAAGAGGATCTGGGACCCGGCAAGTCTGAAACGTCGCATAAGCGGTTCGGGATCGAGCTCAGCGGCAATGGCGCAGTAGCCGGCGACAGCGGAAAATCGCGTCAGCAGTTCGGCGGGAACCGCCTCCGCGACGCGTTCGGCGGCGGTCGGATCCGCAGCCGCGAGCTCGCGTCGTCTGACTCGGAAGAGGGCGCGAAGGGCGTTTTTTTCGTCAGGGGTTTCGCAGGCCAAGGCGCTCCCGTCTTGAAGTGGTGGCGGCGCCGCGAAGCCGTGAAGGCGTTTCAATCCCCTCGGACCTGGATGACCAGGTGGGCGCCGTGTGTCCAAGACCACGATCCTGGACAGGGACAGCTCCCTATGAGGGTGATTAAGGTCCCCGGGATGTGATGCCTTCGACGCGAGCCGCAGCAGACCCGCCGCCTTGCAAGGTAAGTCCCCGGGGGCCGCGGCTCAAGGGATGATGGCCGTTTGGCGGTCGCCGAAGGGACTGCGTTGATCAATTGCACCGGGTGTCTCCAGGAACGTCTCATCGTTAAAGAAACGAAGGTCACCCCTTGGCGATGGATTCGATGCGTTCAGCGGCCGCCTGGATGGCGGCGACGGCCTGGTCCTCGGCAGCGCCCAGGCTGGCGTTAACGCGGGCGACTTCGCGTTCGGCGGCGACCAGTCTGGACTTGGTATCGGTCAGATCGTCGGCAAGGAGCAGGGCCCCCATCAGCATCAGGCGCGTTTCGCCGAGTTGGCCGACCTCCTGCCCCACCTGCCGCACCTGGCTGTCAATGAGCCCGGCGAGATGTTTGAGGTGAGTCTCCTGGCCGTCCTCGCAGCCGACGACGTAGGGCCTCCCGTTCACTTCGATGGTCAGCTGCGCCATGGGTTCAGGGCGCCTCGCGAAGGGCTGAGCGGATCTCGTCGATGGCTCGCCCAAGAGTGGCGGAAGCCTGGGCGCCAGCCTCCTTCAGAACCCGTTCACGGCTGCGGGCCGCGTCGAGGGCCACCGCGAGTTGAGCGCGGTCCTGATCGAAGACCCCCCCTGCGTTAGCTCCGGCCTCCGCGACCTTGTGCGCCATCCGCTGCTCCAGCAGCGCCATGGCGCGTTCGAGGCGCCGGGCCGCCGCGTCGAGCCGGCCGTTCTGGCCTACGTCAGCTGTCATAGGGCGCTCCGAGGTTATTTCCCACGAGCCTTTCTATAGACCGATGGGCCGCCCTCGGGCAAAGCGGATCACGCTGCACGAGGAGCCATCGTCGGGGCGGGCGCGCCCTTGACTTCCGGGGCTGCCGCCGCGAAACGGCCCCACCTGCCAAGAGGAACCGCGCCATGCCCGTCCGCATCGCCATCAACGGCTTTGGCCGCATCGGCCGGCTGGTGCTGCGTTCGATCGTCGAGCATGAGCGCCGCGACATCGAGGTGGTGGCGATCAACGATTTGGGCTCGGTTGACGTCAACGCCCACCTGCTCCGTTACGACTCGGTGCACGGTCGCTTTCCAGGCGTGGTGACCGCCGAGGGGGACCGCCTCGATGTCGGCCTTGGCAAGATCAAGGTCACCGCGATCCGCGATCCGGCTCAGTTGCCGCACAAGGCGATGGGCGTCGACATCGCTCTGGAGTGCACCGGCTTCTTCACCAGCAAGACAAAGTCGGAAGCTCATCTGGCGGCTGGCGCACGCAAGGTGCTCGTCTCGGCCCCCTGCGAGGGGGCTGACCGGACCGTGGTTTATGGGGTCAATCACAAGCAACTCGGGGCCGGCGACCTGGTGGTTTCCAACGGCTCGTGCACGACCAACTGCCTTGCCACAGTGGCGCGGGTGCTGATCGACCTTTGCGGCATCGAGCGAGGTTTCATGACCACCGTGCACGCCTACACCAGCGATCAACCGACCCAGGACACGCTTCACTCGGATATGTACCGGGCCCGTGCCGCGGCCATGTCGATGATCCCGACATCGACGGGCGCGGCCAAGGCCATAGGCCTTGTCATCCCCGAACTGACCGGAAAACTCGACGGGGCGTCCATCCGCGTTCCGACGCCGAACGTATCGGTGGTCGACCTGAAGATCGTCCCCACCCGTGAAGTAACCGCCGAAGCGATCAACGCGGCGATGAGCGCGGCCGCCGGCGCCGGGCCGTTGCGGGGAATCCTGGCGGTAACCAACGAACCGCTGGTTTCGATCGATCTCAATCACACCGCCGCGTCGGCGACCGTTGCCCTGCCGATGACCAAGGTCATCGACGGCAGGCTGGCGCGCGTGCTGGCCTGGTATGACAACGAGTGGGGATTTTCGTCCCGCATGGCCGACACTGCCCTGGCTATGGCCAGCGCGGGCTGAACCACAGCATGGGCTTTCGCACTCTCGATGGCGTCGAAGTGCGGGGCAAACGCGCCCTGGTCCGGGTCGATTTCAACGTGCCGATGCACGATGGCGCGGTGGCCGACGACAGCCGCCTGAAAGCCGCTCTGCCGACCATCGCCCGCCTGCGCTCGGGCGGGGCCAAGGTCATTCTTCTCTCGCACTTCGACCGGCCGAAGGGCCGGCGAGTTGACCGCATGAGCTTGGCCCCAGTGGCTGATCCGCTGTCGAAGCTGATCGGGGCGCCGGTCGCCTTCGCCGATGACAGCATCGGCCAAGCGGCGCGAACGGCGGTCGAGGCAATGGCGGACGGCGACGTCCTGCTCCTGGAAAACGTGCGCTTCCATCCGGGTGAAGAAGCCAATGACGCCGACTACGCCACCGCTCTGGCGGCCAACGGCGATCTCTATGTCGACGACGCCTTTTCGGCCGCGCACCGCGCCCATGCGTCGACGCAAGCCATCGCCGGGCGACTGCCCGCCTACGCCGGAGAGGCGATGCGCCGAGAACTTGATGCGCTGGAAAAGGTGCTTGGTGCGCCTTTGCGCCCGGTCCTGGGAATCGTGGGCGGTTCCAAGGTTTCCACCAAGCTCGATCTGCTACGCAATCTGATCACCCGGCTCGACGCCCTGGCCATCGGCGGCGGCATGGCAAACACCTTTCTCTTCGCTCAAGGCTGGGAGGTTGGCGGCTCCTATTGCGAGAAAGACCTGGCGCACGAAGCCAAGGGGGTGGTCGAATTCGCAACCCGGCGTGGCTGTGAACTGCTGCTGCCGGTCGACATCGTCGTCGCCGAGCGGGCTGCGCCAGGCGAGGCCGTCCGCACTCGGGGGCTCGGCGAAATCGATGACAGCGAGCGGATCCTGGACGCCGGCCCCGCCACAATAGATCGGCTCAATCGGGCAATGGATGTTTCCCGGACGCTGATCTGGAACGGGCCGCTCGGTGTCTTTGAGACACCTCCCTTCGATCGCGGCACCACGCGGGCCGCACGCCATGCCGCGGAGCGCGTCAAGGCCGGCAAGCTGATCGCAGTCGCCGGAGGCGGCGATACAGTCGCGGCTCTCAACCAGGCTGGCGTGACGCAGGACTTCACGTTCGTTTCCAACGCCGGCGGCGCGTTCCTCGAATGGATGGAGGGCAAGGTGCTACCCGGCGTCGCCGCCCTGCAGAGCTGACGTACGCGCTTACCGTACGGAAACCGCCGGCACGACCCTTCGCCACAGCTGCTCGGTCAATACATTGGCGAAGCCGATCCAGCCCAGGTAGGGAGCGGCCAAGCCCGCGACGGGCGCATCAATCTGGCGAGCCTGAAAGGCGTAAGCCGCAGCCGTCCCCAGCGTGGCGATCGCCGTCGTCAGGCGACCGCCGAGCCGCTGCGTCCCAAGCGCCATCCAGGCGGCGGTCATGGCCTGGATCGCCGTCCACAGCGTCAAAGCCCTCGTGCGCGCCGCACTGGCCGGGGTGTTCCACAACCTCAGGCTTGAAAGGGTCAGAGCGATAAAGATCGGCGGCCAGACGACTCCGAAGAGGGCGCGAGGCGAGCGGAACACGGGGCGCTTCTGCGAATCTAAGTCGGTTTCAACAGGAACATCCCTGCGCGCGACCAGCGCGGCTATGAGCACCGCGCCGGCCGCCAGCGCCAAGCCCGAGCCTACCTCCCGGACCATCTGGCGACGGGGCCGGGCGAAATCCTCGGAGCCAAGAGTGTCGCGAGTTCGCTTGAGCATAGGAAAACCTTGCGCCTCGGCAATCAACGGCGCCTTGGCAGGGAGGTTCCCTTTTTGTATCGCCGCAGGCGGCGCCAATTGTCATCTGAGCGCCAAACCGGCGATGAGAGCCCATGACCCGCCCGTGCCGCCTCTACCTGATAACGCCGCCGACGATCGAAGACCCAGTCGCCTTCGCCGCGCAACTAGAACGGGCGCTGGCCGCAGGCGATGTAGCGGCGCTGCAGATCCGCTTGAAAGATGTGCCCGACGCGGCTGTTGAAGCGGCGATTCGCACCCTTGCGCCGATCGCACGAGCCCGGGGCGTCGCCGTGATCCTGAACGATCGACCCGACCTGGCGGCGAGTCTCGATTGCGACGGCGTGCATATCGGCCAGGCGGATGGGCCCGTCGCCGGGGCGCGCCGAATGATCGGACCCGACCGCATCCTCGGCGTCACCTGTCACGACAGCCGGCACATCGCCATGGCCGCCGCCGAAGCCGGTGCCGATTACGTTGCCTTTGGAGCCTTCTTCCCAACCGCGACCAAAGAGGCGAAAGCACGCGCCGACCTGGAAACCCTGACCATCTGGCAGGAGACGATGCTTATCCCCTGCATCGCAATCGGCGGCATCACCGTCTCGAACTGCCGCTCCGTCGCCGCTGCTGGGGCCGACCTCCTGGCGGTCAGCGCCGGCGTCTGGGGCCACCCAGCCGGTCCCGTCGCCGCCGTACGCGCTCTCAACGCCGAGATCGACGCTGGCATACAGGAAAGGGCCACGCGATAGAGCTCCGCCGCAGCCCCCGTCTTGTCTTGCCACGCCTGCTCCACTAGGGTCTGCGGCCGAATTTCCGGGCAGATCAGCGAGACCTCGATGAAGATAAACGGCAACGCGATCAGGGTCGGCAACGTCATCCAGCACGACGGCGGCCTTTGGGTGGCTGTGAAGACCGCCCACGTCAAACCGGGCAAGGGCGGGGCTTTCGCGCAGGTCGAATTGAAGAACCTGATCGACGGACGCAAGCTTAATGAGCGGTTCCGCTCCTCCGACACCGTCGAGCGCGTGACCCTCGAACAGAAGGCGTTCCAGTACCTCTATGAACAGGGCGAGGCGCTGGTGTTCATGGACCAGAAAACCTACGACCAGATCGAACTCCAGAAGGATTTCGTCGGCGAGGATCAGGTGCGATTCCTGCACGACGGTATGGTCGTCTCGCTGGAATTCCACGAGGAGCGCGCTATCGGTATCGAGCTGCCTGAAAGCGTCGTTCTGCAAGTCGTCGAAACCGAGCCGACAGTTAAGGGCCAGACCGCCTCGTCGTCCTACAAACCGGCGAAAGCTTCCAACGGCATGCGGGTCATGATCCCCCCCTACATGGGCGAGGGCGAGCGGATCTTGGTGTCCACCGAGACCGGCGAGTACATGCGCCGGGCCGACTAGTGGGGCGTCAGACTAGGCGGACTCACCTCAGTCAGGTCGTCCGCCCATCCATGCGGGGATCGGCGACGTGACCACGCCAACGGCCCTGGTCAAGGTTATGATCGATGCCGCGCGCAAGGCGGGGCGCGCGCTGGCGCGGGACTTCGGCGAAGTGGGCGAACTGCAGGTCTCGAAGAAGGGCGTCGCCGACTATGTCTCGGCCGCCGACCTAAAAGCCGAGCAGACCGTGTTCGAAGAGCTGCAGCGCGCGCGACCCGGCTACGGATTTCTGGGCGAAGAACGCGGGATGATCGAGGGCACCGACAAGACCCACACCTGGATCGTTGATCCGCTCGATGGCACCACCAATTTCCTCCATGCCATGCCCCACTTCGCGATCAACATCGCCTTGAAGCGGGAGGGACAGGTCGTGGCCGGGGTTACCTACAATCCGGCCAACTCCGACCTGTTCTGGACCGAAAGGGGCCGGGGCGCCTATCTGAACGACCGGCGCCTGCGCGTATCGGTGCGCAGCCGTTTCGAAGAAGCGGTGTTCGCCACGGGCATTCCGTTCATGGGCCACGGCCAGCACGGCCGGTTTCTCAAGGAACTGCACCAGATCAGCCAGCGGGTCTCCGGCGTGCGCCGCTTCGGGGCCGCCGCGCTTGACCTCGCCTGGGTCGCGGCGGGACGTTTCGACGGGTTCTGGGAGCGCGACCTCCACGCCTGGGACATGGCCGCCGGCATGCTGATGGTGACCGAAGCCGGTGGCCAGGTGACCGATGCGGACGGCGATGGGGACCCACTCGGGTCAGGCTCGATCTGCGCCAGCAACTCCGGCCTCCACGCACAGCTTCTGGAACGCCTCAAGGCGGCGCGCTAGCGGCCGCGGACGCGGCGGGCGACACCTGCCGGGCGGCACGCAATAGAATGAAGGCCGCATAGAGCACGACGACGACGACGCCCCAGCGGATGGCGGCCAGCGGCAGCGATTTCACCACCAGCGCCGCCATGAGCACCGCGGGGATGCCGCCGATGGCGAGCCCCAGCACCACCCCCAGATCGATCCGCTCGGAGCGCATGAAACGAAACCCGCTCACCGGCATCAAGAACGCACAGGCCCCCATCATGATCGGAAAGGCGGCTGTCGGATTGAGGCCCATGAGGCTGAGCAGGATCAGCGACGGCGCGTAGAGACCGATGCCCAGCGTCATCAGCCCGCCCAGCAGGAAGTGCGCCGCGACTGCGATCGCGAAAAACCCCGGTGACAGCCGCAGCGCCGAGCCTCCGCCTGGCATCAGGCCAAGATTGGTCAAAGTGTAAAGCGCCGCGGCAATCAGCAGGGCCGCGCCGACCGCGCCCTGCACCGTCCTGAGCGGAGCCCGCGTGACCATCGGTGCGCAAACGACGGCGCCCGCGACGGCGGCGGCGATGCAGGCGCCCAGCAACAGCGGATCGACGCGCACCAAATTGATGAAGATCAGGGCCTCCACGATCGTCGGCAAAGCATGTCCGGCGTTGAGCGTGGCCGGAATGTAACCGTCCGGCGTCAGCTTGCGCAGCTTCAGCCACGCGGTGGTTGGCGCGAACGAGCCGATGCCGAGGGTGTCAAAGAAGTCGGTGACCGCGCCGAGAGCGATGCTCTCCATCGCTGGCCGTCCCTCACCCCGAGCACGGGCAGCGCGCGCCAGCGTAAGGCCATAGGCGCCGCCCATCAGCCACAAGGCGCCGGCGAGGATGATGACGATCATCTCCCCTCAGTTCTCCGCCTCGCGCCCGTCACGCCGCCTCAAGGCCAAACTGCAGTTCCGCCAGCCGCGCGTAGAGGCCGCCCCGCGCGGCAAGTTCGCCGTGCGTGCCGCTGTCGACAACAGCGCCATTGTCGACGACCACGATACGATCTGCCTTCAGCACCGTCGCCAAGCGGTGGGCGATGACCAGGGTCGTGCGTCCGGTCATCGCGTCATGGAGCGCGCGCTGCACGAGGCCCTCGCTCTCCGCGTCCAAGGCGCTGGTCGCCTCGTCAAGCAGGAGAATGGGCGCCCGCCGCACCAGCGCGCGGGCGATGGCCACACGCTGACGCTGCCCACCCGAAAGGGTCTTGCCGCGCTCCCCGAGCGGCGTGTCGAATCCTTCCGGCAAACCGGCCAGGAAGGGCTCGGCCTGAGCGGCGCGGGACGCGTCAATCATTTCGAGCCGGCTTGCCCCCGCCTTTCCGAAAGCGAGATTTTCGAGCGCCGAGCCAGAAAACAGCCGCGCGTCCTGGTCGACCAGGGCGATCCTGGCCCGCACCTCCGCCGGATCGGCGAGCCGCAGATCGACGCCATCGATGCTGATCACGCCGCCCTGCGGATCATAGAAACGCAAAAGCAGGCGAAAGACGGTGCTCTTGCCGGCGCCGGAAGGACCGACCAGCGCCACGCGTTCTCCCGCTCGTACCGTCAGGTCGAAGCCGTTCAGCGCCGGCAGGTCTGGGCGTCCGGGATAGGCAAAAACGATACCCTGGAGGGCTATGTCGCCGCGCGCGGGCGCCGGCATTGGAACCGGGTGGGCGGGCCTCGCAATCGACGGCTTGGCGGCCAAAATTTCGCCGATGCGCTCCATCGCCCCGGCGGTCTTCTGCACGTCGCCCCAGGTTTCCCCAAGCGCGCCAACCGCCCCGGCGGCGAGCACCGAAAGGAACACGAACTGCAAGAGGGCGCCTGGGGTCATGGTGTGGTCCACAAAGGCCGCCACTGAGGCGCGCCAGAGAATCAGTCCGACACCGCCGGCGACCAGGAGCATGACCAGCGCCGTCATCGCGGCACGTGCGGCAATGCGAGCCATCGACACCTCGAAGGCGGTCTGCACCGCGCCCCGGAAACGCTTTAGCGCCGTGGCCTCATGGCCGAAAGCCTGGACGGTTTCGAGCCCATCCAGGGTCTCGCCGGCGTAACCGACAGCATCGGCAAACCGGGCCTGAGCGCTGACCGAAAGGCGCCGCACCCGCCGGCCGACTGCGAACAGCGGTGCCAGAATCAACAAGGCCAGCACGCCCACGAACCCGGTTAGCGAAGGATTGAGCACCACCATCACCGTGAGGGCCGCAATGACGTTGAGGAAGTTGCGAACTGCGACAGACACCGAAGCGCCGACCATGTTCTCGACGATGGTCAGATCGGTGGTCATCCGCGACAGCACCTCGCCCGTGCGCGTCGTCAGGAAATAGCCAGGATCCAGAGTGATCACGGCGCCATAGATAGCCACCCGGATATCGGC
>JAYTRF010000181.1:0-24951 GCA_043746375.1 Caulobacteraceae bacterium | reverse complement strand
GCCCGCGCGGGCGCCATGTCAACATCCAGGAGCGTGCCATCGCCGCGCATCTCACGCCTTCGCTTTACCTTAAGCTTGGCGCCTCATTTACCCCACGGCGCCCCGGGGCGCGAGGCCTGGGCTCGGGCGGATCAGTTACTGATGTGTTTAAAGGTTCTTGAGGGTGAAAACAGATTCTATTGGCATAATATTCAATAATAATGCTAGTGGCCTTCATTAATACCGGGTTAAATATCTGCCGTGAGTGGGTCGTGGCGGAAATCTCTAGTTAACACCTTAGTTAGGCATTTTTTTACTATCGAGATTAAGTCGTCGTTATAGCCCTGCCTTTATGCTCCGCCGCCGATGGTGAGGTGAAAAGGGCGGTAAGCCATGTTGCAGCAACAGCGGACCAACAGCAGGGGCGATAAATATGTGATCGGGCCAACCGGCACACCCCTGACGTTGTCCGATCTACCGCCGGTTAACACCCAACGATGGGTGATCCGACGTAAGGCCGAGGTGGTCGCCGCCGTTCGTGGCGGTCTGCTATCCCTCGACGATGCCTGCGAGCGTTACAGTCTGACCAATGAGGAATTCCTCGGCTGGCAGCAGGCGCTCGACAGGCACGGCCTTCCGGGCCTGCGCACGACGCAGCTTCGAGAGTATCGCTAGCCGTCCCCCAGCGGTTCGCGACCGCGGCCGCGCCTTCCTCCGAGGCGCGGCCGCTTCCTTTTCCGCAAGTGGCGTGTCGTTGCCGCCATTGCGGCGGCGCGCGGGCGCTGGTAGCCATTTGCGCAATCCAGGGCGCGCTTCATCGCCTGGACGGGGAATCGGCCGCCATGGCTTTGGGCAGGAGCGTCGCACGGGGTGGCCAGGGGCGCATCTGGGGACTCCTGACCTTCGAGCGTATGATCACCGGACCGGTGATCCATTTGGTCTATTGGGCGGGCCTTGGGGTCATCGTCATTGCGGCCTTCTCGGTTGTCGGCGCCTCGATCGGCGTGGCGTTTCGAGAAGGCAGCTGGGCGGCAATCCTGCTGGCTATCCCGGTGCTTGTGGTCGGACTTCTGGTCGTCGCCGCGATGGGCCTCGTTTGGCGCGCCTTCTGCGAGTTTTACGTGACCATCTTTCGCATCGCCGACGACCTCGCGGCGTTGCGCAGAGCCGCCGACGCCGAAGGCGCCGCGGCGCAGCCGTCGCCACCGCGCACCTTTTAGCTGCGCAGGGCCGCCTCGAATTGGGCTAGCGCTGGCTTGGCGCGACCCAGATTATCGAACAGCAAGGGCGCATCGATGCCGTTTTCCCGGACGAGCCAGGAGTCCCGGTCTCGAAGACCCCACAGGGTCAAGGCGTAGCGTTGGGCATCGGGCAGGGCCACCATGGCGCGAGCAGCCTCGGCATAGATTTCCCCCTGGCGGGCAGCTAGCGCTGCCGGCGAGGGAAACAGTCCCCCGAACCGAGCGGTCGAGACATCCATTTCGGAAATGTGGATAGGCAAGCCCAGGCCAGCCAGATCCCGCACCGCCCCTGCGATCGCGCCGGCCCGAAGATCGAGCCCGACATGGGTCTGAGTTCCAAGGCCCCCCAGCGGTGCGCCGGCTTTCAGCAAGGTCTCGGCCAGGCGCAGAAACGCGGCGCGTTTCATGGGAAGGTATTCGAGATTGTAGTCGTTGAGAAACAGGATGGCAGCGGGATCGGCGGCATGGGCGAGCTCAAAGGCCATACGCATGTATTCGATGGGGCCCAGCCGCCGGCTCCACGCGCTGTCTCGCAGGCCGGCGCCGTCCTCGGCTACCGCCTCGTTGATCACGTCCCAGCCCACCGTGCGGCCCCGGTATCTCGCAACCACCGTGGTAATGTACTTGGCGTAGGCATCCCGGAACTGGCGCGGCGCGCTCTCGATGGCCTCGAAGGCAGCAGGAATCTGGGCGTACCAGACCAGGGTGTGGCCGTGGAGCCGCAGGCCTCGCACCGCAGCGAAGGTTGCGATCCGGTCTGGCGCGTCGAACCTTAGCGCCCCGCCGGGACCTACAATGTATTCCATCTTCATCTGCCACTCGGCAGTGACCTGACTCACCTGGGCGGCGATCAGACCGGCCAGCGCCGGATCGTCTATCTGCTCTGCCTGGACGGCGCTGCCGACGGGAAAAGGCGCGACGGCGCGCAACGGCGGGAGGTTTTGTTCCGCCGGTTGGCTGCGCGCGGCGGGGTGGCAGGCGGCGACGGCCGCCGCCGAGCCGATGAACGCCCTGCGCGACTGACTCTCGCCTGCTCGGTTACCAGACACGGGGCAGAAGCCGGTAACGAACCCTTTTGGCGTAGTCGTTGTAGCCCGCCAGCCCCTCGCGCAGGACGCGCTCCTCGCCGATCGCTCGCACCCCGATCCCGCCGACCAGCAACGGCAACGCCGCCAATCCCCACCATGATCCAAGCAGGAGCGCCATCCCGATGAGGGAGACGATCGCGCTGGCATACATCGGGTGACGGACCAATCGGTAGGGTCCGGTCGAGATCACCACTTGGCTTCGTTCGCGCCGAATCTTGACCACCGGCGCCGCGAAACTGTTTTCCTTGAAAACGCGGCCTACCATGCAAAACCCCAGCGGCATGAGGACTGCGCCGAAGGTCTGCACAGCTGCCGGCATGTGAGACCACCCGAGCCGCCGAGCATCCAATGCCATCAACGCCATCCAGCCATAGAAAATGATCATCGCCGCCACCATGAAAAGCCGGTCCCATGGCCTTTGGTCGCGCTGGATCGGGGGTCTCATTCGCTCCTCTAGAAGTTTCGGGTCCACCCAGGCGAGCCAGAGGGTGATTGCGTAGGAGCTCAGCGCGAATTCGGCCATGAACGCCCATCCGGAGGGCCATCGCCAGTCGCCGGCGGGAACGAAGAGAAAAAGGCCGGTAAACGCCAGCCACAGGGCGATGTAGCCGAACATCCAAAGCTTCATCATCTCTCTCTAGGTCGTCCCGATGAAGGCGCCGACACCGTTCACGAAAGAGTCATCGCTGGAGGGGCCTGCCAAGGCGACGCACCCTTGCCGGCGAATCGCAAATCGGCCTAACGATCCGCTAGGATACGCTTCACCATTAACCAGTCTTAAATTAACTCATCGGCAATCTGACCGACGGGATGGGGGCGGATTCCGCAAGGGTTTCCGCGTGGCGGGCCGCCCGCGGACGGGAGGGGAAGCATGCGCGTACTTCTTATCGAAGACGATAACGCAACGGCGCAAGGCATCGAACTGATGCTGAAGTCGGAAGGCTTCAATGTCTACACCACCGACCTTGGGGAGGAGGGCGTCGATCTTGGCAAAATCTACGACTACGATCTGATCCTGCTGGACATGAACCTGCCCGACATGAGCGGCATGGACGTGCTGCGCACATTGAGGGTGGGCAAGATCAACACTCCGATCATGATCCTGTCGGGCACGTCGGAGATCGACACCAAGGTCAAGACTCTCGGGGGCGGTGCGGACGACTACATGACCAAGCCGTTCCACAAGGAAGAGCTGGTCGCGCGCATTCACGCGGTCGTTCGCCGTTCGAAGGGGCACGCCCAGTCCGTGATCAAGACTGGCGAGATCACCGTCAACCTCGACGCCAAAACCGTCGAGGTGGGTGGCATGCGGGTGCATCTGACCGGCAAGGAATACCAGATGCTCGAATTGCTCTCTCTGCGCAAAGGCACCACGCTGACTAAGGAGATGTTCCTCAACCATCTGTACGGCGGAATGGACGAGCCCGAGCTCAAGATCATCGATGTGTTCATTTGCAAGTTGCGCAAAAAGCTGAAATCGGCCGCCAACGACCACCACATCGAGACCGTCTGGGGCCGCGGCTATGTGCTGCGCGACCCGCAGGAGAACAAGGCTTCCGTCGCCGCCTGACCGGATCGCCCCGAAGGGGACTTGCTTCGAGGGTCGCTTCCATGGCGAAATCCGCTCCGGGCGCGAGCGGAGCAAAGACAATCTATGAGCGAAGTCCACGATGTTGCGCGCGATCAGCAGCGTACAGCAACGGTCGCCACGACCAACGGTCCGGTTTGCGGCTACCGAGACAGGGGGCTGCACATTTTCAAGGGCCTGCGCTATGGCGCGCCCCCGACGGGCACACTTCGCTTCCAGCCACCCCGCCGCCCTGAACCGTGGTCGATTGCGGTCGACGCCCTAAGTTTGGGCGCGCCGGCTATCCAGAATGGACTTGCGCCGGGGGAAACCACCGGCGGGCGCAGCGCAGGCGATCCCCCCGCTCCCGGACAGCCAGGAACCAATGAAGACTGCCTGTTCATCAATCTCTGGTCTCCGGGCCTGGACGGGGCCCGGCGGCCGGTGATGGTCTGGCTGCACGGCGGCGGCTTCGCCAACGGCTCCGGTGGCGCGGCCATGTACGATGGCGCGGCTCTGGCCAAGCGTGGCGATGTGGTCACCGTGACCGTCAATCATCGCCTGAACGTGTTTGGCTTTCTGCACTTGGGTGAGCTTGGCGGCCACCCTTCGTCCGGTCAGGCCGGCATGCTCGATATCGTCATGGTGCTAGAGTGGTTGCGCGACAATATCACCGCCTTTGGGGGCAATCCCGGCAACGTCACCATCTTCGGCGAGAGCGGCGGCGGCGCGAAGGTCTCCATGCTCCTTGCCATGCCGACGGCCAAGGGCCTGTTCCACCGCGCGATTATCCAGAGCGGCCCGGGATTGCGCGCGGTTTCGCGGGAAAAGGCGACCGCCTCTGCGCGGGCGCTCCTGGCGGCGCTGGCCATTGAGCCGGGCCATCTTGACAGGCTGGAAACCGTGTCGGCGGCGGAAATCCAGACCGCGGCGGCCACCCTGCCGGAACAGAGCCCCATGGGCGGCTTTTCACCCTGCGTAGACGGCATAGCCCTGCCCCGGGACCCCTTCCATCCAGATGCGCCCACGATCTCTGCGGGCACCCCGCTATTGATCGGCACCAACAAGGACGAGGCCACGTTGTTCCTCCGCGCCGACCCGAAATTCGGCGAGTTTACCCAAGACGATTTGATGCACCGGGCCCAGGTCGCGGCGAAGGACAAGGCTGCGGCCCTGCTGACCGCTCTACGCGAGGTCTTTCCCGACTATTCACCGACCCATCTGGCGTGCGCGGTACAGACGGCGGTCGGAATGTGGCAAGGATCGATTACCCTGGCCGAGCGCAAGGCGGCGCAGCAAGCCGCCCCAGTGTGGATGTACATGCTCGCCTGGGAGACGCCGGTTGCCCGAGGCTCACTGAAGAGCCCTCACGCCTTGGAAATCCCCTTGGTGTTCGACAACGTGGAGGCGGCCCGTAATTTTGTCGGTCGCGGGGAGAATCCTCAGGCGGTGGCCGACCAGATGTCCCAGGTGTGGCTCGCCTTTGCCCGGAACGGCAACCCGAACACACCCACGATCCCGCGCTGGCCGGCTTATGACACTGGCGAGCGCGCCACGATGATCTTCGACGTCGAAAGCCGGGTGGAAAACGATCCAATGGCGGCTGTGCGCGAAATCCTGCAGCAGCCGACTCTCCCCGGCTGACCGGGCCTTTAAGCGTCGAAAACGATTACCGAACGGGCAATCTGGCCGCCCTTCATCTCCTCGAAGGCTTCGTTGACCTGCTCGAGCTTGATGCGGCGTGAGACCATCTCGTCGAGCTTGAGCTTGCCGGAAAGGTACATGTCCACGAGGCGGGGCATGTCGACCGGAAAATGGTTTGAGCCCATCGCCGATCCCTGGATCTTCTTTTCGCCCAGAAAAGCATAGCCGGGAACTTCCACGGACTGGCCGATCGGAATCATGCCGATGATATTGGCTGTACCGCCGCGACGAAGCATGGCGAAGGCCTGCTCGGTGGTCTTCTTCAGGCCGACGGCCTCAAAGCTATTGTGCACGCCGCCCTTGGTCATTTCCAGGACCTCTTTTACGGGGTCGGTGTCGGCCGCGCAGATGAAGTCGGTTGCCCCGAAATGCTTCGCCATGTTGTCCTTGGATTTAGACATGTCGATCGCAATAATCCGTCCAGCGCCTGCAATCGCTGCGCCGTTGATGGCGGCCAAGCCCACCCCGCCACAGCCGATCACCGCGACGCTCTCACCGGGCCGCACCTTGGCGGTGTGGAAAACGGAACCGACGCCAGTCATCACCCCGCAACCGATCAGGGCCGCGCGGTCGAGGGGCATATCCTTACGGATGGCCACGCAGGCGTGCTCATGGATCAGCATTTGCTCGGCGAACGACGACAGGTTCAGATACTGCAGCATCGGCCCGTCTTCCTGGCTGAGCCGCGGCGGCTGGTCGGCGTCACGCTTGGTCTCGGGACTGACGCAAAGGCTCATGTGGCCGGTCAGACAGAACTCGCAATGGCCGCAGAAAGCCGACAGGCAGGTGATCACATGGTCGCCGACCTTGACCGTGCGCACCTCCGAACCGACCTGCTCGACCACGCCTGCGCTTTCGTGGCCCAACACTGCGGGAAGTGGATGCGGATAAGAGCCCTCGATGAAGTGCAGGTCCGAGTGGCAAACCCCCGCCGCCGCCGTGCGGATAAGCACCTCGTGGGGACCGGGTTTACCGATGCTGACGTTTTCGATCTGGAGCGGGGTTCTCACCTCGCGCAGTACGGCGGCCTTCATAGGTCATCTCCACGGATGGACGGGGGTCTGACCTGGGTTATCGCCGTTAAGGCCATGGCAGCCAAGGGGGATTCGCAGGTCGGCCGCGCGCTTGGCGCGCGAATGCCAAGGAGATTGCCGACAGCCCAAGAGCGCCTTAAGTTTGCGGCCATGAAACACTTAGTTCCTTTGGCTCTCGCTGCGATAACGCTCTGCGGATGCGGAACCGAAATGTTTGGCCCTCCCCCGCCGCCGCCAGGGCCCGTGTATGGTCCGCCACCGTCCGCCAACGTTTTTCGTCCACAGGACTTCGCTTGGTCCACCGAGCCGGGAGACTCTGCCATTGAAGGCGCCCTGGCATTCAGCCGCGGCCCCTTGCGATATTCTTGCGCCGGAGGGGACGTGATCCTGACGCCGGAAACGCCCTGGAGCCGCCGACGAATGATCATTCTCTATGGGTCAGCGATCAGCGCCGCGGTTCCCGTCGCCCTGGTGCGCGCCCGCACGCCCTCGGCCCCGAGCGGCGATTACGCCAGCTTCGTGCGCAAGGTTAAGTGCGACGGCGCGAGCCGCTTTCAATTTCCGCAGTTGCCCGAGGGCGGGTGGTTTGTGATCACCGTAGCGAAGCCCCTTGGGTCGCCTGGCGAGCCCATCGCCGTGATGAGACGCGTCGAGACACGCGGCGGGCCGCGGTTCGTGACCCTGAACTGATCCGGCGGGTGAGTTTCGAGGACATTCTGTACAGCGTCGACGGCCCGATCGGCGTCATTACCCTCAACCGCCCAGCCTATCGCAACGCTCAGGGCTATCGCATGCTCGACGAGATAGATGCTGCGTTCGATCTGGCCGGCGCCGATCGCGCGGTCCGGGTTCTCGTGGTGCGCGGAGCAGGCGGGGTGTTTTCCACCGGCCATGACCTTGGAACCCCTGAAGGCATGGTCTACCGCGCCGCGCTCGGAGCCGCCCCGGGCGCCGAGACCTACGACCAGTTCAAGCACTACAACCTGGATCTTCTGCTCAAATGGCGCAACTTCGCCAAACCCACGATCGCCATGGTCGAGGGCTATTGCATCTACGCCGGCTGGATGTTGGCGGCGGCGATGGACGTAGTTTTCGCCGCGACGGACGCGAAGTTTCTGCCGGGCTTTGTGGAATACATGTCGATACCTTGGGACATCGGCATCCGCAGAGCCAAGGAGGCGGTGTTCGAAAGCCGCTTTCTTTCGGCGGCGGAGGCGGCGGCCCACGGCTTGGTTGGCCGCGTCGTCCCGCCGGAGGCTCTGGAAGAGGAGACCTTCGCCTGGGCGCGACGGGTCGCCGAGAACAGCCGCGAGGCGTTGCGCATGGCCAAGATCCAGATGAACAAGGCGCAGGACGCCCAGGGTTTCACCCGCGCGCTTGAGGATTCTTTCGGGGATTACGTGGCGATGATGTACATGCCGGGGCTGGAAATGCGGGTGACGGGAGAGCGGCGCCTGGCGACGGTAGACTTGGCCGTCCGGGGTATTCGGGGCGAACGGTTCGGCCTTTCCACGCAGGAGCCTGAGGGAACGGGAAGGTCATGACCGAAACGTTTCGCGCCCTGCGCCTGTTCAAGACCGACGCCGGCCAAGAAATACGTTTCGTCGACATAGGCGAGGCCGACCTGATGGATGGCGATGTCACCGTCGCGGTCAGCCATTCGACGGTGAACTACAAGGACGGATTAGCGCTGACCGGACGGGCCCCCGTGGTTCGTGTATGGCCGCTGACCCCTGGAATCGACTTTTCCGGCGTCGTCGAGACCTCGACCCACTCCGGCTTCAGGGCCGGCGACCGCGTGGTTCTGAATGGTTGGGGCGTTGGCGAGAGTCACCACGGCGGTTTTTCGCAGAAGGCTCGAGTCAGGGGCGATTGGCTGATCAAGCTGCCGGCGGCGATTTCCAACGCTCACGCCATGGCCATTGGCACCGCTGGCTACACCGCCATGCTCAGCGTGATGGCGCTGGAGCGTCATGGCGTAACACCGGACAAGGGCGAGGTGTTGGTTACCGGCGCGGCCGGCGGCGTGGGCAGCGTGGCTATCGCCCTGCTGTCGAAACTCGGCTATCGGGTCGTGGCGTCGAGCGGCCGCAAGGCCACCGAAGCGGCTTACCTGCACCAACTCGGGGCGGGAGAAATCATCGACAGGGGCGAATTTTCAGGGCCGGGCAGGCCGCTGGCGCGCGAGCGATGGGCCGGGGCGATCGACACCGTTGGCAGCCACACCCTTGCCAATGTCCTCTCGCAAACCCGCTACGCAGGCGCGGTCGCCGCCTGCGGCCTGGCGCAGGGCATCGACCTGCAGAGTTCCGTGGCCCCGTTCATTCTGCGGGGAATTACGCTGGCCGGAATCGATTCGGTGATGCGACCCGTCGCCGACCGTGTCGAAGCGTGGGACCGGCTGGCGCGAGACATGGACATGGTCAAGCTCGACTCGTTGAGCGCCGGGGCCACCTTGGCGGGCGTGCCGGCGCTCGGCGCCGCGATCGTCGAAGGCAGAGTCCGCGGCCGTGTGATCGTGGATGTGAACGCTGTCGGCTAGAGCCGTTCAGGCCGGGTTCAGCCGGCCCCTTCCATTGTGTGCATGGCCTCGCCTGGGAGCCGATCGCTTACTTAAGCGTTCCTAGGGCGAGGGAACATGAATTGGAGGTTCCGATGAACAAGATACTCACGGTCGGCATGGCCGCCGCGACACTGACTGCCGGCGTGCTGGCGACCGCGACGGCGGCCTCTGCCCGCGACTGGGATGATGGTTATGGCGGTGGCGGTTATTATCAGGGCTACGACCGCGGCGACGGAGGCGACGACGCCGGCGCGGCTATCGCGGGCGGCATCGTTGGATTGGCTCTGGGGTCGGCCCTGACCTCACACAGCTACAGCGAGCCATACTACGGCTATAGCCGCCCCTACTATGGATCCGCCTATAACGGCGGTTATTATCAGCAAGGTTATCGTAGCTGCGTCAGCCGCCGTTCAGTCTGGGATCCGTACTACGGTCGCTACATCGTCCGCAAAGTTCGCTACGCCTGTTAGGCGGCCTCTTTCAAGAGGACGACCTGACCAAGGCCAAGCCCCGCGCTCCCCCCGGCGCGGGGCTTTCTCTTGCGCCGAGCCCTAACCCGTCACTCGATCGGTCAGGCCCAGAAACGGAGGCGCCGCTGTCGAGCCCGAGAAGAGGTTCGAAGAGTTGCTTGGCGAGGTGCCGAACCACGTCAACGGCGACGCCGTCGCCGGTCAGATGGTAGGCCTCATTGTAGTTATTCGGAAGCTTATAGGCGTCGTCCAATCCCATCAGACGGGCGGTCTCCCGGGCGGAGATCAGCCGGCTGCGCACTTTAGCTCCGTCGACGACAACGATAACCTGCCGGCTGGACCCGCCAGCAGGCGTCCGCAGACAACCAGCCACGTCGTCGAAGCGAACCTCGGCGCGTTGCACCTTCATCCCGCCCGCATCGAGGCGAGTACGCTTATAGATGCAGCCCACCGTCCGCCGGTTCGCGCGCTTGGCGGCTTCGAGCTTCGCCTGATTGATCGCTGACATCTTGCTGATCAGCAGGTCTCGTTCGGCATCCGTGTGCCAGCTCACGCTGGTCGGGTTGTCTTCGATGAGGTCTGCGAAAGTTGTGCTGCGCTTGGCAGGCGCTGGAATATTCCACCATACCATCTTCCCTCGGGCGGTCTCATCGACGCGCTCAAAGGCGCGCTGCAAACCGGCGGTATGGAACGGCTTTATCGGGACTGGCGACAGCAGGGTGGGATCGATCCGCACGTCGGCGCGCACACCGACAATAAACAGCCGCGGCCGCGACTGCGGCAGGAAAAGCGCGGCATTGATAATCAGTGCTCCATAGCGATAGCCGGCTTGGGCAAAGGTATTGCAGATCGCCTTGAAGTCGCGCCCGCCATGCGATGTAAGCGTTCCGGAAACGTTTTCCAGGCCAATGAGCTTTGCTCCTCGTCCATCGGCGAGGAGGCCGGTCACGATATCCCAGAAGGGATAGAAGGCGCCTGAACGCTCGCCCTCAAGCCCTGCCCGGGCCCCGGCCAGGGACAGATCCTGGCACGGAAACGAACCCCAGATCAGATCGGCGCATCCTGGAAGGTCGGCTGTCTTGATCTTCCGAACATCATCGATCGTAAGCACATCCCCGAGCGGGTAATTCATCTGATAGGTGAGGCCCTTCTTCGCATCGAAGTCGTTGGCGAACAGGCAGTTCCAGCCGTTGCCGAGACCAGCTCGCGCCATTCCGCCGCCTGCGAAGAATTCGTAGAAACTCGGCACGGTCCGCGCTGCCCCTTTCCTTGATCGCCCTCTGCGCGATCAGGGGCTAAGGTCCTCTTCAACTGCTTCGGTCATCCAAGACAACCGGTTAGTGCATTCGAGCCTTGCCGATTTCGAGACCGTCTTGATCGGCGGTGACCTCAATGAGGCTTCCATCGACGAGGTCGCCCGCTAAAAGCATTTTGGCTATCGGGTCGATGAGATCCTTCTGGATCACGCGTCGAAGCGGCCGCGCTCCATAGATCGGATCGTAGCCCCGCTCGCCTAGCCAGTGGAGGGCGGCAGCATCGAGGGAAATTGCCATCCGGCGCGCCTCTAGAAGCTTTTCAAGACGGCCGAGCTGAATCTTGACGATGGCGTCCATCTGTTCGCGGCCCAGGCGGTGGAACAGAATGATCTCATCGATCCGGTTGAGAAATTCTGGCCGGAAGTGCCTGCGCACCACGTCCATGACCATCGGCCGTACGGCCTCGACGCTCTGACCCTCGCCCTCCGGCGTCAAAGCTTGGCCCGAGAGAAACTCCGAACCCAAGTTCGAGGTCATGATGATCAGGGTGTTGCGAAAATCGACCGTCCGTCCCTGCCCATCGGTGAGACGGCCGTCATCGAGCACTTGGAGGAGCACGTTGAAGACATCGGGGTGGGCCTTTTCCACCTCGTCGAAGAGCACCACCTGATAGGGGCGACGCCGTACGGCCTCGGTCAATGCGCCGCCCTCGTCATAACCGACATACCCCGGCGGGGCGCCGATCATCCGGCTCACCGAGTGCTTTTCCATGTACTCGCTCATGTCCATGCGCGTGATCGCGGCCTCGTCGTCGAACAGGAACTCGGCCAGCGCCTTGGTCAATTCTGTCTTGCCGACCCCGGTTGGGCCCAGAAACAAGAATGATCCGATCGGTCGAGCGGGATCCTGCAGTCCAGCTCTCGCCCGCCTGACGGCGTCCGAGACAGCAGCCAATGCCTCATCCTGCCCTACGACGCGCCCGCGCAACGAGTCTTCCATGCGCAAAAGCTTGTCCCGCTCGCCCTCAAGCATCTTTTCGACCGGCACCCCAGTCCAACGTGAGACGACCGCAGCAATCTGTTCAGCGTCGACGACCTCCGGCGTAAGGGTGTCTTTGTCCGCCTCCTCCTCGTCAGCCAAGCGCTTTTCCAAGAGCGGGATCTCGCCGTAGGCGATTTCCGCCGCACGCTGCAGATCACCCTTTCGCTGGGCGGCGATCAGTTCGGCCCGCAGGCGATCGAGGCCCTCCCTGGCCTGGGCCGCGGAGGTCACCTTGCTTTTCTCCGCACGCCAGCGCTCGGTCATTTGCGCCGAAACCGCTTCGAGTTCGGCCAGTTCTGCGCCCAGCTTGTCGAGTCGCTGGCGCGCCGCCTTGTCTTGCTCCTTGCTGAGCGCCTCGCGTTCGATTTTCAACTGCACGCAGCGCCGATCTATTTCGTCGAGCTCCTCAGGCTTGGAATCGACGGCCATCCGCACCCTGCTGGCGGCCTCGTCGATCAGGTCGATCGCCTTGTCGGGCAGGAAGCGGTCGGTGATGTAGCGATTGGACAGGGTCGCGGCGGCTATGATCGCCCCGTCGGCAATGCGCACACCGTGATGGACCTCATATTTCTCTTTCAGGCCACGCAGGATGGACACTGTGTCTTCCACGGTCGGCTCGCCGACGAACACCGGCTGAAACCGCCGCGCCAGGGCGGCGTCCTTTTCCACGTGCTTGCGGTATTCATCCAAGGTGGTGGCGCCAACGCAGTGCAGTTCGCCGCGCGCCAAGGCCGGCTTGAGGAGGTTGGATGCATCCATCGCCCCTTCGGTCTTGCCGGCCCCCACCAGGGTATGCATTTCGTCGATAAAAAGGATGATCCCGCCTTCGGCGGCGATGACCTCGTTCAGCACCGCCTTCAGTCTCTCCTCAAACTCTCCCCGGTACTTCGCGCCCGCGATGAGTGAGCCCATGTCGAGGGCCAGAAGCCGCTTGTCGCGAAGGCTCTCGGGCACGTCGCCATTGATGATTCTCTGGGCCAGTCCTTCGATGATTGCGGTCTTGCCGACGCCCGGCTCCCCGATCAGCACCGGGTTATTCTTGGTCCGCCTCGCGAGGACCTGGATGGTGCGTCGTATCTCTTCGTCCCGCCCGATGACCGGGTCGAGTTTCTCATCGCGGGCGGCCTGGGTCAGGTCGCGCGCATAACGCTTAAGCGCATCGTAGCCTTGCTCGGCCGAGGCGCTGTCGGCGGTCTTCCCCTTGCGAAGGGCCCTGGCGGCCTCTTCCAGGCGGCTTGCGGACGCGCCGCTGACCGAAAGCGCCTTGGCCACCTCCCCCCCTTCCCTGGCGACCGCGATCAACAGGCGTTCCGTAGTGATGAACGCGTCGCCGGCCTTCTTGGCGCCTTCTTCGGCGACGGCCAAAACGCTCGCGGTGGCCGGTTGCATGTACAGTTGGCCGCCACCCCCCTCGACCTTCGGCAGCTTGGCGAGCAGAGCCTCCACCGACTGCTCGACGCGACCCGGATTGCCGCCTGCGCTTTCGATCAACGCGCGCCCGAGCCCATCTTTTTCCTCAAGCAGCACCTTGAGAAGGTGCTCAGGCGAGAACTGCTGATGGCGCCGCGCCAGGGCGAGCGATTGCGCCGACTGGATCGCCTGCTTGGCGCGGTCCGAATAGAGTTCGATGTTCATGCAGTTTTCCGTCCAGTTTGACGCCCATCGCCGTGTTGAGCGAGCGGGCCGCACGCATGTAAGTGTGGCTAATGGGCCACACAAGGGCGCCTTAGTCGATCACTTACCCTCCCGTCCGTGGCGGTTTCACCTGCGGTTCAGGGGAGCTGGTTAGGATCGCCCGTGGGCCTGACGGACCCGAAAGCCGGGCTTTGCGTTGAGCACCAGACCCAGGGCCCGGGGACGCGAAAAGGAGTGGATGTGGCGCAGAGGAGACCCAGGGGCGTTCTGGCTCTCGGATGGGCCTGTCTGGAGTCCGCGGCCAACGGGCGGACTGAACATCGCCCCACATCGGCAGACTATCCCGACAGCGTCGTGCACCGGACCAGCTTCATCGCCGGAGGGGGCCTCGGCTGGCGCATTTCGGCGCTGACCACCCCCAGGCCGCGTCCCGCACCTTGGAAAATCGTCGTCATTACCGGCGCGCCGTCGTGGGCCGAATACTGGGCCCCGGCCCTCGCAGCCCTGCCGGCCGATCGGGAGATGATCGTTGTCGACCGGCCAGGGTACGCTGCCAGCGAGCCCCTGGACTGCGTGCCCGATATCCGGGCCCAGGCGCGCGCCCTCGCTCCCCTGATGGAAGCGACGCCGGGCCAGCGTATCCTGCTGGTCGGTCAGTCCTATGGCGCGGCGATCGCCACGCTCATGGCGAAGGCACAGCCGCGGCGGGTCGCGGGCGTTGTCCTGCTTTCAAGCTATCTTGGCGAGTCGGGCCCCACCGCCCGCTGGTTGGTCAGTGTGGGATCACGCCTGTTCAATGTGATCCCGCGCGATCTGCGCAACGCCGTGACCGAGATCAGCAAGCAGAACTCGCAGTTGCCGCTGATGCGCGCCGCGCTTTCCAGGCTGCGGGCGCCGGTGCATGTACTTCACGGCGATCACGACGACTTCGCCCCCATCGAAGTGGCCGAAAAGCTGGCGCGCGAGGCTGGCACGCGGTGCCCTGTGCGCTTCGAGCGGATCGCCGGCGCCAACCACTTTATCAATGATGGCCCCGTCACCACGCTCCTGGCGTCCCTCGAAAACTGCATCGCGGCTTGCCCGCCCTTGGAATCCTTCAGGCTGCCGGCCCTACCGGCGCTGAAATGGCGGTTGGCGAGGGTGACCACCGCTCAGGCGAAGGCCGCCTAAGGCTCCTTTCCCTTTGGGAGGCGACTTTCAGGCCGCGTCTCACCCGCCCCTCGGACGCCCGTGTCATGCGCGAGCTATCTCGTCGGCAACGACCTCAAAGCCGACCAACGTCGCCGCGCCGAAGGTGGTAGCGATGGCGGTGTCGGTGGCGTCACGCCCCCGGGCCATCAGGATGCGACCGATCCGCCGCTGGTGATTTCGGGCATCGAAGGCGTACCAAGCCCCCTCAAGATAAACGTCGAACCAAGCACTGAAGTCCATCGGCAGCGCGGGCGGCACGCCGATGTCGCCCAGGTACCCGGTGCAGTAGCGCGCTGGAATGTTCATGCAGCGGCAGAAGGCAATGGCCAGGTGCGCGAAGTCGCGGCAGACGCCGAGGCGTTCCTGATAGGCTTCCCACGCCGTCTTGGTGGGTCGGGCGTGCTGATAACCAAAGGTGATGTGATCATGGACGTAGTCGACTATGGCCTGCACCCGAGGCCAGCCCGGCTGGGTTGCGCCAAACAACGACCAAGCCACGTCGCTCAATCTGTCGGTCGCAGTAGCGGCTGCCTAGGAGATAGACGACGGCGGCGTCTGGAATGTCCTCAACCGCAACCTGGCGAGCTTCCGGGGCATAGGCGTCGGCAAGCCCATCATCTCTGATCACGAATTGGGCCGACAAGGTCAATCGGCCAGCGGGGGCGAGGATGCGGTAGCAGATGTTGCCGAACGCATCGTCGTAGCGCCTAAGCGGAACTCTCGGCTCGATCGTCGGCGTGTCAGGCGTCTCCAGATCCGCCCGCCGCGTTGGATGCACGCTCAACATAAGCAGCATGGGCGAAGATGTTGGACATTCGTAGGTAATCTTGAAGCCCGCGCGGATACGCATGGCGCTCTCCAATGGCCCGGGGGTGCTGTCGGCCCAGCTCGACGACTGACCGGCGCTATGCCGCCGAGGCGCGGCGCCGTTTCGACGTTTCCCGCGCGATAAGCATTTCGGCGCACGTCACATCGACTTCGACATCCATGCCCAGAAAATCGGCGGCGAATCCATCCCAGGTCCCGTGCAGTGGAACCGCTTGGCGCGGATCGCGGGTAACGGCCACGCGGATCAGAGCGCTGGCCCCCACCAGCCCGTTGGTCGGGTCGAACTCGACCCACCCGCACGCCGGCAAATAAACGCACGCCCACGCGTGCGTATGGCCGCCGCCGGCCGACCCGACCCGGGCCACCCCGGAGGTGGGACTCTAGACATAACCGGAGACGAAGCGCGCTGCGAGGCCAAGACTCCTGGCCGCCTCGATCATCAGAATCGCGAAGTCGCGGCAACTTCCCCGACCCAGCCGCAGCGTCTGTTCGGGCGCCTGGGCCGAGCCGTCAGGCCGCGGCTGATAGGCGAAATTGGCGTGAATCTCCCAGGTCATCTCGCTCAAAAGCGCGCGAAGGCTGGTCGGGCCCACCGGTCTGACGAACCGCCGCGCCCACAACTCCACCGTTCGGTCCGCATCGGCGTAGTGACGCTCCATCGATCTCGACAGGTCCGGAAGGTCTTCGGGACTGTAGGCGACCGGCATGGCGCCGGCATGGGCTTCGGCCTCTCCCTCCCACACCGAAAACGCCGGCGCCGGATCATGTTCCAGCTCCACCCGGCTTTCGAAGGTAAGCTCCTTGGCGCGGCCGGCGAAGGTCGCGATGCCGACGCAGTTGCCAAAGACGTCCTCGACGTACCTCAGGCGCGCTGGCGTCGGGGTAATCGTCAGATGGGCTTGAAGCACTCGCTGATCATAGCTTTCCCGCGGACGGAACATCATGCGATGTTCTCCGAAGGCCACGGCCCGGCCGTACCGATAACGGGTGAGATGGCGAATGGAGACTAGACGCACCGCAGATGGGTAGCGCCGATTCGGGGTCGGGGTCGAACCGTCTGCTTTCGCTAGGCGATCCGGCGCCCTTTCGTGTCGCAAATTCAGGCGCCGTCGCCCCTTTTCTACTCGTCGGGGACCATGCGGGACGCGCCATCCCAGAGCGACTTGGGAACCTTGGTCTCGCCGGTGCGGATCTGGAACGCCACATAGCCTGGGATATTGGCGTCGAGGGCCTCGGTCTGGTCCTCTCGCTCAGCCTCGGCGCCTGCTTCATTCGGCAGGTCTATTCGCGCCTGGTCATCGACTGCAATCGAAGACCCGGCGCCGCCGATTCCACCCCCCCCGTCAGCGATGGATCGGCGATCCCCGGCAACGCGGCTCTCACCAGCGCCGAGAAGCGCGCCCGGCTGCGGGAGATCTATCAGCCATACCATCGGCGGATCCGCGATGAGCTCAACAGGCGACAAGAAGCGGGCACGGACACTGTGCTGGTAGCGCTGCACAGCTTCACACCCGTTTTCCAATGCCATACGCGGCCGTGGCGGTTCGGGATCTTGCACAGGGACGACTCGCCATTCTCGACCCGGATGCTGGCGGTGATGAGACGTGCCCTCGGCGAAGCTGTCGGCGACAACGCGCCGTACGCGATGGACGGCAGCGACAACACAGTACCATTCCACGCCGACGGCCGGCCCATCGATTATCTGGAAATCGAGGTGCGCCAGGACCTCATCGGCGATGGTGAGGGGCAGGCTGCGGTAGGCGATCAACTGGTCGCCTTTTTGGGCTAGGCAAGCGGGGGTGGCTGATCGCGGCCCATATATTAGGCGCCGACCACGATCGCGCTGGCTACGGCTTCGGCGCCGTGACTTGCCGATCCGCGGCTATACAGTGTTAGGCGCTCGCCCTTTCAACAGATCGGGCGTTTAAAAAATATGGCCCCGCCCATGCGACTGGACCCCGAAAAGCCAGTACCTGCGCCACCGGCCGCTGGCTATGCCGGCCGCCAGTTCTATGACGACATGTTCCAGTCCGATGGCTCGCCGCGAGCGCATTATGAGGCGCTCCATACCGGGATGTCGGCGCTCACTGGAGGCGAACTCGCCGACCGCCAGCGTACTTTGGAACAATCATTCCTGCTGCAAGGAATAACGTTCACTGTCTACGGGGCCGGGGACGCCACCGAGAGGATCATTCCGACGGACCTGATACCGCGAATTATTCCCGCCGACGAATGGGAGAAAATCGAAGCGGGGCTGACGCAGCGCCTACGCGCCTTGAACTGCTTTCTGGCCGATATCTACGGTGACCAGAAGATCATCGCCGACAAATTGGTGCCGCGCGATCTTAATCTTGGGCGCCGCGTCCTACCGCCGCGAGATGCAAGGGGTCTATGTCCCCCGCAATGCCTACGTGAACGTCAGCGGAGCCGACCTCATACGCGGTGACGACGGGCAGTTTTTCGTTTTGGAAGACAACCTGCGCGTGCCCTCCGGGGTCTCCTACATGCTGGCCAACCGTGATGCCGCCAAGCGAACCTTTCCGGAGATTTTTCGCAATGCGGGCGTAAGGCCGGTCGAGCGGTATCCCGATCTGCTGCTCGCCACCTTGAACAGCCTAGCCCCCGAATGGCGACCGGACCCCCAGGTGGTTGTCTTGACGCCAGGAATCTACAACTCGGCCTATTTCGAACACGCCTGCCTTGCTCGACTAATGGGCGTGCCGCTGGTCGAGGGCCGCGATCTCGTGGTCCATAACAACATGGTTCACATGCGCTCTACCGGCGGTCTTCGGCAGGTCGACGTAATCTATCGCCGTGTCGATGACGATTTCATCGATCCGCTGACCTTCCGGCGCGAGTCGGGGCTGGGGGCGGCTGGTCTGTTCAATGCCTACCGGGCCGGCAACGTGGTCATCGCCAATGCACCGGGGACGGGGGTTGCCGACGACAAGGCGGTCTACGCCTACGTTCCCACAATCATTCGATATTACCTTGGGGAAGACCCTCTTATCCCAAACGTAAAAACCTTCCTGTGCCGTGAACCGGCCCAATTGGATCACGTCCTCGCCAACCTCAATCAACTGGTCGTCAAGGCGGTCGGCGAATCGGGCGGATACGGGATGCTGATCGGACCGCACGCGACGGCGGCTGAGCGGAACGTGTTTGCCGACCGCCTCAGGGCCGACCCGGCCAACTACATTGCCCAGCCCACGATTCGGCTCTCCACGGCTCCCTGCCTGGTCGATGGGCAGATCGAGCCGCGCCACGTCGACCTGCGGCCGTTCGTGCTCTGCGGCCAGGATATCGCGGTCGCGCCTGGCGCCCTGACGCGGGTGGCGCTGCGCCGCGGATCACTGGTGGTCAACTCAAGCCAGGGCGGCGGCTCGAAGGACACCTGGGTGCTGGCCCAGGGGCAGACCTCGGCATGATGCTCGCTCGCGTCGCCGACAGCCTCTATTGGATCGGCCGCTATGTCGAGCGGGCCGAGCACCACAGCCGGCTGGCCGACGTCATGCTGATCGCTACGCTCGACCAAAACGACACCGCTGTCACTGTTGCCCGGCGCGCGGCGTCCATGGAAGAGACGGGGACGCTTGCCACCCCGGACACTCCGTTTAGCGCCGCCCATGGCCTGCTCCTCGATCGCGTCCACCAGGCATCGGTGATCGCCTCCCTGTCGAGGGCGCGAGAAAACGCGCGTCAGGTGCGAGACCAGATCACCAGCGAAACGTGGGAGCGCCTCAATCTGCTTTACCTGCGGGTAACGGCTGCGGGGGCCGCGCGCACCTTCGAAAAGGCGCCGGCGGCATTTCTGCATGGCGTTATCTCCGACCTCCACCTGTTCAAGGGCGCGGTCGACGCCACCATGAGCCACGGACAGGGTTGGCGGTTCCTCATGCTTGGCGTCTACCTGGAGCGTGCTCAATTGATCGCCCGCCTGCTCAACGTCTGCTTCGGCGAGTCAAACGGCGAGTCGCCCCTCGACGATCCAATGACTCAGATGTCGGTCTTGCGCATGGCCTGCGCGCTCGAACCCTATCTGCGGGTCTACACCGCCGAGATCGAGACGCGTCACCTGCTGGAATTTCTTCTCTTCGACGAGGAATTTCCGCGTTCGATCCGCTTTTCAACCCAACGAATCCTCAACCACCTAACTTGGCTCGCGGGTCCAGCGACGACTGCCGAACGTTCACGCCCGCAACGGCTGGCCGCTCGCCTGAGTGGGCGTCTGGAGTTCGCCGATATGGAGGAAACACTGCGGCCCGGCGCGCTACTCAGCCTGGTCGCGCGCGAGTGCGCAAGCATTCACGAGGCGATTCACGAGACCTTCGTCAGATACCCTCTCGAACAACGGCTCACCGCCTAGGCGATGCTCCTCACCGTCCGCCACGAAACGCGATTCCATTACCAGCCGGCGGTGCGCGAAAGCGTCATGGAACTCTGGATCCAGCCGCAGCAGAACGGCCGGCAACGCCTGACGAAATTTTTCATAGAACTGGAGCCCGCCGCCCAATTATTTTCCTATACCGATTTTCTCGGCAACGCGGTCTACCACTTCGATATTCCGCAGGCGCACAGCCAGCTTGTCATTTCGTCGACGGCGAACGTCGAGACGACCCCGCAACTACACACCCCGACCGGTCTCGGTGCGGGCGAGTGGGAGCTGATTCACGGCGACCAGACGGCGGATCGTTATTTTGATTTTCTGCAGCCCCACGGCTTTGCCCGCCCTACCCCGCGCCTGGATGCCTTCATCACCCTCCACGAGCTCGACGCTCTGCGCCTGAACGATCCACTGACCGCCATGCGCCGCCTTTCTGAGGCGCTGTACAACGCAATCAACTACAAGACCGGCGTCACCGCGGTCGACAGTCCGATCGACGATGCCCTAGCTGCAGGCAGCGGCGTCTGCCAGGATTTCGCCCACGTGATGATCGCCATCGTCCGCTCGTGGGGGATCCCAGCGCGGTACGTTTCTGGCTATCTATTCACCAACCGTTCCGCCGGTGATCGCTCCGATCCGGACGCGACGCACGCCTGGGTCGAGGTCTTCCTGCCATCTTGGGGGTGGATCGGCCTGGATCCCACCAACGACATCATAGCGGGGGAGCGGCACATCCGCGTTGCGATTGGGCGTGACTACGCCGACGCGCCACCCTCTCGCGGCGTATACAAAGGCGAAGCCGCCAGTGAGCTGGCCGTAGCCGTTTCAGTGCGCGAAGGCCTAGCCGAAGCGCCGGGTTCGGAGTTCACCCGGACGGTGCGCCCGGTCATTTCCAGCACCGGCCAGCGCCTGCCGTCCTCCGCCGCGCTGGATCAACTTCTGCAGCAGCAGTAGTAAAGCCCGCCCCTCAGGCCTCTTCCGTTTCGGGTGACGCCGTATCGACGGCGGTCGAGGCGCCGGGACGGGGAAGGCGTCGGCGGCGGGCGCTGGCGTCGCCGAGCGCCGGATCACGGGCCGCGACGGGGCGGACCTGAAGAAAGGCCGGCGCGTTGTTCACCTCGCCGTCGTCGGCGCGCAAAACTCGCGGTTCCCGGTGGGTGGGCTGGATGGCGGCAGCCGGAGCCGGCACGGGCTCGACAGCGTTCAGACTGTCGCGATCCCCCCGGTCATCGCGCTCGAAACGCGGCGCGCGGTCATCGCGATTGTAGCGCGGGCGATCATCTCGATTGAGCCGGCTCCCGCGCTCGTCGTCAGGTCGGCCGCCCTGAGCCTCGCCGACCGGCCCCTGGCTCTGTGGCCGATCATTTTGCGAGCGCTCCGCAGCGCCGCGATCATCGCGCGGACGCTGATCCACGGCCTGACGAACCTCATCGCGGGGCCGCTCGTCGCGTCGCGGCTCGAACCGTTCGGAGCGATCGCTGCGGTCCGCGCCATTTTCGCGAGGTTCATTGTCGCCCTCGGAACCGGCGTTCTCCCCCGCACCATTTTCGTCCTCGAAATCGATGTCGAAGCCGGAGACGAACTGGTCGCGGCCGACAATCTCCGAAAGCGGTCGCTGAGGCTGCATGGCGCGCATCACCCGGAAGTAATGCTCGGCGTGTTGAAGGTAGTTTTCCGCTACCACCCGGTCGCCGGCGGTATGCGCGTCGCGGGCAAGCTGTTGATATTTCTCATAGACGTGCTGGGCAGCGCCGCGAACTTTGACGCCGTCGGGACCATTGGAATCAAACGCGCGATTGGTGTTGTGCTGCGGTCGTCCCCCTCCTCCGCCACCACCGCCACCTCCGCCATTGCGGTTGCGTCCGCGCTGACGCTTCATTCCCTTGAAATCTCTCATGCTGTTTTTAAGACCTATTGCACGGGCCTACGGCCGGACGACCTGATGGCGGCGGCTGGCGGCTTTGGTTTGTTCCGGGCGCAGCCGGTGATGGTGTTCGATTGAGCCCTTGTTTCCCCGTCTCCGCTGTCAGGCGAAACGCGTCCGTTGGCGAGGGTTTGGTCGGCCGCTTCGACGGAAATTCAGGTGGGCGGAGCCTGCGATTGGGCTGGCGCCCCAGCCCCGTGTTCCAGCGGTTTGGCGGAGACAACTGTAAGTTACCCGCTCGGCACCCTGTTCTCAAGCGGTTTCTTGGCCCCGGCAAGCACGCGCTCATGCCCGCTCAGGTCGTTGACCACCCTGAGATCACAGCCGCCAGCCCTGGCAAATAGGTCTGCGACCCTCTCGCGTTGGCCAATGCCAAACTCCACGGCGAAGCGGCCGGTTGGACGCAGGACACGGAGAATTTGGGGCGCCAGCGTGCGAAAGGCCGCCAACCCATCTGGTCCGCCGTCGATGGCGAGCCGGGGTTCATAGTCGCGGACTTCGGGCGCCAAGCCGGCGATCTCCCCGCTGGCGACGTATGGCGGGTTGGAAACCACCAGATCGAAGCTCTCCGACGCCAGCCCCGCGGTCCAGTCGCTGCGCAGCAGCACCGTGCGGCCGCACAATCCGAGATTGGCGGCGTTCTCGCGGGCGACCGCCAGCGCATTTTCCGAGATGTCGACCCCCAGCCCCTTGGCAGCGGGCCGTTCGGCAAGGATGGCGAGCAGGATCGCGCCGGACCCGACGCCCAGATCGAGGACCGAGAAGCGGCCGTCTTCGGGGAAGTCAGGCAGCACAGCATCCAGCAGGGTTTCCGTGTCCGGTCGGGGCGTAAGAACACCGGGAGTCACAGCCAGCATGATCTTCCAGAAACCTTTACGGCCGAGAATGTGGCTGATCGGCTCGCGGGCTTCACGGCGCGCCAGCCAAGTCTCAAGCGTGTGGGCCTGTTCGGCGGTAAGCACGCGATGGGGATCGGCAATGATGTCGGCGCGCGTGGCGTCGGCCGCACCTTCCACCAAGAGGCGCGCATCGATCACCGGCCCATCGACTCCCGCCGCCTCGAGACGCCGCTTGGCGCTCGTCCAGGCAGACACCAGCGTCTGGGCCACCCTTTGTCCGCCTCCTATGGGGAGTGTTGGCCGACGGCCGCTGTGGGGAAGATTGAAAACGTCCGGTTCATGCGATGTCTCATGCCCCTCACCCCGATCGCTTCAAGATCTCCCCTCCGCACCAAAGGGAATAGAGGTTGGAGCGCTATTTCTGTCAGGCCCGCACGCCCGTCAGCGGTGAGGAACCGAACGAGCCCGCCTTCACCGAACCGCTCATCTTGTCCCCATCGACGGTGACGGTGAATTCCAGCGTCATCGGAAACGGCGTAGTGATCGAAGCCGACCAGGTGAGGGTATCGCCGTCCACCTTGCCTGAAATATCCTGCGAGCCCATTCGGCCCACCATCTGCCCGGTGAAGGCGTCGCCGCTGGTCTTCAGGGTCAGGGTGCCTTCCTGAACGCCCATGGGCGAGTTGATCGTGGTTTTCCAGTCGCCGTCAGCGGACATGATATTTTCTCCGGTCAAAGTTGTAGCGGGGACCTAAACAGTCCGGCGCTTGCCGCGCAAGGGCCGGGCCGAATGGAACTATTCGGCCGCCTGCAGGCTGGGGCTCGCAGCCCCGGCCGCCGCATCAATCTCCGCCGCCCGCGCCTCGACAAGTTCGACGATGTGCTCGACCATGCCATCGTTGCCGAGCTTGTGATGCGCCTTGCCAGCCAAGTAGACCATGCCGGCGCCGGCGCCCCCCCCGGTGAAGCCGATGTCTGTCATCAGCGCCTCGCCGGGTCCGTTAACGACGCAGCCGATGATTGAAAGGCTCATCGGGGTGGCGATATGCTTCAGGCGCGCCTCGAGGGTGTTGACCGTCTCGATGACGTTGAACCCCTGTCGGGCGCATGAAGGGCAGGCGATGATGTTCACGCCGCGATGGCGCAGGCCGAGCGATTTGAGGATATCGAAGCCGGCCTTGATCTCCTCGACCGGATCGGCGGCGAGGGAGACGCGGATAGTATCACCGATCCCGGCCCAAAGCAGACTGCCCATGCCGATGGCCGACTTGATCGTGCCCGAGCGCAGTGCTCCGGCCTCGGTCACGCCCAGGTGCAACGGGCAGTCGATTGCCTCGGCCAACATCTGATAGGCGGCAACGGTCATGAATACGTCCGAGGCCTTCACGCTGATCTTGAATTCGTGGAAGTCGTGATCCTGCAAAATGCGCGCGTGGCCGAGGGCGCTGTCGACCATAGCCTGCGGGCAGGGCTCACCGTAGCGCTCCAGAAGCTCGCGCTCGAGTGAGCCTGCGTTAACGCCGATCCGCATCGAGCAGCCGTGATCACGGGCCGCTGAAATAACCTCTCGCACCCGCGCCGGGGACCCGATGTTGCCGGGATTGATGCGCAGGCAAGCCGCCCCGGCCTTCGCAGCCTCGATGCCGCGTTTGTAATGGAAGTGAATATCGGCCACGAGCGGCACCCGCGCCGCCTTGGCAATGGTTTTGAACGCCGCCGTGGCGTCCTCGTCCGGACAGGATACGCGCACGATATCAGCGCCGGCCTCCTCAAGCTGGCGGATTTGCGCGATCGTCGCCGCAGCATCGCCCGTGATGGTATTGGTCATCGACTGGACGGTGATCGGCGCATCGCCGCCGACCGGCACGGCGCCGACGTGAATCTGGCGCGAAACCCGCCGGTCTATCGCACGCCAGGGGCGCAGACGGGTGTGATCTTGAATGGGCATGACAATTTGTAGAATAGGATCAAAGCCTCGCGCGTGCGAGCCCCTTCATGCTGTCTCCGCCTCGCCAGCCACACATATCGACAACGGGCGCTGTCTCCTTGTCGAGCCTCGCGCGCGTATGCCTCGCCTGCCGTCCCCCTTTGGGGGGATTGTGTACTGATCAAGCCGTGCGTGGCAATCAGGTCCGTCGAGCGTCTGGAAGCGTTGATGGCCAGGGTGGCCCCGGCGCCAGCCGGCTAGATCAGCGGGGAGCGGCGGC
>JAYTRF010000180.1:0-3644 GCA_043746375.1 Caulobacteraceae bacterium | reverse complement strand
GTCACTACAACACGGCTGAATGGCATTATGTCGCCGGGGGTGTACCCCTTCATCCTCATGGCCGTCCCGCACTCGAACATCATTACACCGTTCTCGTGCAGGGTCTCGATGATGCGCCGGTTGGGGTTGCCAGGCGGATGGGGGTCTCTGACCTTGAGGTCGTAAGCCGCGTCAGTCAGCAGAAACTGAGCTCCATCGGCCCGAAACACAACCGCCAGTTCATAGTCCTTTCCCGCCTTCATCCCCAATGAGGTGTATTGATCGTAAAGGTTTTTTACCGCCAAAACCTGCTTTCCGACCCCGTTTGGGATCGTGGAGGAATAGTTGACCTGCACGATTATCTTAATGCCGCTCCGGTGCGTGATCTGTAGGGGTGGGACCATGTTGTCAGGTGTCGCCGCTACCGCGCGAGGCACCTCGCCCACGGCCACAGCGCCCAGAAAGACGGCAGCCAAGACGATTAGCTTAGGTATCGTCATCCGTAGTCTCCGTTGAAGCGAGAGCAAGGTTGCCTTTTAGGCAAGATGTTTGTCTTCCCCCACCCGCGTCGGCAGAAGCTTGTTGAAGATGTGGCGCTTCGCCTTGCTCACGCTGATTCGACGCGGGGCAGCCGATAGCTCCCGTCCAACAGAGAGGGCTTGGGAAGGTAAGTCCGCATGAAGAGGGCGAAGGGTCCGGCAGGCGCAGGCAGCCAGTTGGGCTCACGCTCGACTCCGGGGTGCTCGTGACTGATCCAGATATCGAGCGAACCATCGGCCTCGCAGCTCAACCCTTCGGTGCGGTCTCGGATGGCGTAACGGCCCAGCGGGTTGTCGGTGAAGAAGAATTGGCCGTCCTCCGTGGCTTCGTAGAGGCTGAGCGACCAGAAGCTGTCGACGGGCGGGAGGCGGTCGGCGGCAAAGTGCAGTCGCCACCCTCGGCAGCCGTCGTAGAGGCCTCGGCTCTCCCCTACGGCCCGCATGTACATCGCCTCCACCGGGGGCAAGGCGGCAAGGCCGGCCACGGCGACCGCGGCGCGATAGGCGTAGTTCTGTCCGAAGTTTCCAAGCTCGGCTTTCGGGTAGGACCACCCGTCCAAGAAACCGGCGCCCAGACCCGCTCGGCGGGCGCCGGTCCGCGCCTCGGCAACCCCTGCTTCGATCTCGCTGACCTCGGCGGGCGAAAACCGGGCCGCATCGAAGCGCCCCGAGCCGATGCCCAGCACCGCGATGCGCCGCAACAGGGCCGTGTCGGTCGCAGGCGGTGGGTTCGAGGCGATCAGCGCATCCGCGCTGGCGAAGTACTCGTTCCAAGGGGCCGACCTCTGGGCGTGTCGGACGGCGGCGGGGGCTTCCGGTCCCTGCATGGAGATTCCCGCCTGAACGGCGCGCGCCGCCTCCAGATCATGCTGATCGTCCACGAGGATACGTGCGAGGGCCCAGACATGCGGCGTCGGCGCCCTGATTACGCCCGGACCTTCGGCGGCTTCGTCTGGACCCACCAGCCGGAACGTCCCGCCGTCAGGCCCTGTGGTCCGGGTACCGAGAATGGCGAAGTTGTTGGTGTAGGCGTCCATCAGCGCCAGCGACAGATAACGGGTCCCCGAAGCAGGAATGGTGAGCGTGACCGGGCCTTCGGTGAGATCGACCTGAGCGCTCGAGTAGAGCGTATCGTTGTTGGGCGTTGTGACCGCCCTCGCCCGATGGTTGGCGAGACTGCGCATGTGCGCGAACGCGTTTAGGCGGCCGCCAAATTGCTCGCCCCGGGTGCGCGTGGTCGCCACTTCGACCAGCGGCAAGGCAAAGAGCCAAGCGTCTCGGGCGGCTATTCGGAGGGCATCGGATCCGGACATCGTCGCTCCTGGGCCAGCCACGGACCTTCGCCCACACCTAAAGAACACGGCCGCCGCTATGGCGCATCCGGGTCGAGGTGGCTAGCAAAACCGAACGCGGCCGGCCGCGCTTGGCGCAGCGCCGCAGTGTAGTTGCGCAGCACCACCAATGGCATTGTCAGCTGAAATGCACCGCCTAGTAAGGTGCGGGCTGTGGATCGGCGTGCAAGAGGGGCTCTGACGCCGTTTGACATGCTCGACGTGGCCGCCGATCGCGCGGATTTCTGCGATCGTGTTGGCGACGACATCGGGATGCATGTCTCGCAGCGCGCGGTTGACCTCAATGGGCATTGTCAAGGCAACCGAGTATAGCCCTTTTTTACGCCGAATCCGGCGTGGTGCTAGCGACACGTGGCGCGCAGCGTAAAAACGCAGCGAAATCAGAGCCAGTTCCTGCGCGAGGCTCAAGTAGAACGTAGTAAAATCCTTTGCCTTGACAGTGCCCGTTGGACTGACAGCACCGACCGCACCCCCTGAAGGCCTCGATTTTCACGCCAAGGAGAGTTTTCGCGCCACGGGCGGGTCAAACTGACGATAGCGGCGCCAGCAGGGTGCTCGCGGCGCGGGTCCTTAGCGTCAGCGCCGCGCGCCTGGCGAACGTCCGCATGGCGGCGGTGGACGGGTCGCGAGAAGCTTCCCACACGCCGTGGCTGCCGTATCGGGTGATGAGGAGCAGCTTTGACACGCTGCTTGGAGGTGTCCGCGGTTCCGACGCGATCTCAAAAAGTCCGAACACCTCGGCATCGAACCGGCTCTCGAAATCGGGCCAAGCCTCGCCAGAGAGGGCGACAAATTCGCCCAGATTTGACCGCTTCACCTCGAACTGTCGATGAACATGGATTCCCCCCGCCTTCAGCCGGTCGCCTAGCCGAGGGCGCAGTGTTGGCGTCATTTGGCGTACGTCGCAAGAGACGATCCGCGGCCCGGAAGTAATAGCCAGCAACGTCTGGACGTTGGCCCTCTCATCTTGGCCGCGCTCAAGCAGAAGGGCCACTTGCGATGCCTCCCAGCCCAGCTGCGGTAAGAACACTCCAAGCAGCCTCTGGCCGGCCGCCGCGGGCGCAGCGGCGCGGACACTCCGTAAGAATTCACCGCGCGCGACCGATCCTGCGATCAATTCCGCGAAAAGGTAGTCATAAACATCCATCGTCGGCGCCTGCTCCTTCAGAACCCCGACGATCTGCTCCTCGGTGAACCTCGGCTTCCTCATTCGTCCGTCGGGCACTGTCAAGGCAAATGAGTAAAGCGAATTTTCGCACAATTTTTGCGAACCCTACCAGGTAAAACCCTTAGCAAAATCAATGACGGCCTCGGTGTGGATCCGGACGTCAATGAAGTATTCGCGTTTGCCTTGATAATGCCGACGCAACCGCTCAGGAGGAAATTCGGAGATTGCCGGCATCGGGCGCTACGCCCGCCTCCCCTGCTTAAGCGAAGCCAGCATTTCCCGCCGAAGAATGGCGTTCAGGCGGCCCTGATACCCCCTCCCCTGCGACTTGAGCCAATCCAGCACGTCGGCGTCCACGCGGGCGGTAATTTGCTGCTTTACGGGCCGGTAGAAGCGCCCACGGGTGCCGGCGGCCCATGCCTCGTCGGACAGCTCGGGAATGTCGCTGGTGTCGATCGTCTCGTCAGACAGCGCCTTCAGCTCGGCCAGGTGCTCGCACTGCGCGTCGCTAAGCGCCGGCGGGGTTTCGAGGGTGTGGCTAACCATTTTCGTTTTCATAGCGTCGCCTTTCTCGCGGCGTGGCCCGTCGCGCTGAAATGATGCGGA
>JAYTRF010000179.1:0-4458 GCA_043746375.1 Caulobacteraceae bacterium | reverse complement strand
GGAAAGCCTATACCCATATTGGGTAGATCGGTGGGCGGCCGCACCGCCTATACGGTCAAGTCGGTCCGTTTTTCGGTAAGAAGCGGCCACTGTTCATCCGGCGCGCCGGCGTAACTGCGCAGATCGGCGCGAAGTTGTCGCAGGTAGTTCACTACCCTGGCCTGGGCAGCGAGATGGAAAGCGGTGGACCGGATTGTGTCCCCGCACCAATCGCCGCGCCCTCGCGTTAAGCAGACCTTCGCATTCCTGCGCTTAAAGTCGTCTTCGGTATCTTGCATGGATCGAACCTCGGTCGATGATTGAAGACTGCTGGACCTTGGATACACAGGCCCAAGGGCCGGTGATGGAATCGCAGGGCTGGGCGCGGCTGGCCGAACAAATCGCCGGTCTGGGCTATTGGCGCCTCGATGTGGCCTCGAGTTCGATCACTTGGTCGGAAGGCCTGTTCCGCATCTACGGCCTGCCGGTCGGCGCCCCGCCCGACCTTGAGGCCGCCATGGCGCGGATCCACCCCGACGACAGCGATAACGCCAACGCCCAACTGCGCCGGGCCATGGACGACGGCGTCGACTATTCGAGCAAAGTGCGGCTGCGCCGGCAGGACGGTTCCTGGCGCACCCTGGTAAATCGGTCGACCTGTCAGCGGGACGGCCCTGGACGGGTGTCGGCCGTAGTCGGGGTGGTGATGGACGTCACCGAAATGGAAATGGCCAACGAGGCCCTGCGGGTAAGCGAGGCGCGTTATCGGCTCCTGGCCGAAAACGGCAACGACCTGATCGTGCAGACCAATTTGAAGGGCCAGCTGACTTACATATCACCCTCGGTAATGAGCGCGACCGGCCACTCGCCAGAAGAACTGGTCGGCGCCGAGCTGATCGAGATGATTCATCCAGAGGACGCGGCTGTGCTGCGGAACTCCTTTCTGCACGCGCTAAAGCACCCGGGGGCCGCTGCGCCGTGCGTAGAATATCGGGTGGAGCATCGCGACGGGCGGACGGTCTGGCTGGAAGCGCGTCCCACAGCACAGATAGATCCGGCCAGCGGCGTTGTCGTCGGGGTCACTGACGTGGTGCGTGTGATCACCGAGCGCAAAGGCCTTGAGCAGGAGCTGCGCGACAAATGCGACGAGGCGCAAGCGGCCACCTTGGCGAAGGCGCAATTCCTCGCCAACATGAGCCACGAGATCCGCACACCGCTGACCGCAATCATGGGATTTTCCGGCCTTCTGGCGGGAATCCCCGACCTACCGACGGCGGCCGACGACTACCTGAAACGCATTCGCACCGCCGGCGACCAGCTTCTGGACGTGGTCAACGATGTGCTGGACTTCTCCAAGCTCGACGATGGCCAGATGGTGCTCGATCCCCAGCCGCTGGAGCCTGCGGCGTTCTTTGTCGAGACCGTCGGCCTGCTCAGCGCCCAGGCGGCGTCAAAGGGGCTGGCGCTGCAGACCATCGTCGACGCCAGAATCGGGGCCTGGGTTCTGGCGGACGGCGCCCGTCTGCGGCAGGTGCTGCTCAATCTGGTCGGCAACGCGGTTAAATTCACCAGAGAGGGGGCGATTAAGGTTTCGGTCGGCCACCATTGCCAGGGCCAGCTGAAGATCGCCGTTTCGGATACCGGCCCGGGCATCGCTCCGGACCAGCAGGCACGGCTTTTTGAACGCTTTTCCCAGGTCGACGGATCGATCAGCCGCGATCACGGGGGCACCGGCTTGGGTCTGGCGATCAGCAAGGGCTTGGTTGACCTGATGGGGGGCGAGATCGGAGTCGACTCGGCGATCGGCCAGGGGGCGCTCTTTTGGTTCACCTTCCCGGCTCCGCCGGCCGACGCACCGGCTCCTGCAGGCGCATCGGACGGCGCCGCCAGCCCATTGGCGGCATCCCCAGCCCACATCCTGATCGTCGACGATGTCGCCATCAACCGTCAGCTGGTCAGGGCGATGCTCGAGCCGCTCGGACACACCTTCGAAGAAGCCGACAGCGGAGCGCAAGGCGTCCAGGCCGCCATGCAAAGGTCTTTCGATCTCATCTTGATGGATCTGCAGATGCCGGGAATGGATGGGATGGACGCGGCCAGGGCGATTCGGGCCAACGCGGCGGGCGGCCGGCGCACGCCGATTGTCGCCCTCAGCGCCAATGTTTTGGCCGCTCAGATCGCAGCTTGTCATGCGGCGGGAATGGACGACCACCTGGCAAAGCCGATCGTGCCGGCGGCGCTGGTCGCCACGGTCAACAAATGGGCGACCGCAGGCGCGCCGGGCGAGACCCCGGGCGCCGCCTTGGAGATCAGATCAGCCTGAGGCCGAGGTGGGCGACGATGACCGGCAACAGCACGGTGATCTCTGCCAGGGCGATGGCGTAGAGCGACCCCAGCACCGGCCGCCCGCCGCGGAAGTTCGTGACGACGCCAGCCAGCAACGGACCGCTGATCGGACCGACCAGGAAATAGGGCGCTAAACGCTTCAGTCGGGACACCGGCAAACCCCAAAGCTCCGTTGCTTGAAGTTAGCCCGCATTTTCCGCGTCTCGTCCAGAAAAAATTCATGATTTGTTAATCAATGCTCGCGCGCCGGCGTCCAATACATGGTTAACGCCGGGCCAGTGTGACGCTTCTCGCGCCTTCGCGGACCCGCTATGGTGCCAGCAGCAATCGGAGGCTTTCAGCGATGAACCAGCTGGTCGGCAATCTGGAGGTCGGTGGCCTTACTCTGACGCCACTGACCCCCACCATCGGTGTCGAGGTCGCGGGCGTCGACCTCGCGGCGCCTATGGATGGCGCGAGCTTGAGCGCCTTGCGCGGCGCGCTCCTGGACTGGAAGGTGCTGTTTTTTCGCGACCAGGAGATCACCACCGAGCAGCATCTGGCTTTTGCGCGCCGTTTCGGCGACCTGGAGGTGCATCCATTCGCCCCGCACAAGCCCGGCTATCCGGAAGTTCTCGCCATAACCCATAATCGCGAAAGCCGCGGTCGGGAAAACACCTGGCATAGCGACGTCACCTGGCGCGAGGAGCCTTCGCTAGGCTCGATCCTGCGAGCGTTGGAAGTCCCGCCGGTGGGCGGCGACACCCTGTTCGCCGACATGGTCGCGGCGTACGAGGGCCTTTCGGATGAGATCAAGGGCGAGATCGACGACAAGGTAGCCGTTCACGACTTCGCCCACTTCCGCGTCGGCTTACGCAAGGCGGGCAAGAGCGAAGCTGAGATCGAGGCGTTCAATGCCCGCTTTCCGAAGGTCGAGCATCCGGTCGTCCGCACCCATCCTGAGACCGGTCAGAAGGCGCTCTACGTCAACGCCGCCTTCACTCAGCACATTTGCGACGTCGACCCGGCCCGTTCGACGGAACTTCTCAGGCGCCTCTACGCACAGGCCGCCATCCCCGAATATCAGTGCCGCTTTCGCTGGCGTAACCATTCGATCGCTTTTTGGGACAATCGCGCCAGCCAGCACTATGCGGTTTCCGACTATTGGCCGGCGGTTCGCCGGATGGAGCGCGTCACCGTGGTTGGCGACAAGCCCGTTTAGCCCCTGAAAGCTGCACTCTCCCGATGATCGACGTTCACTATTGGCCCACACCCAACGGCAAAAAGGTGACCATTCTTCTCGAAGAATGCGCCCTGCCCTACACCATCGTCCCTTGCAACATCGGCAAGGGCGACCAGTTCAAGGACGAGTTCCTAACCATCAGCCCCAACAACCGCATGCCGGCCATCGTCGATCACCAGCCGGCGGACGGCGGAGACCCGATCGCCATTTTCGAGTCGGGCGCGATCATGATGTATATCGCCGAAAAGGCAGGCAAGTTTTGGCCTACCGACATGCGCGGAAGATATCGCGTCACCGAGTGGGTGATCTGGCAGACGGCCAACCAAGGCCCCAAAAGCGGCGAGTGCGGTCACTTCCGCCGTCTCGGCGAAGCGCAGGGCGACCAATCCTACGCCGTGCGACGCTTCACCGACGAGGTCAACCGCCTCTATGGGGTTTTGAATAACCGCCTCTACGATCATCGTTGGCTGGCCGGCGACGAGTACACGATAGCCGACATGATTTCCTATCCATGGACCGTGAATTGGGAGGGCCAGGGTCAGGACATAAACGAATTCAAATATTTCAAGCGTTGGTTTGACGAGATGGGAGAGCGGCCGGCCGTGAAGCGGGGCATGGCGGTCGCCGCCGGTCCGCAGGAAGACTACGCCAGCCTCAGTCCCGATGAGCGCGAGCGGCGAGTGAAGTTGCTTTTCAATCAACGCGCGCGTCCCGCGCCCGCCATGAAATGAGGGCCGGACGGCAAAACCTCAAGGGGAACGACCCATGGCCTTGAGTCACGCACTCTGGCTTGGCGCGGCCATGGCGAGCCTGGCGGCGCCGGTAGCGGCCGCTCCCGGCTCGATCCTGGGTTTCAGCCCCCCCGAGGCCCAGGTTGAGCGCGCCCTCGAGGCCCGCTTCGACGCCAGCCT
>JAYTRF010000178.1:0-1508 GCA_043746375.1 Caulobacteraceae bacterium | reverse complement strand
CGCGCGACGATGTTGCCCCCCGCCCAGCAGGCGGCGGCCAGTATCACCAGGACAAGCCCCAGCGCGGTGTTGCCGCCGCCGACGTGGGCCGCGATCACGCCGACGCCGACCAGCGCCACGGCCAAGGCGCAGAGCTGAAACGGTGCAATCCTTTCGCCGCTGAAGCGCATGGCCATCGCGATGGTGAAGGGAATCTGGATCTGCACCACCAGTGACGCCAGCCCAGGCGAGATGCGGCCGTTCAGGGCAATGTAGAGCAGCCCGAACTGGCCCGCGCCGATCAACACCCCGTAGGCGGCGAGGTCGCGCCAGGGCGCCTGGGGCTTTTTCAGAAACAGAGCGGCGGGAAAGAACGCCAGCGTGAAGCGCAATGCCGCCAGCAGCAGCGGCGGCAGGTGGCGCAACGCCACCTCGATGACCACGAAATTGGATCCCCACACCGCGACCACGGCCAGCGCCAGCAGGGCGTGAGGCCACGGAAGAGCCCGCCGTGCTGGTGCGGCAGTGACCTCAGGTCTCCACGAAAGCGCGTTCAAGTACGAAGTCGCCCGGGCTGGCCACCGAGCCTTCCTCATAGCCGCGAGCCATGAGCAGGGCCTTGAGATCGGCGAGCACCGATGGGCCCCCGCACAGCATCAGCCGGTCGCGGGCGGGATCGAGATCGGGAAGGCCGATGTCGGAAAACAGCTTTCCCGACGCGATCAGGTCAGTGATGCGACCGCGGGTGACGAAGGGCTCGCGCGTCACCGTTGGATAATAGATCAGCTTGGGCGCGATCAGTTCGCCGAGGTCCGGATCGTTCGCTAGGCCTTTTGACAGCAGCTCGCGATAGCTGAGATCAGCGGCTTCGCGAACCGTGTGGGTGACGATCACCCTGTCGAACCGTTCGTAGACCTCCGGATCGCGCGTCAGGCTGAGAAACGGCGCCAGTCCCGTGCCGGCGCCCAACAGGTATAGATTGCGCCCGGGACGCAGGCCGTCGAGAATCAGGGTGCCGGTGGGCTTCTTGCCGATCAGGATTTCGTCACCGACGGAAATCTTCTGCAGGTGCGAGGTAAGCGGTCCGTCGGCGACCTTGATCGAATAGAACTCGAGGTCGTCCGCCCAGGCGGCGCTGGCGATCGAATAGGCGCGCAACAGCGGCTTGCCGGCGATTTCGATTCCCAGCATCACGAACTGGCCACTGGCGAAGCGCAGGCCGGGGTCCCTCGTCGTGCGCAGCGAAAACAGCGAAGACGTCCAGTGCCGCACCCATGTAACTCGCTCGGTGTAGAAGGCGCTGTGCGCCTTCGGCGGGCGGACAACGGCGGTGTCGTGCATCGTCATCGGCTCCACCCCTCCCCGGGTTCAATTGTAGAGCGGGAGAACACCTATATGTCTCCGCCGACGAATGGCGCTGCGCCGGGGGCGCGCAGGGTATGTATACCGCATTCGGTCTTTTCCGAGCCCGCCCAACGCCCGGCGCGCACATCCTCGCCGTCGTCCACCGCCTGCGTGCACGGCCAGCA
>JAYTRF010000177.1:0-2603 GCA_043746375.1 Caulobacteraceae bacterium | reverse complement strand
CTGGGCGGTGGGCTTGCCTCCTTCAAGGTCGACGATGAAGCGCTCGCCCACGCCGACGGCCAGGGCGAGATCGCGCTGGGTGAGCCCAAGGGCCCGTCGCGCCCTCGCCAGACCGCCGCCGAACTCGATTGAGGTGCTGATCATATGAAATCTTCCCGAGCGGGAAGATTGGACCAGATCGCCTCCGATTTCAAGTTGAATCTTACCGAGCGGGAAGAACTTCTCTTCAACCCCCCAAAGACCCCGTGTCCTCCGTTCGGGAAGCTTGAGGGGGGCATGGCCACGGCCACTCGCTTCGCCAGTCAGACCACCAAAACTCCCCTGCGAAAGAAGCGTTCAGCACGCAAAGCGCGGCAAACGTTGACGAGCGGCGCCGGCCTCTGGATTAGTGACGCGCCGAACCGGCAACCGCTCTCCAAGGAATCTTTCATGACCGCCATCAACGCCGTTGCCGACTATGTTTTGGAGGGCGATGTCGCGGTGATCGCGCTCAATTCGCCGCCCGTGAACGCCCTGTCGGCGGCGGTGCGCGATGGACTGGCGGGGGGAATGGAAAAGGCCGCAGCGGACCCCGGCGCGAAGGCGGTGGTGATCATCTGCGAGGGACGTACGTTCATCGCCGGCGCCGACATCACTGAATTTGGCGGCGCCCAGAAGGGCGCAAGCCTGTTCGCGGTCCAGGACGCGATAGAGGGGTCGTCCAAGCCGGTGATCGCCGCCATCCATGGCACAGCCCTGGGTGGTGGCTTGGAGGTGGCTCTGGCCTGCCACTATCGCGTTGCGGTTCCATCGGCGCGCTGCGGCCTGCCGGAAGTGGCGCTGGGCCTGCTGCCCGGCGCCGGCGGCACCCAGCGCCTGCCGCGCATCGTCGGCGTGGAAAAGGCCCTCGAAATGGTCACTTCCGGCCAGCACGTTCCAGCCCAGCAATGTCTGGCGATGGGCCTGGTCGACGAGATCGTCGACGAAGGAAAACTGCGCGAGGGCGCCCTCGCGTTCGCCCGCAAGGTCATTGCCGAACGACGGCCGCTGAAAAAGGTCCGCGAGGCCAACGACAAGGTCGAGGCTGCGCGCGGCCATCCCGAAATCTTCGCCGATTTCCGCAAGGCCAATGCCCGCAAGTTCCGCGGCTTCCTGGCGCCCGAATACAACATCCGCTGCATCGAGGCGGCCGTGAACGAGCCTTTCGAGGACGGCCTGAAGACCGAGCGGCGGTTGTTTGGCGAACTGATCAGCGGCCCCCAGAGCGCGGCCCAGCGCTACGCCTTCTTTGCCGAACGGCTGGCGGCCAAGGTTCCGGACGTGCCCGATGACACGCCGGTCATCCCGGTGAACAGCGTCGGCATCATCGGCGCGGGCACCATGGGCGGCGGCATCGCCATGAACTTCGCCAACGCCGGCATCCCTGTGACCATCGTCGAGGTCAAGGCCGAGGCATTGGAGCGCGGCCTTGCCGTGGTGCGCAAAAACTATGAGCGCACGGCGTCGCGCGGCGGGATTTCCAAGGAGGACGTGGAAAGGCGGGTCGGCCTGATCACCGGCGCTCTCGATCTCGACGCGCTGCGCGACGTCGATCTGGTCATCGAGGCGGTGTTCGAGCGAATGGACATCAAGAAGGACATCTTCAAGCGCCTGGACGCCATCTGCAAACCAGGCGCGATCCTCGCCACCAACACCTCTGGCCTCAACATCGACGAGATAGCTTCGGTGACCAGCCGACCCGAAGCGGTCATCGGCCTCCACTTCTTTTCACCCGCCAACGTGATGAAGCTCCTGGAGGTGGTGCGGGCCGATCACACCTCCAATTCAGTGATCGCCACCTCGATGAAGCTGGCCAAGAAGATCGGCAAGATCGCCGTTCTGGTCGGGGTTTGCCCGGGGTTCGTCGGCAACCGCATACTCGGCCAGCGCCAGCGTGAAGCCCAGAAGCTGATGTTCGAAGGCGCCATGCCGTGGGACATCGACCGCGTGCTCCACGACTTCGGTTTCCCCATGGGGCCGTTCGCGATGAGCGATCTGGCGGGCCTCGACATCGGCTGGGTGAAGGAAAGGTCCAAGGGCGAAACTATTCGCGACGTGCTCTGCGAAATGGATCGCCGCGGCCAGAAGACCGGCGCGGGCTATTACGACTACGACGAAAACCGCATTGCCCGTCCCTCGCCTGTCACTGAAAAGGTGATCGGCGACTTCGTGGCCAGATCAGGGGTCAATCCGCGCCGCATCTCCGACGAGGAAATCCTCGAACGCTGCATTTACCCGATGATCAACGAAGGGGCGAAGATCCTCGAGGAGGGCAAAGCCACACGCGCTTCCGATATCGATGTGGTGTGGGAATACGGCTATGGTTGGCCGATCTATCGCGGCGGGCCGATGTTTTATGGCGATCAGGTCGGCCTGTCGAAGGTGCTGGAAAAGATGAAGGAATTCCAGGCCACGATGGGCGATACCTTTCGCCCGGCGCCGCTCCTGGAAAAGCTGGCCGCCGAGGGCAAGGGGTTCACGCGGCCCTAGCATTACAGTTGCGCTAGCGCTCGACCTCTGAATCGATGGGTGACCATGATTCGGAGGTCATGGGATGTCGAGCGCATCGATTGAGACGACACTGG
>JAYTRF010000176.1:0-3536 GCA_043746375.1 Caulobacteraceae bacterium | reverse complement strand
GCGAAGTCCACCGCCGCGATCCCGTGCACCGGGATGAGGCTGGCCAGCGCCACCATGCCCAGGATCGCGACAATGTAAGGGTCGGGCGCCAGACGGCGGGACAAACCGGGCCGCTGCGCCTTGTCGTCCTCAATCACCTTTGACGCCCGTCACCCTTTTCCGGCCAGGGCAAAAGGATGACGGTCTCACGCATCGACCAGGAACGATAGTTGCCGCTCGGTCTGTTCGTTGCGGCCCTGCGCGATCTCACGATCAAGCAGGCGGGTCGGGTAGTCGCCGGTGAAGTAGTGGTCGGTGAACTGGGGGGTGACCGGGTCGCGGGGGCCGGCGTCCATCGCCCAGTAGAGCCCGTCGACGGTGAGAAAGGCCAGGCTGTCGACCTCGAGGAACTGGGTCATTTCCGCCAGGCTGTGCGTGGCGGCCAGCAGCTTGTCGCTGTCGGGCATGTCGATGCCGTAGAAGTCCGGCCATTTGAGCGGGGGGCATGCCGATCGCAGATGCACCTCGCTGGCCCCGGCCTGGCGGACCATGCGCACCACATGGCGGCTGCTGGTGCCCCGCACGATCGAATCGTCGATCAAAACCACCCGCTTACCCGCCAGAACGCTCTTGTTCGGGCTGTATTTCATCCGCACCCCCAATTCGCGCGCACCCTGGGTCGGCTGAATGAAGGTGCGTCCGGCATAGTGATTGCGAATGATGCCCATTTCAAAGGGCAGGCCGCTGGCTTCGGCGTAGCCCAGCGCCGCAGGGACGCCGGAGTCGGGCACGGGGGCCACGACGTCGGCAGCCACGCCGCTCTCCATCGCCAAGCGCTGGCCCATGCGCTTGCGCACCTCATAGACCGAGCGGCCGTTGACCACGCTGTCGGGCATGGCGAAGTACACGTACTCGAACACGCAGGGCCGCGCCTTGGCGGCCGGGAACGGGCGGATGGACTTGATGCCGTCTTCGGACACGACGACCATTTCGCCGTGCTCGACATCGCGGACGAAGCGCGCGCCGACCATGTTCAGGGCTCGGGTCTCCGAAGCAAATACCGCCCGGCCATCGAGGTCGCCCAACACCAGGGGCCGGATGCCCAGAGGGTCGCGCACGCCAATCAACTTCTTGTTGGTCAGGACAACCAGGGCGTAGCCGCCCTCGACCTGAGACAGCGCTTCGATGAAGCGGTCGACCACCTTGGTTTTGCGAGACCGCGCAATCAGTTGCAGGATCACCTCGGAGTCGGAGGTCGACTGGAAAATGCGCCCCTCGGAGACAAGCTGATCACGAAGGCTGAGAAAGTTGGTCAGGTTGCCATTGTGCGCGATGGCCACGCCCCCGGCGGCGAGGTCTGCGAACAGCGGTTGGCCGTTGCGCAGGAAGCTGCCGCCGGCGGTGGAATAGCGGGTATGGCCGATGGCCGCCGAGCCAGGCAGCCTGCGCGGCAGATCGCCGCCCGAAAACGCCTCGGCGACATGGCCCAGATGGCGCTCGGTATAGAAACCCTGGCCGTCAAAAGAGGCGATCCCGCACGCCTCCTGGCCACGGTGCTGCAGCGCGTGCAGGCCGAGCGCCACCAATGACGAAGCGTCGGTGATCCCAAAGACGCCAAAGACGCCGCACTCCAGGCGTAGTGTGTCGTCGTCCGGGTCCCGCGAAGGCAGGGCGTGGGGGTTTCTGCGGCTCACCGCGATTTCTCTACCAGATCATCGAGGGATTTGCGCTGATGGACGGTGTAGCCGCTCCCGCGCGAAGATTTGCGCGGCGGCGGGGCATCCTCCGGCGCTGGGCCGGCGATCGCCGGCGCCACGGCGTGGGCGGCCTTAAGGCCCTGCGGCGCCAGGGACTTGAGGGCTGCGCCCGCGGCGCTGGCCAATGGATAAAGCTTGGCGCGGACAATCCACGCCGGTCGTCGCTCGGCCGGTGTCGCCGCTTGGATAAGCAGGGCGAAGGCGCCCAGAACCACAAGGCCCCGCACAACGCCGATGGCGAATCCCAGCGCCCGGTCGAGGCCCGAAAGCGCCTCCGTCTGCCGCACCCGCCGCGCCAGCGCACCGCCGATCAGCCGCAGGACGATGTAGGCGAAGATAAACACGATCAGCATTGCGGCGGCATTGGCCACCCACACCGTGTGGATGGCGTGGCCGGCGATCGGACCGGCAAAAGGCAACGCCAATGCAGCGGACAGGATGGCCAGCACAAAGGCGATGGCCGTGGTGACTTCGCGCGTCGCGCCGCGCGCGTAGCCGAATATCCCGGAAACCAGCAGGATCAGCCCGGCGGCGAGATCGAAAAGAGTCACGGCGTCAGACCCATGCCGCCTCGCCGATGCGCTCGATGGCCTGAGAAAGTCTGGAAATGGCCGTCACGCGCACGCCGCCGCCGTCCGCGCCGCTGGGCGCGAGCGCGCGCGCAAAGCCGAGTTTCGCCGCTTCCTTCAACCGCACCTCCATCCTGCTCACTGGTCGCACGTCACCGGAAAGGCTGATCTCGCCAAATACGACGCAATCCTGGGGCAGGGCCGTGTCCATGGCCGAAGACACCAGCGCGGCCGCCGCCGCGAGGTCCGCCGCCGGTTCGTTTATCCTCAAGCCGCCGGCAACGTTCAGGTAGACATCCCTGGCGCCAAAGCCAAGACCGCAGCGAGCATCGAGGACGGCGAGCACCATGGCCAGGCGTCCCGTGTCCCAACCGACCACGGCCCGGCGGGGTGTTCCGTAGGCCGAAGGGGCGACGAGGGCCTGAAATTCGACCAGCACGGGCCGGGAACCTTCTATCCCTGCGAACACCGCCGCCCCGGCCGCGCGTTCCCCGCCCTGGTTCAGAAAAAGCGCCGAAGGATTTTTCACCTCGGCCAAGCCCCCTTCACCCATTTCGAAGACGCCGATTTCCTCGGTGGCCCCGAAGCGGTTCTTGGCGCCGCGGAGCACGCGGAAGGGGTAGCCTCGCTCGCCCTCGAACCACAGAACCGCATCGACCATGTGCTCGACCACACGCGGCCCGGCGATCTGGCCGTCCTTGGTCACATGGCCGACGAGAACCACAGCGACGCCACGCCGTTTGGCCAGCCTCACCAGTTCGCCGGCGCAGGCGCGAACCTGGGTTACCGAGCCTGGCCCCGCTTCGTGCGCATCGCTCCACAGGGTCTGGATCGAGTCGATGATCACCAGATCGAACGCCTCGCGTTTGAGACCATCGACGATCGCCCGCAGCGCCGTCTCCGCAGCCAGCTTCACCGGGGCCGCATCGATGCCCATGCGCTGGGCGCGCGACCGGATCTGTTCGACCGCCTCTTCACCGGAAATGTAGGCGCAAGCGGCCCCGCGCGCGGCCGCAGCGGCGGCGACCTGCAGCAACAGGGTCGATTTGCCCACGCCGGGATCTCCGCCGAGCAATACTGCCGATCCCGGGACCACCCCGCCGCCCAGCACCCGGTCGAACTCGGCGATGCCGGTGACGATCCTGGCCGGCGCGGGCGAATGGGCATCCAGCGCCTGGAACTCCAGACCGTGCGACTTGCCGCCGCGCGCCGGGGCCAGCGCTCCGGGGGG
>JAYTRF010000175.1:0-2919 GCA_043746375.1 Caulobacteraceae bacterium | reverse complement strand
GCAGCCTTCAGGATGGATGGGCTCGACGAACTCGCTCACGTGGACTTCCTTTATGTTGTTGAAAGGGCTCTGGTTTCTATCGAAGCTCGTCGCCTCGGCGCCTAGTTTTGGGTCTCACGGTTTGGAGAGCGTATCGCACCGCCGACCCCAAATATCGTCTCATCGACGGATGTCATGTCTCGTCGCCCCAGGTCCAGGGCATCGGGGTCCGCGTCGCGCCGCTGCCGCGCGCTCGCCGCCGACGATTTCGCCGGCGCCCCAACAGTTCGATCGGATTGACGGGGGTCTCGGGAAGAAGCCGCTCGAGCCCCTCCACCTTGTCGAGGCCGCGCAGGCAGCGGATCAGATTGCCCAGTTGGATCGACTCCCCGCTTTCGAGCCTCTCGACGGTTCGCTTCGAGACGCCGACGGCCTCGGCGAACCGGGCCTGCGTCATGCCCTTCGCGAGACGCGCGTCCGCTATCCGGCGACCGATTTCCGCCAGAGCCGCATCATCGGATAGAAGATTGTCGAATTTCATAAATCGCCACTTTCGACGAGTTCGATCGCCTTTTCACCATAGCTCGTCAAGAGCGCTGATTTATGGTCCGTAGATCGATGCGGCCGCTGTCGGGGTCGCGTAAGACGGCCGCCCACTCCTGGATCGGCCTGCCACCTTGACCCCAAACCTTCCCCCATCCGCGCTGGCAATTTGGTTTGACGAAATGTATCATTTTTGATACTTCCACTTGGATGCCTCAGGACCGAAAGCGGCTTCCCGCTCGATTCTATGAATCCGCCAACGGTCGCGCACCCGTGCGCGACTGGTTGCTGGGGCTGGAAGTCGACGACCGGCGAAGGATAGGCAAGGACATCGCCAAAGCCGAGTTTGGCTGGCCGATTGGTATGCCGTCCTGCCGCGGAATGGGAGCAGGGCTGTTCGAGGTTCGCAGCAACCTGAGCGACGGCAAGATTGGACGGGTTTTGTTCGGTATCGCCGATGGCGGCATGGTGCTGCTGCACGGTTTTATCAAGAAAACCCAAGCCGCGCCTAAAGCCGATTTGGATTTGGCGCGAAAGCGACTGAAGGAGGTGGAGTGATGAAAAGCGACAAAGGGCGCATCGGCGCCAGCTTCGCGGAGTTTCTGGACGAACAGGGTATCCGTGAGGAAGTAGAAAGCCAGGCCGTCAAGGAGTTGATCGCGGAACAGGTCAGCGCGGCGATGAAGGAAGAGGGCCTTAGCAAGGTGGCGATGGCGCAGCGGATGCACACGACCCGCGCCCAGCTTGATCGCCTTCTCGATCCGGCTAACCCGTCGGTCACGCTGGCCACCCTGCAGCGGGCGGCAAAGGCGGTCGGCCGCCATTTGACGATAGCCCTAAGCTAAAACGCCCGCGAACCTAGGCGCGCCGCCGAAAGTGGGAACAAATGCGACTTCTTACCGGGGTTCACTCCACAAAAGCCAAAACCAACTGTCCCCTATTTCTGTGTCTCACCCCAGGGGTTCACTCCACCCCAGGCTGGGCGCGAGATAATAAGGCGTGTGTGTCCCCACTTTCGTCTGAGGTCTGACGGTGTTTTTCGGCCTCGCGTAGCCCCGTGACCACAATCCCGGGACCCCGCCGTCGACGTCGCCGCGTGATCTGCTAAGATCGCCGCCTTGATCGATTAAAGGAGTCGCCGTGGCGGGTGGGGGCGGCGAGGCCGGTGCGGGACTAGCGGGCGGCGCGCCGATGAGCGCGCTGCACGCGCGGCTTTTGCATGACAAGGCCCTGCAGTTCGCCTTCGACGCCGGAGCCCCGCCCCAGCCGCCGCATATCCCCGACTGGCTCAAGGCCCTCGGCCGCTTGCTCGCCCGGGCCTTCGAAACCTCGCTGCCGGCTCTGAAAATCCTGTTCTGGGTCGGGCTCGCTTTGGTCGTGGCCGGCATGTTGTTCCTGATCCTGCGCGAGGTCGTCGGCGTGCGTTTCGCCAGGCGCCGGCGGGCCGCCAAGCTGCGCGCGGGGGTGGCCGACTGGCGCGTCGATACGAGCAAGGCGCGCGCGCTCCTGGAAAACGCCGATCGTCTGGCCGATCAGGGCCGGTTCGACCAGGCCGTGCGCTTGATCCTGCACCGCAGCGTCGAGGACATTGCTGATCGTCGGCCGCGTCTGGTGCGCCCGGCCCTGACCGCGCGCGAGCTGAGTGTCGCGCCGGACGTGCCGGACGTCGCGCGCGCGGCCTTCACCAAGGTCGCGGCGATTGTCGAATTCAGCGCCTTCGCCGGCCAACCGATAGGGCTGGAGGCCTACACACAATGCCGCGCCGCCTATGAAGAGTTCGCCTTTCCGGGGGCCTGGGCGTGAGCGGGACGCCCGCCCAGCTTGAGAAAGGCGCCGCCGGGCCCGCCTTCGCCTCGCCGCTGACCCTGGCCCTGGTGATCGGCGTCGGCGTGTTCGCCTTCTGCGCCTTTCTGGTGTTGGGCGCCTATGCCCCGGATCTGAAGGGCGGCGACAACGGCGAGGCGCACGCCCTGTCGAAATCGGCCATCGGCTTTGCCGGCATCGTCGAAGCGGTCAGGCTGGCCGGCGATCCGACGATGATCAGCCGCGGACCCCTGCCGCCGGGACGCAATCTGGGCCTGCTGGTGGCGACGCCCGGCCCCGGAGAGGAAAACGGGGCGGGCGGCGTGGCGTTCGACGGCCCGGTCCTGGTGGTCCTGTCCAAATGGGCGACCGTGCCTGATCCAATCCACCGGGGAGGGGTCAAAAGGGTCGCGCTCATCGACAATCGATTGGCGCCAACCCTGGTCAAGGGCGCGACCATCGCGCGGCGGCGCGGCGTCTCGCGCGTGGTTCTGAGCGGGGCCGCCGCCCCTTATCCCACCGACCTGCGCCTCGCCGAAGGGCCGGTCGATTCGTTCCAGACGGTGACGGAACCCGGCTGGATCCCCGTCCTGA
>JAYTRF010000174.1:0-4533 GCA_043746375.1 Caulobacteraceae bacterium | reverse complement strand
GCCAATATCGACGCGCTGAAGCGCGCCGGCTGCACCGACATTCTCTCGCTTTCGGCCGTGGGTTCATTGCGCGAATCCCTGGCCCCTGGGGACTTCGTCATCGTCGATCAGTTCATCGACCGCACGTTTGCGCGCGAGAAGAGCTTTTTCGGCACAGGGTTGGCGGCGCACGTATCGATGGCCGTGCCGGTCTGCCCGCGGCTGTCGGCGCTTGCGGCAGACGCGGGACGGGCGGCGGGAGCGCGGGTGGTCGAAGGTGGCTGCTATCTGGCGATGGAGGGTCCGCAGTTTTCCACCCAGGCCGAGAGCGCGCTCTACCGGTCGTGGGGCTGCGATGTCATCGGCATGACCAACATGCCAGAGGCCAAGCTGGCACGGGAGGCGGAACTGCCTTACGCCTCGGTTGCCATGGTCACCGACTATGACTGCTGGCATGAGGAATTTGGTCATGTCCATGTCGCCCAGATCATGGAGCTTCTTGCGCAAAATTCCGACAAAGCCCGCGCCTTGGTGGCCAATCTGGCCAGGGCGTTGCCGCCCGAGCGCCAAGCGTCGCCGATCGATACCTGCCTGGACAGCGCCCTGATTACGGCAACCGCCGCCCGCGACCCGGCCATGGTCGCCAAGCTGTCGGCGGTCGCCGGCCGTGCTCTCCGCACCTGACCGAAAGCCTCGGCCATTATGGACCTCGCGCACCTCGTTCGGACCATTGCCGATTACCCAAAGGCAGGAATCCAGTTTCGCGACATCACAACCCTGCTTTCGGACCCGCGCGGTTTCCGCCAGGCGGTGGATGAAATGGTGCAGCCCTTCGCCGGCATGGGGATCGACAAGGTGGCCGGCATTGAGGCGCGAGGGTTCATCCTGGGCGGGGCCGTCGCGCATCAGCTCTGCGCCGGTTTCGTGCCCTTACGCAAACGGGGGAAGCTGCCTCACCGCACTCGCTTCGTCGAGTACGCCCTGGAGTACGGTGTCGACGCTCTTGAGATGCACTTGGACGCTGTGCACCCGGGCCAGAGGGTGATGCTGATCGACGATCTGATCGCTACCGGCGGCACCGCCCTGGCCGCGCTCGATCTGCTGTCGCAAGCCGGGGCCGAGATCGTCGCGGCCGCCTTTGTCATCGACCTGCCGGGGCTGGGCGGATCGGCCAAGCTTAGCGCCCAGGGCGTCGCCGTCTCCAGCCTGATGAAGTTCGAAGGGGCGTGAAAGTCCTTCTCCGACGGGCAGAGGCGCCGTAGTCGCCCTAACTGTGACGCAGGAGCCGGACATCATGGCGCCAATGCCCTTTTCCGAGCCATGGCGGATGTTCCGGCGGATGCAGGCCAGCGTGGTGGCGGCTGCGGGGCTGATCTACGCTGCGGCTGTCGTCAACGCTTGGCGCGTGCTGCCGGGCGGCGCTGCTCTGAAGCTGCAGCGCACGGCGATCTTTCCCGCCATCTATTTTGCGCTGTCGCTGGTTGGGGTGTTGACCATCGTCCCGGTCAGAAATGCCGTGCTCAAGCACCTGTGGATCAGCTTTCGCACCGGTTACGGCCAAAGCGTCATCTCGGTCCTGGTCGGCGTCGGGGTGCTGGCGGCCGCTGGCGGTTTCATCGTCTGGCAGACGCAGGCTGCGGTCCATGGCGGCCGCTATCCCGCGGGCGCATTCTCGGGTTACGCCGCCGGGATCGGCCTGCTCCTCGCGCAGGCGTTCCTGGTCCGCCGCATCGAGCGCGACCCGGCGCTGCGCCGGCAGATCGAGGCGCTCTGAAGTTTCAGAAATCTCCCCGCCCAGCGCCGTGCTTCGCGAACAGCGCCAGCGTGCGAAGGCGGGCCAGGCGGGCGGCGTCCGGTTGATAATCGGCCCGACGGTCGGACGCGAAGCCGTGGCCCGCATCATAGAGATGAACGGGGATGCCGGGGTGTGAGGCGGCTATCGCTTCGACCGTCCCCATCGGGATGCTGGCGTCGTTCCGGCCGAAGTGGAGGATGACCGGGCAGCGCGGCGTCTCGTTGACGAGCTCGCTAATGCGCCGTCCATAATAGCTCGAGACGGCTGAGACGCCCTCGCACCGGCACGCGGCCAGCCAGGCCGCCGAACCGCCCCAGCAATAGCCGACCACGAACACCGGGGGCGCGAGCTCCTGAGCGCAAGCCGCCAGATCGCCGGCAACGTCACCCCAGGGGGTCTCATGCGAAAGTGTTCCGCCGCGCTCGACGCCGCCGAGGTCGTAGCTGGCCTCGAAATTGCGCTGCCGCCGGTCGAAGAGTGACGGCGCGATCGCCTCGTAGCCATCCACTGCGAAACTGTCCGCGATCTCGCGGATGGGATCGGTGACGCCGAAAATCTCCTGGATCACGACAACCCCCCCGCGGCGGGCATCGCCGGGGGCCGCCCGGTACGCGCCGAAAGCGAAACCGTCCCGCGTGCTGGCCAGCGAGACGGCCTCGCCCACCTTCAGCCGCCAAACAGTTCTAATGTGCGACGCCGCGCCAGCTCGGCGCTTTGGCCCTCATGGCGCGCCGGATCCTCGTTGTTGAAGCCGTGGCCGGCATCCTCGTAAATGTAGACCAGAACCTCCGGATTGGTCGCCTGAACATCGGCCTTGACCGCATCGGCCGAAATACCCGTGTCCAGCCGACCCAGATGGACGATCGTCGGGCACTTAGGCTTTAGGCCGGCGTTGGCCTGGACCAGGCTGCCATAATAGCTCGATGCTCCCGATAGCCCGGCGAGCTTGCATGCGGCCAGCCAAGCTAGCGAGCCGCCATAGCAATAGCCGACGATAAACACCTCGCCGCGCCGTGCGAGATCGTCGCGGCAGGCGGCGATGTCGGCCAGGGCCTGATCCAGGGGGGTGGCGCGCGCGTGGGCGATGCCGGCGCTCATCCCAGCCGGATCGTGTCCGGCGATGAAGCTCGGTTCGCGGCGATCGTAGAGCGACGGTGCAACCGCCTCGAAGCCCAAAGACGCCCAGCGATCGACGTCGCGCCTGACGTATTCGTCGATGCCGAAGATCTCCTGAACCACGATAACGCCGCCTTTCCGCGCCGCCGCGGGCATCGCCCGGTACGCCTCGAACGCGAAGCCATCGTCGGCCGTGGTTTTGATCTTGGTCAGTTCGCCCACTAAAACTTTTCCCTTTGCATCACACGTTGAATCGAAAATTCATCACGTCGCCGTCCCTGACCACGTATTCCTTGCCTTCGGAGCGCAGCTTGCCAGCGTCGCGTGCGCCCGCCTCGCCGTTGAGCCGAACGTAATCGTCATAGGCGATGGTTTCGGCACGGATGAAGCCCTTTTCGAAATCGGTGTGGATGACGCCGGCCGCCTGCGGACCGGTCGCGCCGACGGGAATGGTCCAGGCCCGAGTCTCCTTCGGGCCGGCGGTGAAATAGGTGTGGAGACCCAGGAGACTGTAGGCTTCGCGGATCAGCCGGTTGAGCCCTGGCTCGGCCAGGCCAAGCGCGCTTAGGAATTCCTGCCGCTCACTTTCGTCGAGCACCGCGACCTCGCTCTCGATCCTGGCCGAGATCACCACCGACTTGGCGCCGTCGCTGGCCGACCTTTGGCTTACCGCCGCCGACAGGGCGTTGCCGCGATCAGCACTCTCCTCGTCGACATTGCAGACATAGAGCGCCGGCTTGGCAGTGAGGAGTTGCAGCATCCGCCAAGCCTTTTGGTCATCCGCCGCTATCGTCGCGGCTCGCGCCGGACGGCCGGTATTCAGCTGCGCCAGGGCGAGTCTGGCCAGGCGCAGGGAGCCGAGCGTTTCCTTGTCGCCGCTCTTGGCCCGTTTCTCGAGACCGACCAGTCGGCGCTCCAGGCTTTCCAGGTCCGCGAGCATCAACTCGGTGTCGATGATCTCCAGATCGTCCAGGGGGTCGACGCGCCCCTCGACATGGCTGACGTCGTCATCCTCGAAACAGCGCGCCACCAGGGCGATGGCGTCGCAGTCGCGAATGGTCGCCAGGAATTTGTTGCCGAGGCCCTCGCCCTTGGACGCGCCGCGCACCAGACCCGCGACATCGACAAAGTTGATGCGCGCCGGAATGATCTCCTTGGAGCCGGCGATCGCGGCCAGGGCCTCGAGCCTCGGCTCCGGCACCGCGACATCGCCGACGTTCGGCTCGATGGTGCAGAACGGATAGTTCGCAGCCTGGGCGGCCGCCGTCTGAGTGAGAGCGTTGAACAGCGTTGATTTGCCGACGTTGGGCAGGCCGACGATGGCGACTTTCAGGGCCATGGCTCAGGCGTCGCCTTTCCGGGCACGGGGATCGAGCTTGGGGGCCGGGGCGAGGCGCAGAACCTCGGCCTGGTACTTTTCGTCTTCGCCGGCGGCCAGCAGCGCTGAGGCTTTGGCACAGGCTCCGATCAACGCCTCTACCCAGGCCAGTTCCGCCTTGTGAAAGTCGGATAGCACGTGGCCCTGCACCAGCTCCTTTTCGCCAGGATGGCCGGTGCCCAGTCGCGCCCGCCGGAAGTCGGCGCCAACGTGAGCGGTGATCGACCGCACGCCATTGTTGCCGGCCGCACCGCCGCCCGTCTTC
>JAYTRF010000173.1:0-9521 GCA_043746375.1 Caulobacteraceae bacterium | reverse complement strand
GTCTCGTCTGCGATCTTGCCCCAGTTGTCGCGCACTTCCTCGACCGAAAGGCCGCCGTCGCCCAGGTAGACACCCTCGGTTTCATAGATGCGGGCCAGGGCGAAGGCGCCGGCGCCGGCGGTGAGAACCGCGCCGGTCGGGGCTTCCTCGGAGCACAGGAAGACCACGCCTGGGGTGACGTACTGCGGCGCGAGGCGCTTGGAAATTTCCGGCGGCAGCAGGTTCTCGGTCATTCGCGTCGCCGCGACGGGGGCGATGGCGTTGACGTGGATGTTGTTTTTTTGACCCTCGAGCTTGAGGGTGTTCATGAACCCGACGATGCCGAGCTTGGCGGCGCCATAGTTAGTCTGGCCAAAGTTGCCGTAGAGCCCTGAGGACGAGGTGGTGACCACGATGCGCCCATAGTTCTGGGCCTTCATGATCTCCCAGACGGCTTTGGCCGGCTTGACAGTGCCCATCAAGTGGACGTCCAGGACGAACTCGAAGTCGGCGATCTCCATCTTCGAGAACGACTTGTCGCGCAGCACCCCGGCGTTGGCGACAAGGATGTCGACCCGACCCCAGGCGTCCATCGCGTGCTTGACCATCAGCGCCACCCCGGCATCGTCGGTCACCGACGAGCCGTTGGCGAGCGCCTCACCCCCGGCGGCCTTGATCTCGTCCACGACCGCAGTTGCCGCCTGTGATGAGCCGCCAGAGCCATCCATCGACCCACCCAGATCGTTGACCACCACCTTGGCGCCGCGACGGGCCAGTTCGAGTGCGTGCTCACGCCCCAATCCCCCGCCCGCGCCGGTGACGATCGCCACCTTTCCGTCGAAACGGATGTCCGCCATCGCTTTACTCCTCGCAACACTCTGGTGACCCTGAAACGATCGCGGGTTGTGCGCGACAGCCTCGTTGGGCGTCAAGGTCGGTCCCCGCCCGATCTTCGGCCGGCTCCCCGCGAATCTGGCCATGTCGACCACGGCGAGCGCCACGCCGGCGCCCGTTGAATCGCGGCTGATCCTGAGGTCTAGTCCGGAGGCTGTGTTCCGCGCGTTCCCGCTCATCGCCTGCACCGTCCTGGTCCTCCTCCTCGCAGCCACGGGCGCCGGCGCGGCAGAGGGCATGTGGACGTTCGACAATTTTCCGACGAGCCAGGTCGAGCAGCAGCTCGGGGTCCACATCGACCAGGCGTGGCTCGATCACCTCGAAGGCGCTTCGGTGCGCCTGACTACCGGCTGTTCCGCCGCCCTGGTGTCGCGCGAGGGCCTGGCGCTGACCAACCAGCACTGCGTGGTCGAGTGCGCCCAACAGCTGTCGAGCCCTGCCGCCGATTACGTTCTAAGCGGCTATCTGACGGACACGCGAGCGCAGGAGCGCCCCTGTCCGGCGATGCAGGCTGAAGTGCTGCTTGGCGTCACCGATGTCACCGTGCCGATCCTCAACGCCACGGTCGGCAAGTTCGGCGAAGACTTCGCTGCCGCGCACAAGGGCGCCGTAGCGGCGGCGGAAAAGGCGGCGTGTGGCGACGACCAAGTGCTGCGCTGTCAGGTCATCGCCTTCTTCAGCGGCAGTCAGTACAAGGTCTACAAATACCGCCGCTACGATGACGTGCGGCTGGTGTTCTCCCCGGAGTTCGCCGCCGCCTTCTTTGGTGGCGACCTGGACAACTTCACCTTTCCGAGGTTCGCGCTCGATTGCGCTTTCCTGCGGCTCTACGACCATGGAAAGCCGGCCCGGACGCCTGACTTCCTCACCTGGTCAACGGCGCCGCCGAGCGCCGGGGAGGCAGTGTTCGTGTCGGGCAATCCCGCAGGCGCCGATCGAAGCCTGACCGTGGCGGAACTCGAGGACTTGCGGGACATTCGCCTGCCGATCGAAGAAATGCAGCGCTCCGAACTTCGAGGCCGGCTGCTGCAGTTTTCCGAGGAGAGCCCCGAACACCGCCGGATCGCTGCAGATGCGCTGTTTATCAACGAGAACGCCTTCAAGGCCACCTACGGACGCCAGCTGGCCCTGAACGATCCTCAGTTCATAAATGCCCGCGCCAAGGCGGAGACCGAACTGAAAGCGCGTACGGCCGCCGACCCCACGCTGGCCACTGAACTCGGCGATCCGTGGAGCGATATCGCCCAGCTGCACACCCTCTACGCCGCCCAGTACATTGTCTGGCGCCAGCTGGAAGCTGTGGCCGGAGGCGGGTCCAAACTCTATCTTTACGCTCGGGATCTGGTTCGTGGCGCAGCCGAGCGGGCCAGGCCTCCCGACCTTCGACTGCCAGAATTCGACGATTCCGGCCTGCCGCTCATCGAAAAGACCCTGTTCGATCCCCAGCCCGTCGCGCCGGCCCTTGAGCGCCTCTACATGGAATTCTGGCTGGCCAAGACCCGTGAGTACCTCGGCGCCGACTCCCTCGCGGTCACGGCGTTCCTCGGCACGGAGAGTCCGCACACCCTGGCCCAGCGCCTCGTCGATGGCAGCCGGCTTGCGGATCCCGCCGTCCGGCGTGCCCTGTGGCAAGGTGGCATGGGCGCCCTCATGGCTTCGAGCGATCCGATGATCCAGTTCGTGCTGAAGACCGATCCGGTCTCCCGCGCGGCGCGAACTCTTTGGGAGAACGAGGTGGCCGGTCCGATCGAGCGCGCCGATCAGAAGCTGGCGCGGGCGCGCGCGGCGCTTTTCGGGACGAACCTCTATCCCGATGCCACCTTCTCCCTGCGCCTCAGTTACGGAAAGGTCGCCGCGCTGACGGGCGGGGACGGCCAGGGGAAACCCTTCACCACAATCGCTGGCCTCTACGCCAGGGCCACTGACGCCGAGCCCTACCAGCTACCGCCGCGCTGGCTGGCCGCGCGCGCCAGCCTCGATCCGGCGACGGTGCTGGACTTTTCCACAACCAACGACATCACCGGCGGCAATTCAGGCTCGCCGGTGGTGGACGCCAAGGGCGACATCCGGGGCGCGGTGTTCGACGGCAACCTGGCTTCGATCGCTGGAGACTTTGCCTACAACGGGGTGCTGGACCGCAGCGTCGCGGTTTCCACCGCTGCGATCACCGAGAGTCTGACCAAGGTCTACGGGCGCGGCGCCCTCGTCCGGGAACTCGAAGCGCGCTGAGGCTCGCGGTGGGCTTCAGACTGGCGCGAAGGTGAACACTGGCGGCCCGCCTTCGGTCGGCGTCCATTTCACCTTGACCCGTTGGCCTATGGCCAGGGCGTCCAGGTCGCATTCGACGAAGTTGGTCAACAGCGAAACGCCTTCGTCGAGGGTCACGTAGCCGATGGCGTAGGGGACCGGCGTGTTCCGGCGCATGACGCTAAAGGTGTAGATGACGCCTTCGCCAGGGCTCTCCTCCCAGGCGGTGTCCTCGGAAAAGCAGAACGGGCAGATCGCGCGCGGGTACCAGTGCGCCTCGCCGCACGCGCCGCAACGCTTGATCAGAAATCGACCCCCCGCCGCAGCGTCCCAGAACGGCTGGCTCTCGACGTTGACCGCCGGTGCGGGAATCCTGCGTGTCTCGGCCATGGTAGTTTCAGAGCCTTTCCATGATCAGCGTCGCCGCGCCGTGCCGGGCGCCAAGCAGGCCGCCGGTGCCATGGGCGATGACCAGATCGCAGCTTGGAACCTGCACCTTCGGATGAGCCTCACCCCGGGCCTGGCGGACCGCCTCGATGACCTTGGTGATGCCGCCGCGGTTGGTCGGATGGTTGTTGCAGAGCCCGCCGCCGTCGGTGTTGAACGGCAGCTTGCCGACTCCCGAGATCAGATTACCATCAGCGACAAAGGCCCCGCCCTTGCCCTTTTCACAGAAGCCCAGGTCCTCGATCTGCATCAGAACGGTGATCGTGAAGCTGTCGTAGATCGAGGCGTACTTGATGTCGGCCGGTTTTACCTTGGCTTCGGCGAAGGCCGGTGGACCGGACCAGACGGCCCCTGAATAAGTCAGGTCGAGATCGCGCCCGCCGGCGGGACCTTTGGGCGCTTCACCGGCGCCGATGATCCTGACCAGCGGACGCTTGAGGCTCCTGGCGATTTCGGGGGTCGTGACGATAACCGCGCCCCCACCGTCGGTGATCACGCAGCAGTCCAGCCGGTGCAGTGGATCGGCGATGATCGGGGATGCCAGGACGTCCTCGACGGTCACTACTTCGCGCAACATGGCGTGCTCGTTCCACTGAGCGTGGTGCGAGGCGGCGACCTTGATCCAGGCAAGCTGTTCGGACGTTGTGCCAAAGTCGTGCATGTGCCGCATGGCGCAGAGGCCATACATGTTGTGGGTGGTGCCGCCCCAGATGTTCTCGAACCCCGCCTCAGGCACGTCCGAAAACCCGCCGCCGATCTGGGCCCCGCCCGGTCTGCCGCCCCGCCGCATCTGCCGGGGCCGACCGGCCAGCGTGACCAAAGCCACTTGGCACTTGCCGGCCGCAATCGCCTCTGCGGCGTGGCCGACATGGAGGATGTAAGAAGACCCGCCGGTCTCGGTGGAATCGACGTGGCGGACCTTCAGGCCCATGTAGTCGACCATCGAGAGGGCCCCGAACCCCGGCGCGTCCCCCGCGCAGAAATACCCGTCGATATCGTCCTTGGAGAGACCGGCATCGGCCAGAGCCCCCTTGGCGCACTGGGCGTGGATCTGAGCGGTTGAAAGGTCGGGGGCGTCGCGGGTCGGGTGTTCGTAAACCCCCGCGATATAGGCCTTGTCCCGGATGGTCATGTGGACCTGCCTCCCGCCGGCGCTGCCGCGATCCGCTCGTCACGCAGTTGGGTGCGGCGCACCTTGCCAGCGTCGTCGCGGATGTTCTCGGTCACGAACTCGAACGACCGCGGCTGCTTGTAGGTGACCAGCAGGCCGCGCACGTGCTCGCGCAGCGTCTCCTCTGTGAGCCCCGACCGGGGCTGGACGATGGCGTGGATGCGGGAACCGAGGTCCTCATCCGGCAGCCCGATCACAGCACTGGACGCCACCAGCGGATGCTCGTCGATCGCCGCCTCGATCTCGGCCGGATAGACGTTGGAGCCGCCGACAAGGATCATGTCGGTGCGACGGTCGGCCAGATAGAGGTAACCGTCGGCGTCGAACCAGCCGATGTCGCCCAGCGACTCCCAGCCGCCCGGCAAGGTACGCGGCGTGGCGCCCCGATACTGGTAGGAAGCCGGCGAGCCTTGCGGCCTGCGCATGTAGACTTCCCCGATCTCGCCGGCGGGCAGCGGCTCGCCGGCCTCATTGAAGGCGCACATCTCGCCAAAGCGCACCGGGCCGACCGAGCCGCGGTGTTCAAGCCACTCGGTTCCGGTGATGATCGTCACCGCCTGGGCTTCGGTGCCCGCATAGAGCTCCATGATCACCTCGGGACCCAGCCACTCGATCCAGGCCTCCTTAAGCCACGGCGGGCAGGGGGCGGCCAGGTGCCAGACCGTCTTCAGGCTCGAGACGTCATAGGCGCCGCGCACCTCCTGCGGCAGGCGCCAGATGCGGCCCATCATCGTCGGCACCAAGTACATCCAGGTGCCCCTGTGACGCTCGACCGTCTTCAGCGTCGCCTCGGCGTCGAACCTCGGCATGATCACCAGGTGCGCGCCCATGTTGAGGCCGCCGAACGCGGAGGTGAAAGGGCCGTTATGGTAGAGCGGTCCTGGCATGACCATCACGTCCTCGGAGGTCGTGCGATAGCCGCCAACGCCGGTTTCGGGCGGGGTGAACACGCCTGGGCCGCCCGAGAGGATCAGCTTGGGCCGGCCCGTCGATCCGCCCGATGTCGGAGCCTTGTAAATCGGCGCAATAAGGTCCTCGAGCGGACTTTCGTCGTCGCTGAGGGCCAGGAGCCCCGGAATGTCGAACTGGGGCCGCCCCCCCGAAGGCGGGCCAACTGCCAGCAGTATCGGCGTCTGGGCCAAAACCATCACGGCCTCCGCCTCGGTGGCGGGCAGTCGGTGGGAAATCGGCTGCGGCGTTGCCCCGACCTTCCACAGGCCATAGCAGGCCTCGACGAAATCGACGCTGTTGGGAATGCCGATGGTCACCAGGTCGCCTTGCTTCACGCCGACCTTCTCGAGCCCGCGCGCGATGCGATTGGTGCGCAAATCGAGCTCTCGCCAGGTGACCGTGCGATCGACGTCGCTGACCGCAGGCCGGGCAGGCCGCTCCCGCGCCAACTGCGTCAGCCGAGCCCCAAGGGAAATGGTGTCGCCAATCATCCGCGCCGCGATCCGACGGGGTGCGAACTCGACAGGCCGCCATCGACGGCGATCGCCTGGCCGTTGACGTAGGAGGCGTCGTCGCTGGCCAGGAAGAGGGCCATGTGGGCGATCTCGCTGGGTTCCCCGCCGCGTTTCAGAGGGTTGAGCTGGCCGATTTTATCGTCGGATCCCCTCTCGCGCGCCCGCACATAGATCGGCCGCGTCATGCCGGTCTCGATCAGGCCTGGGCAGATGGCGTTGACCCGCACGCCGGAGCCATAGAGGACATTGGCGGTGGTCTGCACCAGACTGATCACGCCGGCCTTGCTGGCGCTGTAGGGAATCCCGCCAGCGCCCGACCGCAGGCCCGCGACCGAGGCGGTGCAGATGATCGAGCCCTTGCCGGCTTGGCGCATGATCGGGCTGGCGTGCTTGATAGCCAGGAACGGCCCGATCAGGTTGATGCGCAGCACCTCAGCCCAGGCCTGGGGGGTCAGCTCCTCTATTGGAGTGTAGCCGCCACTGACCCCGGCGTTGGCGTAGATCGCGTCCAGCGCGCCGAATTCGCCGACCGCGCGTTCGACGGCGGCCTTGACGTCGCTCTCTTCCCCGGCGTCACCGCGCACGGCGATGGCGCGACCGCCAGCCTCGACGACCATCGCCGCAGTTTGGTCGACCTCAGCCGCCCGGTCAAAGCAAAGGACGCTAGCTCCCTCGCTGGCGAACAGACGCGCGCTTGCCCGTCCGATCCCGCTCGCCGCGCCCGTGATTACCGCCGATTTGCCTTCAAGTCGTCCCAACACTCGCTCCTGCTCTCTCTCTGCTTCTCCCGCAGTCGGAAAAGGGTTTCTACGCCTTTGCCGGCTGCGGGGCTGCGACCGGCGCGCGGCCGAGGGGGATGAACTTCTCGGCCATCTTCGGGAGGGCTTCGGAGAGAATGGTTTCCAGGGTCCAGCCTTCGGCTTTGGTCACCGTCTCGATCGGTCGGGGCTGGCTGTACAGGATCAGGTTCTCGCCGCTGGCCCCGAAGAACTGCCCGCTGACGGTCTTCGCCGCATCGGCAACCAGAGCGACGGCGAAGCGCGCCGGCTGGTCGGGCCTGATCATCTTGGCCATCTGCTCGCGCCTGGCCACCGCCGCCTCGTCGCGCACCGGCACCGACTGGGTCATTCGCGTCCACGCCACGGGCGCAATGCAATTGGCGCGTACGTTCTTGGCGGCGCCTTCCATGGCGATGATCCGCGACAGGGCGGCGATGCCCATCTTGGCTGCGCCGTAGTTGGTCTGGCCGATGTTGCCGTAGAGGCCGGACGTCGAGGTGAACAGGACATAGGCCCCGTCCTCCTGGTTCCGGAAGTGCTCGATAGTGGCGCGGCAGACGTTGTACGAGCCGCGCAGGTGGACTTCGATGACCTTGTCCCAGTCGGCGTCGGCCATCTTGTGGAACATGGCGTCGCGCAGAATGCCGGCCGGATTGATCACCGCGTGCAGGCCCTTGAAGCTATCCATGGCCTGCTCGACCATGCCCTGCACCGCTTTGAGAGAGGTGACGCTCTCGGAATTGGACACCGCCTCGCCGCCGGCGGCGCGGATTTCCTGGGCGACCGTCTCTGCCGGCCCCGCAGAGCCTTCGTCGCCGCCGGCGAGGCTGCCGCCGAGGTCATTGACGACCACCTTGGCGCCTTCGCGCGCGGCGATCAGGGCGCAGTCACGGCCGATGCCGTTGCCGCCTCCGGTGACCAGAACCACCTTCCCGTTCAAAATGCCCATGCTGAAATCTCCCGCGTTCTGAAATGAAGCCTTTGGCCTTTCGATTATTCGAGGCGGTCAGCTTTACGCAAGGCGGGAAAGAATTTCGCCCAGGCCGCCGTGACAGCCAGGGCCCCAATGCCGCCGAACACCGCCGCGCCAACGACGCCCAGGAATCGCGCCGCCACGCCGCTTTCGAACTCGCCAAGCTCGTTTGAGGCGCCGATGAACAGGGTGGATACTGCGGCAACCCGCCCGCGCATGGCGTCCGGCGTGACCAGTTGGACCAGCGTCTGGCGCACGTAGACGCTCAGCATGTCCGCCGCGCCGAGCACCGCCAGCGCCCCGACCGAGAGCCAAAGAAGGCGGGACAGCCCGAATACCAGGGTCGCGGCGCCATAGACGGCGACGCCGCAGAACATCACCAGCCCGGCCTTGCGGCGGATCGGCCGACCGGCCAGGAACACTGCGGCGGCCGCGCCCCCGAGCGCCGGTCCCGCGCGCAGTATGCCAAAGCCCTGCGGCCCCACATGCAGCACGTCGCGGGCGAAGGCCGGCAACAGCGCCGTCGCCCCGCCCAGGATAACGGCGGCGAGGTCCAGTGATATAGCGCCAAAAACGATGCGGTTTTGCCAGACATAGGCTAGGCCCTCCTTGACCAACACCCACCGCGACCCGGGCTGCACGACCGGCTGGCCGCTTCGTCGGATGAGCAACAGGCAGGCGGCGGCGGCAATATAGAGACCAAGACTGGTCGCGTAGGCGGCTATCGGCGCGATCGTCAGGAGCAGGCCGGCCACCGCCGGCCCGACGATTGAGGCGCTCTGGCCGGCGAGAGAATTCCACGCGATGGCCCGCGGCAACAGGGGCCGCGGCACCAGCATCGGCCCCAGCGCCGTGCTCGCCGGCTGGAAGAACGCGCGCGAGGCGCCGAACACCAGCGCTACCCCAAGGAGTAGCGGTACGGTGGCGCTTCGGGTCAAAGTAGCGGCGATGATGATACCCACCGCGACGATCTCGCCCGCCCAGCAGACCATCAGCACCCTGCGCCGATCGTGACGGTCGGCGGTCTCGCCAGCCGCCAGGGCGAGCAGAAACAGCGGGGCGAAGGTCAGCAGGCCGATCAGACTGACGTTCAGGGCCGAGGCGCCGACGCTCAGGGTGTGCCGCGATATCGTATAGATCTGCCAGCCCATGGTGACGCTCTGGATTCCGGTCCCGAGCGATCCCATCCAACGAGAAGCCCAGAACGCCAGGTAATCACGCTCGCGCAACAGAGCGCGGGCCGAAGGCAGCGCGCTCTCCGCATCGGGCATGGGGGCACATACAAGCTGGCCTGCTCGATCGCAACGCGCCGGGCGTTGACCGGGAAGGCCCTGGCCCCTATGGCGCGCCGGCCATGATTGCGCGCGTAACACTTCGCTCGGAACGACCCAAGGACGGCTGTCTCGTCGACGCCCTAGTCGCGGCCGCCTTCGGGCCCGGACGATATGCAAAGGCCGCCGAACGCCTGCGGGAAGGCAATGGCCCGCTCTTGGAGCTCTCGCCGATTGCTTGGGCGGAGAGTGAGGCCGTGGGCTGCGTGCGCCTTTGGCCGATTCTGATCGGCC
>JAYTRF010000172.1:0-14201 GCA_043746375.1 Caulobacteraceae bacterium | reverse complement strand
CCTGGTCGAGCGCACCGGCGCCGATCCGGCCCTCGTCGAGGACGTCATCATGGGCTGCGTGGGACAGGCGGGCGAACAGGGCAACAATATCGCCCGCGGCGCGGTCCTCGCGTCGAGATTTCCCGAGAGCGTGCCGGCCACTAGCGTGGATCGGCAATGTGGCTCTTCGCAACAGGCCCTGCACTTCGCCGCCCAGGCGATCATGAGCGGGACGCAGGACATCGTCATCGCCGCGGGCGTCGAGAGCATGACCCGCGTCCCGATGGGACTATCTGTCGCTCTTCCGGCGCAGAACGGCTTTGGCATGCCCAAAAGCGCCCGCATGGAAGAGCGTTATCCTGACATCCAGTTTAGCCAGTTCATGGGCGCGGAAATGATGGCCGATCGGTATCATCTCAGCCGCGAGCAGCTCGACGAGTTCGCCTATCGCAGCCACCAGAAGGCTATTGCGGCTACCCAAGGTGGCGCGTTCAAGGACGAGATCGTCGGCGTCGGCATCAAAGATGCGGAAGGGGCCGCCGCGCGGCACACGGTCGACGAGGGTATACGCTTCGATTCCACCCTTGAGGCGATCAAATCGGTAAAGCTGCTTCGCGAGGGGGGCAAGATCACTGCCGCCACCTCCAGCCAGATTTGCGACGGCGCCTCGGGGGTCATGGTGGTCAGTGAAGCGGGCCTGAAGACCCTGGGGATCGAGCCGATGGCCCGCATCCACACCCTGACCCTCGTCGGGGGCGATCCGGTGATCATGCTCGAAGCGCCTCTACCGGCGACGCGGAAAGCCCTGGCAAAGGCCGGCTTGTCGATCGACGACATCGATCTCTATGAGGTCAATGAAGCCTTTGCCTCAGTGCCGGTGGCCTGGCTCCAGGAACTGGGTGCCGATCCCGACAAGATCAACGTCAATGGCGGCGCGATCGCCCTTGGCCATCCGCTGGGCGCCTCTGGGACCAAGCTGATGACCACCCTGCTGCACGCCTTGAAGGCACGCGGCAAGAAGTGGGGTCTGCAGACCATGTGCGAAGGCGGCGGCCTCGCCAATGTGACCATCGTCGAGCGCCTGTAACGTTACCTACCTGCCCTTGATGGGAGGGAAGGTAACGCAGCCATTAGGGCGGGGCTGCATGATAGCCTGCGCACGCAGGATGTGGTCGCATTTTCACACCCGGCGCTTGGCGGCTCCCCACCCATAGGCGGAGGCAAGACCTGGCATGGCCGTCTACACCGACGTCACCGACGCTGAACTTGAAGCGTTCTTGGCCGACTTCGAGCTCGGCCGGCCGCTGGTTTTCAAGGGCATCGCCGAGGGGGTCGAGAACTCCAACTTCCTGGTCGAGACAGAGCGCGGCCGCTATTTTCTTACCGTGTTCGAGCGCCGGGTGGCGGCCGATGACCTGCCGTTCTTCTTCGGTTTGATGGAGTGGCTCGCCCAGGCGGGCTTTCCCTGCCCGCGGCCGGTCACCGATCAGGCGGGGCGTATGCTGAAGATCCTGCGTGGCAAACCGGCGGCGTTGGTTGAATTCCTGTCGGGCCTTTCCATTCGCCGCCCCAGCGTCGCGCAGTGCCGGGAAGCAGGGGAGGGCCTTGCGTGGCTGCACGAGGCCGCTCGCGGGTTTGGTGGGAACCGCGCTAACACACTTGGCCAAGCCCAGTGGCCGATCATGTTCACGCCCGCCCTCGCCGCGGCTGCCGACGGTCTTAAGCCTGGGCTTGCGCCGACCATCGCTTCTGATCTGTCGCTGTTGGCGCGAGGCTGGCCGGCCAACCTGCCGCAAGGCATCATTCACGGGGATTTTTTTCCGGATAACGTGTTCTTCCGCGATGGCCATTTCGCAGGCGCATTCGACTTCTATTTCGCCGCAACCGACACCCTGGCCTATGACATCGGCGTGGCGCTCAACGCCTGGTGCTTCGAGCTTGACGGTAGTTTCAATGTCACCGCGGCCCGCGCCTTCATCGACGGTTATCGCCGGCGACGGGCGTTGAGCGACGCCGAGATGGCCGCCCTGCCGTTGCTGACTCGCGGGGCGGCGATGCGCTTCTTCCTGACCAGGCTAAACGACTGGGGCGTCGCTCCGGCCGGAGCGCTTGTGCGGCCCAAAGACCCAATGGAATACGAGCGAAAGCTGGCCGTGCACCGCGAAGCGGCACGCGCCGGGGTAGGCCTGGAGTTGCTCGGCTCTGCACGATGACGCCCAAGGTGGTGATCTATACCGACGGCGCTTGCCGAGGAAATCCGGGGCCGGGCGGGTGGGGAGCCCTGCTGATGTGGGGCGGCCGTGAACGCGAGATCTGGGGCGGTGAAGCGGCGACCACCAACAACCGGATGGAGATGACCGCGGCCATCGAGGCTCTGCGCGCCCTCAAAGGGCCATGCCAGGTCGAACTGCACACCGACAGCCGTTATCTGCAGACCGGTATCACCCAGTGGCTCAGTCTGTGGAAGGCGCGCGGTTGGCGCACGATGAGCAAGGGCGCGGTGAAGAACGAGGATTTGTGGCGCGCGCTCGACGACGCGCGCCTTCGCCATCAGGTGGATTGGCGCTGGATCAAAGGTCATGCCGGCCACTTTCTCAACGAACGCGCCGATGGCCTGGCCCGAAGGGGTCTCGAAGAGATCGAACAAGTGGGCCCTTCGATAGTTTAGAAGTTAACCATTTATAGTTTATGGGTGAATTATCTGCCCGCATGGGTGGAGGCAGATCATGGCGGCGGTAGTCAGAGGCAGGCCCGACGTCGAACTGCTGGCGCTGGTCTCCGCAATCGATCGTAATGCTCGCATGGCTCTGCAGCGCGTATTGCCCAGCGGCCTAAGCGCTGCGGAATTTTCGGTGCTGTCGTGGCTGGACCACAGCGACGGACCACAATCGCCCGGGACTCTGGCGGCGGCGCTGGGTGTCTCTCGCAGCGCGATAACTGCAACTCTCCAGGGCCTTCAGGCACGCGGTCTGGCCACGGTGAACACCGACGCCAACGACGCACGGCGCAAAGGGGTCGCCCCGACGAACTCGGGCCGGGCGACGAACCGCGCGTGCCTGGAAGCGGCGCGCGCGCCGGTCCAGGCGCTGCGGCGCGCGTTCGCGGCGCAGGAATTTGAGCAGGCCCTGCCGTTCCTGCGACGGCTGCGCGCCCATCTCCAGGCTGGATCCTAGAGTGCGGCCTCTTCGCCCGCGGCCGGATAGGCTGTGCTCGGCGCGCGCCTTGGGGTGACCAGGCGGCCAAGTCGCGGGCTCAACCAGCGCTCGAAGTCGTCGACGAATTCGTAGACAACAGGCACCAGCACCAGCGACAGAATGGTCGACGTGATCAGTCCCCCGATCACCGCTACGGCCATTGGCTGGCGAAACTCCGAGCCTTTACCGAGCGTCAGGGCGGTGGGCGCCATGCCGGCCATCATCGCCAGGCTGGTCATGACGATCGGCCGAGCTCGCTCGCGGCAAGCCTCGAACAAGGCGTCCCGCTGGGAGTGTCCTTCCCGTTCGCGTTCGATGGCGTATTCCACCAGTAGGATGGAGTTCTTTGCCGCCAGCCCCATCAGCATCAGAAATCCGATCAGCGAAGGAATAGAAAGCGACAGATCGGTGGCCAGCAGGGCCAGCAGGGCGCCGCCGATCGCCGTCGGCAGGGCCGAAAGTATGACCAGCGGTTTGAAGAAGCTGCGAAAGAGCAACACCATCACCGCATAGACAAGGCCCAGCGCCGAGGCGATGGCGACGGCGAATCCGCCGAAGAGTTGCGCATAGGCCTGTTCCTGGCCCTCGGACGCCCGCCCAACGCCCGCCGGCAGATGGCGCATGATCGGCAGACGGTCGACCTTGGCGGCGGCGTCCCCGATCTGAATGCCCCCGGTCGTGTCGGCAATAGTGGTGATCTCCCGTTCCCGATTGATCCGGTCGATCTGGGCCGGCCCGGCGCGGAAAAACACGTCGGCGACGGCGCCGAGGGTGGTGACGCCGCCCGTTGCGGTTGGCAGGCGAAGGTTTTCGATCACCGACAGATCGCTCCGATCGGCTTTGGGCAGGCGCACACGGATGGGGATGCGTCGCTCCCCCTCGTCGAGTTTGGAGACGTTGGCGTCGATATCTCCGACTGTGGCGATCCGCGCCGCTGCGGCAATGACGCTGGCGGAGACGCCCAGGCGGGCCGCCTCATCGGCTCGCGGCCTGACCACGAGTTCCGCGCCGCTGGGCGGCGTCGCCGGACGCGGATCGGCCAGACCCGGCACGCCGCGCATTTCCCGCTGCAATTCCAGCGCGGCGGCCTCCAACCCTTGGCCGGTCTCGCTGGTCAAGATCACTTGGACGTTGGCGGCCCCGAAGCCCGACGAGTCGAAGGTCAGGCGCGCGTCGGGAATGTCGCGCAGAAGCGGACGAAGGCGATCGCGGATCACTGCGGCCTTGGCATTGCGGTTGGGATTCAGCACCGCTACCACGGCCCCTTGGCCCACACCTGCGCTAGCGCTGAAGCTGCCGGGCCCGGACGAGACATTGCCACCGCCGACCTGGGCGAACACGGCCTGGGTCTCCGGCATGCGGGCCATGACCGCGTCCAGTTTCGCGACCACCGCCCGCATGTCCTTGAGCGTGGCGCCGGGCGGGCCCTCGATATTGACGTACAGGTAGTTCGGGTTTCCCTCGGGCTGGACGCCCTTTTTCAGCGGGATCATCAGCGCCACAGAGCCCACGAAGAACAGGCCCCCAATCACCGCGGCGAGAATACGATGGTCGAGCGCCCAGGTGAGGGTGCGGGTGTAGAGCCTTGGCAACGGGGGACGTTCGCGCGCGGGTTTGGCTTTCAGAAAATAGGCGGCCATCAGGGGCGTCAACAGCCGGGCGACCACAAGTGAAAACAGGACGGCCACGGAGACGGTGATCCCGAACTCGCGGAAGAACTGGCCCGGAATGCCCGGCATCAGGCCCACGGGCAAGAACACCGCGACGATCGCGAAGGTGGTGGCGACCACGGCAAGGCCGATCTGATCGGCACCCTGGATGGCGGCGTCGTAGGGCCGCATGCCCGCGAAGACCCGCTTTTCGATGTTCTCGATCTCAACGATGGCGTCGTCGACCAGGATGCCAATGACCAGGGTCAGGCCCAGCAGGGTCACCGTATTGAGGCTGAAATTGACCAGCTTCATGAACGCGAACGTCGGGATCAGCGAGGCCGGCATGGCCACTGCGGTGACGGCGGTCGCGCGCCAGTCGCGCAGAAACAGCCAGACCACCAGCGCCGCCAGCGCCATGCCTTCCAAGAGGGTGTGCAGCGTGGCCGAGAAACTCGCCCGCGTTCGATCGACCTGAGAGACGATCTTGTGGATCGAAAGGCCGGGATTGGCCTTTTGCAGCCGCGCAATGGTAGCGTCGACGCCGTCCTCGGTTGAAACCTCGCTGGCGTCCTTGGTCTTACTGACTTCGAAACCAACCACCGGCCGGCCATTGAGCAGGGCGAAGGTTCGCACCTCCGCCGATCCGTCGCCGATCTCGGCGACGTCGGAAAGTCGGACGAACGATCCTCCGGCCGCAGGAATGGTGAGGTTGCGGACCTGGTCGACGCTGGTCGCGGCGCCCAGCACGCGAACGGTCTGCTCGCGGCCCCCGATGACCGTGCGACCGCCAGGAACATCGACGTTGGCGAGACTCAGGGCGTCGCTGACCTGTGCAGCCGTCAGCCCATGGGCCGCGAGGCGATCCGGATCGACCAGCACGTTGATTTCGCGATCGACGCCGCCCAGCCGGTCGATCCGCGCGACGCCGGAACTGGCCTGCAACCGCCTGGCGATGGTGTTGTCGATGAACCAGGAGAGTTCCGGCTCCGACATTGTTGGATCGGTGACCGCGTAGGTAACTATTGGCTGGTCGTCGATCTCAAGGCGCTGAGTGATTGGCGGATCGACATCGCGGGGCAGTTCGTTGCGGATCTGGTCGATCTTCGAGCGGACGTCGTCGGTGGCCTTTTGCAGGTTCTGACCGAGCTGGAACTGGATCAGCGTGTTCGACGAGCCCTCGCTCACCGTCGAGGCGATGGAATCAATGTTGGAAAGTCCGGCCAGGGCGTTTTCGACGGGCCGCGTTACCTGGCTTTCCATTTCATCGGGCGCGGCGCCGCTGCGGGTCACAGACACCATCACGGCGGGAAAGTCGATGTTGGGGAAGTTCTTGATCGCCAGGCCGGTGTATGAAACCAGCCCGGCCAGCACCGCTGCGATAAAAAGCACCGCGATGGGTATCGGATTGCGAATGGCCCATGCGGAGGGTGCGAAGCGAGGCTGATCGCTCATGTCGCGGGGGCCGGAACCACGTAGTCGCCCGGCACCAGCATCGCGGCGGCCTTTTCGACCACGCGCGAGCCAGCGGGGGGACCGGTAACCAGTTCCACATAGCCGCCGCCCCTCTGCCCGGTCGTTACCGGGGCGCGGCTCACCCTGTCGTCGGCGTCGACCAGCATTACCGACGCCCCGTTGGCGTCATAGCGCACGGCCGTTTCGGGCACGGCCAGAGCCGAGCGCGCCGCCCCCAGGAACGTCGCGCTGGCGAAGCCGCCGGCACGAATGTCGCCGCGGACCGGCAGGCTGATGCGCACCTTGCCAAGCTTCGTTGCTGCGTCCAGGGACGGCGCGACGAGGCGCACAAACCCGATCACCTGGGTTCCATCGGCCAGACCGACCCTGGCCGAAAGTCCTGGCCGCAGCTTCGCAAGGGCCTCCTCGTCGACATCGGCGGCCAACTCGACCTGGCCGTCCCGGGCGATCCTGAACCAGGGGGTCGTCCCACCGCCGCTTTCGTCGCCGATGCGCACATTGCGCTCAATCACCAATCCCGAACACGGCGCGCGAACGATCATCAACCCGTCCCGGGTTCGCAGATCCTGGGCGGCTGCCTGCTGTGCGTTCGCCTGCGCCCTGGTCGAACGGGCCGCGAAACGCCGGGTGTCAATTTGCTCTTGGGAAAGCAGGCCCTGGCCATCCAATCCCTTGACCCGGGCCGCCTCGGACTGGGCTTCATCGGCGAGGATCGCCTGCTGCGCCGCCAGCGCGGACTGTTGGGCCAATTGGGCCCGAAGCAGCGTGTCGTCCAGTTGGGCCATGGGCTCGCCAGCCTTGACCCAGGCACCGACATCAACCCGAAGCTTGGAGACCCGGTAGCCTGAAATCTGGGGATAGATCGTTACGTCCTCCCGGGGGACAAGCTGCCCAGAGGCGATGAGGCCGCCTTCGATTGCCCGGGGTTCGACATCTACGACGCTGACGGCGCGCGCCTGCGCCTTGGCGCTTTCGCCTGGCTGCTGCTGACAGGCGCCAAGCGAGGCGGCCAACGCCAGCGCCACGACCAGAAAGGATGTGGGATACGATCTTTCGAGGCGCATGGCGGCTGTTCTCATTGACGCTTGGCTGCCGAGGCTGCGTAAGCCCATCCGCCGCCGAGCGCCTTATAGGTCGCAACCGCCTGCCGCAACGCCTGCACCCGTTCGGCAGTCAGGGCCGCACGGGTGGCGCGCCAAGCCTGCTCCGCCGACAGAGCCGCGGTGATGTCGGTGAGGCCCATGGCGTAGAGTCTTGCCGCGCCGTGCGAGGCGCGACTGGCGCGCGCTTCACCGGCTTCCAAGGTGGTCACGGCGCGCTCGGCGGCAGTCAGGTTGGTCAGGGCGTTCTCCGCTTCGCCGTAGGCGGTCTGAACCGTTTTTTCGTAGGTGATCACCGCCTGTTCGGTGCGGGCGTCCTCGGCCTTCGCCTCGTAGAGCAGGCGGGGGATATCGAGCACGGGCACACTGACACCGACGCCCAACGACCAGAACCCGAGGCTGGTCGACTGTTGGGCCGGAACCAGGGTTGCTGGCGGCATGAACGAGACTCCCGGCGACACCGTCCGGGAGAGGCCGAGGCCTGGCAACAGGGTGAAAGTCGGAAAGATAGCCAGATGCCGCAGCCGGCCGGTGCCGGCCTGGGCGCGTAGACGCGCCTCCGCCTCGCGCACGTCGGGCCGGCGAGCGAGCAGGTCGCCAGGCGTGGCCAGGGGTACAGGCGGCGCATCGCGGGCCTGGGGACCCAACGGCAGGCTGGAAATCGGCGCCGTGCCGAGGCCGATGAGAATCAGCAGCTGCCGTTTCGCGGCGTGAAGCTGAGCTTCCAGTTCGACCGCCTGCGCCCGCGCCTGCGACAGATCGCCTGCGATACGGTCTGCGTCGGATGCGGCGCCCAGGCCAAGCGCCGCCTTCTTCTGGGCCACACCTTCCAGCTGTGTCTGGATTCGAACGCTTTCGCGGGCGTCCTGCAGCTGAATCGCCAAGCCGCGGACCTGGAAATAGCTGTCGGCGACGCCGGCCGCGAGGCTCGCCCTTACGCCTTCAATATTGAAGCGGGCGGCGGCCAGATCGGCATTGGCCACCCCGCGCGCGACCGCCAGCCGGCCGAACAGGTCCAGTTCCCAGGAGACATTGAAATTGAGCGTCTGGCTATCGGTGGTTCCTCCGATGGGAAACAGCTGGTGAGATGCGCCGCCCAGATTCGTGGCTACCTGTCGATTGTCCTTGCCGGCAATTTCGCCGGTAGGCAGAGTCTGGGCGGTTTGACTGTCGCGGGTTGCCTTCGCCTCCATTACGCGGGCGGCCGCGGTGCGGGCGTCAGGAGCGGTGCTAAACGCCTGTGCCTCAAGTGCGTTGAGATCACTGTCGTCAAACAGTAACCACCAGCGATCAAGCTCGACCGGAGTGAGGGTCCGGGACCCCGCTGACGTGTCATAGACCGCAGGCAAGCTGACGTTCGCCGGCCGATGGCCGACGCCGGCGCAGGCGCAGAGTGGCGCAATTAGCGCGACAGTGAGCGCCAAACGTCTCATGCTCAAGTTCTTCAAGTTCCTGCGGCGATGGCTTGAGTCGCCCCCGGTGCCGCCTCAAGCGGCTTACAGTGTGGACTGATTTCAGGGCGGCTGGCGATAATCAATATCTTTGCGGGAGAAGCTAAAGATGGCGGGCGCCATACATGCCGGGATCGGGGGCTGGACGTTCGCACCCTGGCGAGGCGTCTTTTACCCGAAGGCAACGCGCCAGGCCGATGAACTTGCCTATGCAAGCGGGAGGTTGACGGCGATCGAGGTCAATTCGACCTACTACTCGATGCAGGACCGGGCCACCTTCGCCAAGTGGTCGACGCAGACGCCGGCTGACTTCATCTTCACTATCAAGGCCTCACGTTTCTGCACCAACCGCCGCGTCTTGGCGGATGCGAAAGAATCGATTGCCCGGTTCCTCGGCCAGGGGATCGTCGAGCTGGGCCCCAAGCTCGGCCCGATTTTGTGGCAGTTCATGCAAACCAAAACCTACGACGGCACCGACTTCGCCGCCTTCCTGGGCCTGCTGCCCGATACCCTGGGCGGGCTCGCTCTGCGCCATTGCGTCGAGGTCAAACACGCCAGCTTTCGGGCGCCCGAATTTGTCGCCCTATGCCGCGATCGCGGCGTGGCTATCTGCTGTTCTCACAATGACGACTACCCACTGATTGGCGACGCCACCGCCGGCTTCGTCTACACCCGCCTGCAGATGGGAGCCGATGAGATCCCGACCGGATACCCGCCCGTTGAGCTCTATCGTTGGGCGCGGCGGCTGAACGCCTATGCCTGCGGCGCTATCCCCGAGGGCATTGAGATGGTCGACAAGGCCTCTGCCGGCGATGGCCGGGACCGGGAGGTGTTCTGTTTCTTCATCAGCGGCGGCAAGGTCAGGGCCCCAGCTGCTGCCATGGCCCTGATCGAACGGGCAGGTGGCAAGGCGCGGTGAGCGCGATCTTGCGATCGGCGCATTTCGCCGCCAATGAGGCTAAGGCGTCAATGCGACGCCGTGCCGCCGCTAACGAGGATCACATGACTCCCGACGACCTGATGTTCAAGCCCGGCCTCTTGCGAGGCGAGCGCATCCTGATCACTGGCGGGGGGACGGGCCTTGGCAAGGTCATGGCCGAAGCCTGCCTGATGCTGGGCGCGGAGGTCTATATCTGCGGGCGCCGCGGCGGGGTGGTAAAAGCAACGGCCCGAGAGTTGATGGACGCGCATGGCGGCAAGGCCGTGGGTCACGCCTGCGATATCCGCGTGCCCGAAGCGATCAGCGAAATGCTCGATGCCATATGGTCGGACGGGGGCGCCCTTACCGGTCTGATCAACAATGCCGCCGGCAACTTCATCAGCCGCACCGAAGATCTCTCGCCGCGCGCTTTCGACGCGATCGCCAATATCGTCTTTCGGGGCTCGTTCTTCGTCACCCTCGACTGCGGGAAGCGTTGGATCGCTGAACGCAAAAGGGCGTCGGTTATTTCGATCCTGACCACCTGGGTGTGGAGCGGGGGCCCGTTTACCGTGCCATCGGCGATGTCGAAGGCGGGCCTAAACGTGATGACACAATCATTGGCAGTCGAATGGGGTCCCAAGGGGATCCGGCTCAACGCCATCGCACCTGGACCATTTCCGACCGAAGGCGCATGGGCGCGTCTCAGCCCCGGCCAGGAGGCCGGCGCCAGCCGCGATATGTCCGGAAATCCCATGGGCCGCGTTGGTGACATGCGCGAACTCGCCAACTTGGCAATCTATCTGCTCCACCCCCTGTCCGCCTATGTGAACGGCCAGACGATCGCTATCGATGGAGGGGCCTGGAACGCTGGGGGGGGCGGGTTCGGCGCCTTGCGCGACTGGGACGACAAACAGTGGGCCGACGCACGGGCAATGATCAAAGGCGCCAATGACGAGGACCGCGCCAAGCGCACGGTCTGAGCTCCGACCCGCTGGACTTCCGCCGCCGGGCGCCCAATTCTGATCGTCCGCTTTTCAGCGGGAGCCACCATGTCCGAAGTCATTTTCCTGTCACCCGGCAAGCGCGAGCAGAGCAAGGCGGCCAATCGCGTGGCGATCCTCGACGCCGCACGCGAAGTGTTCGGAGAACTCGGTTTCGAAGTGGCGACGGTGCGCGACATCATCCGCCGCACCGGCCTCTCCGTTGGCGCCTTCTACAACTACTATCGCTCCAAGGAGGAGGTGTTCGACGCCCTCGCCGACGATGGCGCGCGGCGCTTCCGCTTGATCCTTAAGGCCCAGTCGGCCAAGGCGAGCGACTTTGAATCGTATCTGAGGGCTGGGGTTCGCGCCTATTTCGACTTTCTCGCCGCTGAGCGGGAGACTTGGCCGCGAAGCCCGTCCGGCGAAGATCCGTTGCCCCACGCCCGCAATACGCCGGAGATCGTCGCCGTGTTCGCCGAAGTTCGCACGGTGTTCGCCGACGTAATGGATCGCGGCCTCGCGCCCAAGGTTGACCTGGACTATCTGGCGGCCAGTTGCATTACCGTCGCCCGGGAAATCGGCGACCGGATGCTGGAGCGCCATCCCATGGACGCGGAGGCCGCGACGGAGTTCGTTGTGCGCCTGATCCTGGGCGGGCTCCCGGCCCTCCCGCGCCTCAAGTCCTGAATCCGAAGACCGGGTAAAGCATGCTCGCGTTGATGGTCGAGCGACTGGCTGACGATTACGCGGGCTGCGCAGTGAGGGAGATTCCCATCCCTTCTCCGGGACCTGGGGAGGTTCGTGTCAGGGTTTTGGCGGCAGCCGTCAACTTCCCGGACCTGTTGATGACGCGGGGCGAATACCAGCACAAGCCGTCGCTGCCCTTCATTCCCGGCCTGGAAGTGTGCGGCGAGATTGATGCGCTTGGCCACGGCGTGAAGCGCTGGACGATCGGCGATGTCGTCGTCGGCGGCGCCCGTTACGGGGGGTTTTCGCAATTCTCCCTATGCGCCGCAGACAGTCTGCGCGCCAAGCCGGCCCGCTTGTCCGTATCCCAGGCGGCTGGATATGGCGCGACCTATCTGACCGCCTATGTGACGTTGGTGCGCCGGGCCCAGCTCCAGCGTGGCGAGTGGGTGCTTGTCCACGGCGCCGCCGGCGGTGTCGGTCTCGCTTGCGTCGACATGGCCCTGCGCCTTGGAGCCAAGGTCATCGCCGCTTCGGCTTCTGACGAAAAGCTAGCCATTGTGGCCGCGAACTATGCGCCGGACGCCTGCGTAAATGTCTCAGGCGGCTTTCGCGATGCGGTCAAGGCAATCACCGGCGGCAAGGGTGCGGACGTAATCGTCGATCCGGTGGGGGGCGATGTCTTCGATGAAAGCGTTCGCTGCATCGCCTTCAATGGCCGTCTGATGGTCGTCGGATTTGCATCGGGCCGCATCCCGACCATCGGGGCCAACACTCCGCTGATCAAAGGATTTTCCGTGGTCGGGGTGCGCGCGGGCGAATATGGCCGCCGGCTGCCTGCCGAAGGCCGCGAGAATGTCGCCACCGTATGGGCCATGGCCAACGAGGGGGTGATCACGCCGCGCATCCATGCAGAATTGCCACTGCGCGCCTGGCGCGAAGCCTTTCGCCTGTTAGCCGAACGAAAGGTGACAGGAAAGGTCGTCATTGTCCCGGAGCGTTGAAGCGCACTCGTTGCGAAGGCCGCGCGCACCGCTGCGGTGTGATTGACACCGCGCCGGCCTTCGCCTATCTCCGCCCGCTCAATTCGCCCTGGAGTTTGCTCGTGAAGCGGACCTTTCAGCCGTCCCGGCTCGTGCGCAAGCGCCGTCACGGCTTTCGCTCGCGCATGGCCACCCGCAACGGACAGAAGATCGTCGCCAGGCGGCGCGCCCGTGGGCGCAAGCGCCTGACCGCCTAGGTTCTCGATCGCCACTTCGACACCCATCGTCATCGAGCACTTAAGAAGGCGCCCCGATTTTCTGGCCGTCGCCAAAGCGCGCGTCTGCGCCCGCGGCGCGATTGTCGCACAGGCGCGCGATCGGGCGGATGGCTCCGCCGCAGTCCGCATTGGTTTTACGGCGACGCGCAGGATCGGCGGGGCTGTCGTGCGCAATCGCGCCAAGCGGCGACTGCGAGAGGCAGCCCGCACCCTTACGCTGGCGCTTGGCCGCCCCGGCTGCGACTACGTGTTCATTGCCAGGAGCGGCGCCGCACGACGACCCTGGAACGCCTTGCTTGACGATATGAAAACCGCGCTGATAAGGCTCGGCGCCGAGTTATAGTGCGAGCGCCACCGGGCGAGCCTTCGCCTCAACGCCTCATCACCCGGCCAGACTCTTTACGAATGCAGAACGACAACAAGAACCTGATCGCCTTTGTGATCGTTACGGCGATCCTGGTGCTGGCCTATCAGCACTTCATCATCGGGCCAGCAGCCAAGCAGGCCGAAGCGGCGCGGGCTCGCAACGCCCTGCAGCCCGTGGTTGCCGCATCGGTGTTTGCGCCGACGGCGCCGCATATGTCGCACTCACAGGCCCTGGCCCTTAGTCCGAGGCTGCTGATCGACACGCCGTCATTGGCCGGATCGATTTCGCTGCGCGGCGCCCGCATCGACGATCTGTTTCTCAAGTCCTATCGACAGACCGTGGCCAGGTCGTCCCCGCCCGTAGAGTTGCTGCGTCCGGAAGGCATGGCCGACGCCTACTTTGCCGAATCCGGCTGGCTCGGCGCGAACCTGAGCGGCCTGCCCACCTCGCAGAGCCTTTGGGCGGCAACTTCGGGATCGACCCTTTCTCCTGGTCACCCGGTGGTGCTGACCTATGCCGCGCCGGGGGGCATGACCTTCACGCGCAGGATCGATGTCGACACCCGCTCGATGTTCACCATTACCGACACGGTCGCCAATCCCGGCGCCGCGCCGGTGACTCTCACCCCATACGTCTCGGTCCAGCGCCAGGGACTGCCGCCGAACCCGCACAAGAGCAATATCGTCCATGAGGGGGCCATCGGCGTGCTCGGGCTTGATAAGCCCGACCTGAAACTGGCCAAATACGCGACCTGGAAAAAGAAGGGGGAAATCGACTGGCAGTCCACCGGCGGGTGGCTCGGAATCACCGACAAATATTGGATGACCGCCTTTATTGCGGGCCAGGACGAACACATCGACGCCAAGGCGCGGGTGACGACTGACAGGGCCACCGGCATCGACATCTACGAAACCACCTACACCGCAGGCGGTCGCACGATCGCACCGGCGGGCCAGATCACCGAGGTCACCCACCTCTTTGCGGGGGCCAAGACCGTGCCCGTGCTCAACGGTTACAAAAAATCGCTGGATGCGCCGCGCTTCGATGATGCTGTGGACTGGGGCATCCTGTGGTTTTTGACCAAGCCGATCTTTTGGCTGCTGGAGAAGTTCTATGGCCTCGTCGGCAATTT
>JAYTRF010000171.1:0-3041 GCA_043746375.1 Caulobacteraceae bacterium | reverse complement strand
CGGACTGGCTGGCTGGGGAACTAGGACTCGAACCTAGAACGACGGTACCAAAAACCGCTGTGTTACCATTACACCATTCCCCAGGATCGCGGCCGGGTGCGGGCGGTGGGATAGCCCAGGCGCATGGCTCTGGCAACGCCGGGCGCCCTCATCTATAAGGCCCGCTCTCACTAAACGGAGTGTGGCTCAGTCTGGTAGAGCACCGCGTTCGGGACGCGGGGGTCGCAGGTTCGAATCCTGCCACTCCGACCAATTTTTCTCATTCGAAGCCGCCGCGGTCCCCCTCGTGCCCCGCAGTGCCGCCCATGCGAAGGAGAAGGTTCAGCCGGCCCACTTGGAGGCGTGATGAAGCAGTTCCTGATCACCGTCGCCGGCGTGCTGGTCGGACTGATCCTGTTCGCGGTCGTCACGCCATTGGCGGTGATTTCGATCGTGGCTGCGGCCGCGCGGCCGGCCCCGCTGCCGCCGCGCGCGGTGCTGGTGCTGGACCTGCGCGAGGGCATTGCCGACCAGGACAGCCCGTTCAGCGTCTTCGGCGGCAAGGGCCTGTCGGTGATCCGCATCGAGCGCACCCTGCGCGCGGCCGAAAACGACGATCGGGTCAGGGGCCTTTTCGTGCGCCTGCCGGAGAAGGGCATCGATCCGGCTGCGGCCGACGAGCTCAGCCTTGCCTTCCGCCGTTTCCGCGCCGCCGGCAAGCCGATCGTCGCCCACAGCCAGGGCCTTTACCCGGAAGGCATCATCACTTCGACCTATGAGCTGGCGGCGGCCAGCGGCGATGTGTGGATGCAGCCGGCCTCGTCCTTCCAGGTCACCGGCGTGGCGCGCCAGGACCTCTTCTTCAAGCGCCTGTTCGACCATTATGGCGTCACCGCCGACTACCAGCAGCGCTACGAGTACAAGAACGCCGTCAATGGCTATCTCTATGACGATTACACCCCCGCGCACCGGCAGTCGGAGCTCTCATGGATCGGCTCGGTCTATGAGAGCGCCATCGACGCAGCAGCTCAGGATCGCCGCAAGGGGTCGGCCGCCCTTCGCGCGCTGATCGAGGCTGGCCCCTACTCAGCCGAAGAGGCTTTGGCCAAGGGCCTCATCGATCACCTGGGCCAGGTCAAGAACGCCCAGATCGCCATCCTGCGGGAAGCGGGCGACGGCGCGAAGTTGATTCCCTTTGACCAATACGCCGACCGTGACCGTTCCGACGGCGCGAGCGGTCCGGCGGTCGCCCTGATCAGCGGGGAAGGCGAAATCACCACCGGCGCCGCGGCCGATGCCAGCCCGTTCGGCCAGGGAGGGCCATCCATCCATTCGGATGACGTCGCCAGGGCGTTCTACCGGGCCATCGACGACCCACAGGTCAAGGCGATCGTGTTTCGCGAATCCTCGCCGGGGGGATCGGATACCGCCTCCGAACAGATCCTTGCGGCGGTGCGGGCAGCCAAGATCGCCGGCAAGCCGGTGGTGGTCAGCATGGGCGCCTATGGCGCTTCAGGCGGCTATTGGATCGCCTCGCAGGCGACCCGCATCGTCGCCGAACCGACCACCCTGACCGGCTCGATCGGGGTCTTCGGCGGCAAGTTCGTCCTCGGGCCGGCGCTGGCGCGGTTCGGGGTGGACATGCGGGGCCTCAAGGTCGGCGGCGATTATGCCGATGCTTTCTCCAGCGCCGCGCCGATGACCGCCAGCCAGCGGGCGGCTTTCTCAGCCTGGATGGATCGCATCTACAACGGCTTTGTCGGGCGCGTCGCCGAGGGCCGCGGATTGCCGCTGGCTCAGGTCCAGGCGATCGCGCGCGGCCGGGTGTGGACCGGCGCCCAGGCCAAGGCGCTGGGCCTGGTCGACCAGTTGGGCGGTTTCTACCAGGCGGTCGATCTGGCCAAGGCGCTGGCGGGGATCAAGGGTCCCGCGCCGCTGAAGACGTTCAGCACCGAAGCCTCGCCGCTGGATGCCGTGGCGCGCTTTTTCGGCGTGGCCGGGGAGGGCGCCCGCATAGCCTCCGCAGCGATCTACCTGGCCGATGATCCACGAGTCCAGGCGCTCGCGAGCGCGGCGCGGGACGCCAGGCTACGCCAGGATGGGGCTACGGTCCTCGCGCCCACGCTCCTGCCATGAACCTTCCTTGAACCTTAAAAACCTTGAACGTCGAAAAGCTTGGCGGGTCACGTCGGCAGGACGTCGAACGCGAGCGCCAACCTAGGCTGCTTGCCGCCAAAGGGAACGGTTCCGTGCCACATGTAGGAGGGAAAAAGCACCAGATCGCCGGCCTTCGGCTTGACGAAATGTTCAGGCGCCAGGGCCGGCTGCGTCGGGATCCCCGGCTGGCCGAATTTCAGCCAGCCTTCGTGGCCGGTGTCCACGGCGCCGGGCAGGGCGATGTGGCAGGCGGACGATATCCAGCCGAGGGGGTGGAGGTGGTCGGTGTGGTAGCCGCCCGGCCGCAGCAGCGCCGACCAGGCGCCGGCGAATCGATAGCCTGACTTGCCGGCCCTGGCGCCCATGACATCGTCCTTGCCCGCGATGGCCTTCACATAGTTGCGGATCGGGGCGTCGACGGCGGTGAAGAAGGCCGCGATCACCGGGTCGTCTGACAAAGCCAGGGACTGTTCGGTTTGCGCCCCACCCCGCAGCGACTGGTCGAACGGATGGCCGCGCAACCGCTGCAGGGATCCAAGCCGCGCCGCCAGGTCACTCAGGAAGCTGGCCAGGGAAGACCATCCCACGGGGGTTTCGATGGTTTCCACCCGCACGAGCCGATCATAGTCATAGAGTTCCCGGTAGCGCCGATCGCCGAGCAGTCGCCAGGCCGTGGCTTCCAGGGCGACGGCATACTGGTCCAGGGGCCACGCAGCGCGCAGCTCCGCAGCCAGCCTCGCGGCCACATCGGCGCGTCCAAGAGCCAAATTGGCCTGGCAGAGCGCCGCGGTCGCCGGTCCGCTCCCCGGCGCGGCGGCGGTCGCCTTCTCAGCGTAGGCCAGGGCCAGCTCCGGATCGTCGGCGGCGACCAGCAAGGCGGCGGTCAGATGCAGGCTGGAATCGCT
>JAYTRF010000170.1:0-37540 GCA_043746375.1 Caulobacteraceae bacterium | reverse complement strand
CCGTCACCGTCTTCCACAACATCGGCCGGCTGCAAGAGCGTCACCAATGGCCAGGCTTGAACAGCGTCATCATGGTCCAGAGCACCCGCCAGAGCGGCGACAAGGTCGAGTACGAAACCCGCTTCTACATCACCTCAATGACCCTCCTGGCCGTCCACGTCGCCGCCTTCGTCCGCGCTCACTGGGCCGTCGAGAACAGTCTCCACTGGATCATGGACATGGTCTTCCGTGACGACGAATGCCGATTGCGAACCGACAACGCGCCCGCCAACTTCACCACACTTAAGCACATGGCCCTCAATCTCATCCGAAGAGCCAACACCAAGGATTCCATCCGTCTCAGGCGCAAGGTCGCCGCTTGGGACGACGAGTTCCTCGCCAGCCTCATCACCGCCTAACGCCGTTCACCCGATTCCCCTGGAGCCAGCGCCAAGCTCAGCGCCAAGCTCAGCGCCAAGCTCAGATTGACCGCAGAAGGCCCTTCGCCTATATCCGCGCCTCCCTGTTTTCGCTGGCTGTCACATTCGCTGGACGGACCCGAGCGCGCCTAAAAAGAGACGAGACTATCCATGGCCAACAATCCCGGCGCGAAAAAAGCCATTCGCAAGATTGAGCGCCGCACGGAAGTCAACAAAGCCCGCCGGTCGCGGGTGCGCACATTTCTGCGCAAGTTCGAAGAGGCGCTTGCCGGCGGCGACGCGGGCGCCGCGGCTGCAGCTTTTTCGGTCGCTCAGTCGGAGCTGATGAGGGCAGTTGGCAAAGGCGTGATGCACCGGAACACCGGCGCCCGCAAGGTATCGCGCCTGCACGCCCAGTTAAGGAAGCTTGCGGCCGCGTGACCTCACGAGAGGCTGATTAAGTCTCTGTACCTAAACACTAATCTCCAACACGCCGGTTTGCCGCGGGACTTTTGCGGGGGCTTTTACCTGCGACAAATTCGACCGGCCGGCCCCCATCTGACTTGTGATTGCGCGGTTTTCCCTTGCCGGTTCTTGGCCCTCCGCTTGTCAACAGAAATATCGGCTTAGATCGCTTCGATTCATCGTTGACGAAGGGGGGCCCAGGACTAGTCTGCAGCGCTCAAGCTTTTGATCTTGTACGGACGAAAAAAGACGGGGGAGCCATCAAACTCCGCCGAGGGCGCCACTGTGTGCCCAAAACCAAGGGCTGCGCGTCGTGGGGGCGCGCAATGACCTTCTTCCGACCGGAAGAGGCAGAGGGCAGGGAAAATGGGCCAAATGGCAATCAAGGAACCTCTTGGCTCGGAGCATTTGGCGCCGCATGCGACCGTGTGGACTCTCGCCTGCGTGACACTCAAGGGTGAGTTTGGGGAGGATACCTACGGCTCTTGGCTCGCCCAGGCTTCGCTCAAATCCGCCAGCGACGGCGGCCTTTGCGTGGTGACGCCGACCGGTATCGCCCGCGACTGGATCCGCCGATATGCATGGCGGCGGATCGGCGAAATCTGGGCGGCGAACGATCCGCAGGGCCGCGTGCTGCGCCTAAAGTCGCGCATCGAATTCGAAGCCGAGAGCGGCGTAGACCGCGACGTCGGGGTCGCAAGCCTGGGTGCGGCCCCGGTGGTGAACGCGCCAGCGGCGACGGGCGGCTCACTGCCGTTCAAGCCCTCGAGGACAGGCGGCCTGCAGGATCGCTTCACCTTTGAAAGCTTTGTCGCCGGACCTGCCAACGAGTTCGCGCATGCAGTGGCCCACCGAGTCGCCTCCTGGGCCGACGGCCATTTCAATCCGGTCGTCTTTCACGGCCCTTACGGGTTTGGAAAAACCCACCTGCTCAACGCCATGGCTTGGGAAGCGATGAAAACGGCTCCGACGCGCCGGGTCGTTTATCTGACCGCGGAGCGTTTCCTGTCCAGCTTCGTGCGTGCGTTGATGGAAAAGCAGATGGCGGCATTCAAGGAGGAGCTCCGCTCGGCCGACCTGCTGCTGATTGACGATGTGCATTTCATTGGCGGCAAGCAGTCGACTCAAGAAGAGCTGTTTCATACTCTGGCTGCCCTGATGGAGGATGGACGTCGGGTGGTGTTTTCGGCCAACCGTGCGCCATCGGGGTTGTTGGAGATCGACGCCCGCCTGCGCTCGCACCTTTCCTGTGGGCTGGTCTGCGGCATCGAGCCGGCTGACCGGTCTTTGCGGCTGGGCATCCTGGAGCGAAAGATCCAAGTCCTGGGCCGCCAGCAAGGGTTTTCAGGCGCCTTGCGGCCGGAGGTCCTCCAGTTTTTGGCCGACCGGTTCACCGACAGCGTCCGGGAGTTGGAAGGGGCCCTCAACACCTTGATCGTGCGGGCCGGCGCGAGCGTCGGGGCGCTCAGTCTCGATGACGCCCAGTGCCTGCTTCGCCCCCACCTGCGCGGCGGCGAGCGGCGGGTCACCGTCGACGAAATCCAGAAGGCCGCCTGCGAACACTTCGGCCTGAAACAGGCTGACCTGCTTTCCGAACGTCGCACCCGCGCCGTTGCGCGACCAAGACAAGCGGCGATGTGGCTGGCCAAGCAGCTGACGACGCGTTCACTTCCCGATATCGGGCGCCGGTTCGGCGGCCGCGATCACACCACGGTTCTTCACGCCGTCCGGCGGATCGAGGAACTGCGCGCGGCCGACCCGCAACTCAGCCGCGATTTGGAGACCCTGGTCCGCAAGCTGCGGGGGTGAGGCTCAGGCTTTATAGGCGCGGGGGCCAACGCCGTTTTCGACGAAGTGAGCCAGCATCCGAGCCCAGCCGTCTTTGGCGTCCGGGCCGTTGTAGCTGTCGCGATAGTCGGCATGGAAGCCGTGCCCCGCATCGGGATAGACTATAATCTGGGAACTGGCCTTGCCCGCTGCGACCAAGGCTTGTCGCATCGCGGGTATCGATGCGGCGAGGCCGTCCTTGGCCCCATAGAGACCCAGCACCGGCGCATGCAGTTGGGCCGCCAGCCGGATGGGCCAAAGCCGCCGCGGATCGTCCGGCGCGCCCGGCGAGGGCGCCATGCGCCCATACCAAGCAACGCCGGCCCGAAAATCGGTGAATTCCTCGCAGGCAAGCCAGGTGATCCCGCCGCCCCAGCAAAATCCGGTCACCGCCAGCTTCGCGGCGTTCACATAGGGCCGCGACTTCAGAAAGGTCAGGGTTGCGGCGATATCGCCCATGACCTGTTGATCGGAGGCTTGGCTTACGATCTTGATCACCTCCGACAGGTCACTGATCGGGGCAGGATCGGCCACTCGGACGAAAAAAGCCGGGGCGACGGCCACGTAGCCGAGCTTGGCCAGCCGACGGCAAATGTCCTTGATGTATTCGTGGAGGCCGAACACCTCGGAGACAACCAGCACGGCTGGAAACCTGCCTCGCGCCCGGGGACGCGCGATGTATGCCGGCAACGCAAAACCGGCCGATGGATAGGTGACGTCCTCGACGATAAGACCGTCATCGGTGGTGTGGATGGGCATGGCCTTCGCGCTGAGCGCGGCCGCGGCGTAGCCGGCGAAGAACACCGCGCCCAGGACCCGCCTGGACAGATGAAAATCCGCGGGCGCCGCGCCTTCAGGACCAGTCAGACTTTGCATCGGGTGTCCCTGCGGGGTTTGTTAATTCTGTGCATCGTTTGTCGACCAGGGCGCGCTGTCAACGGCCCCGGCTGGGCGACGGCCGCGCGCGGCGCAGCGTCAGATTCACTCGGCCGCCCCCCGGTATCAGCCCGGAGGAGCCAGCTACGATGCGATGGACCCCGTGATAAGCGAGCCGCGCCTCGCCACCCATTACGCAGACGTCGCCGCTGATGAGCTTCAGAGATGTGATCGGTCCGCTCCGCGATGAGCCGCCAAGGCGAAAGGTCGCGGTGTCGCCGAGGGAGACCGAGAGCACCGGATAATCGAAGTCCGCTTCATCTCGATCCTGGTGCAGGCCCATGCGCGCGTCGCCACGATAGAGATTGACCAGGCAGGCGTCAGGCGGCGTGACCGGATCGGCAAGCAGCGACCAAAGCTCGAGCAATAACGCTGGAATGGGCGGCCATGGCGCGCCGGTGACGGGGTGCTCCGGGAGATAACGGTAGCCCGCCGCATCGGTCATCCAGCCCAGCGGGCCGAAGTTGGTCATCAGAACGCTCATCGGCCTTCCGCCGGGCGTGATCGGCCGATAGAAGGGCGCGGTTTCCGTCGCCTCAAGAACCTTATCCGCCAGCGCCTTCTGTGAAGGCCCGTCCAGGCGTCCCGGCAAATGCAAAAATCCAGCGGGGGTCACGCGGCCACTTTCAGCGTTGCTCGTCCACTCGCACAAACAGGCTACCCTTGCGGCGCCAGCCTTGGTTCCCATATCCGTTTTCGAAGCCGAGCGCGCTTTCCCTGGAAGGTGGGCTAAGGAAAATTTCGCTCCATCGGGCTCATCCGCATCGGAAGTTCGGTGGTCGGTTCACCTGGGGATGGGCGCCTCTGGGCGCCTCATGTGAGAGGGCCTTCGCGTCCGTCCGCCATAGTTGAGACCATGAGGTAAAAGATCTGATGAGCAAGATTATCGGTATCGACCTGGGCACCACCAATTCGTGCGTGGCAATCATGGAGGGCAAGCAGCCGAAAGTCATTGAAAACGCCGAAGGCGTGCGGACCACGCCCTCGGTGGTGGCCATCCTCGACGACGGCGAACGCCTCGTCGGACAGCCGGCCAAGCGCCAGGCGGTGACCAATCCGGAGAATACCCTGTTCGCGATCAAGCGCCTGATCGGGCGCAACTTCGCCGATCCGGTTGTCGCCAAGGACAAGGGCATGGTGCCCTATGAGATCGTCAAGGGTCCGACCGGCGATGCCTGGGTGCGCGCGCACGGCAAGGACTATTCCCCCCCGCAGATTTCCGCGTTCATTCTCCAGAAGATGAAGGAAGCGGCCGAAGCCCATCTTGGGGAAAAGGTCGAAAAGGCGGTGATCACCGTCCCGGCTTATTTCAACGACGCCCAGCGCCAGGCCACCAAGGACGCGGGCAAGATCGCCGGCCTGGAAGTTCTGCGGATCATCAACGAACCGACGGCCGCAGCTCTGGCCTATGGCCTGGAGAAAACTGAGGGCAAGAAGATCGCCGTCTACGACCTCGGGGGCGGCACCTTCGACGTCTCAATTCTGGAGATCGGCGACGGCGTCTTCGAGGTCAAGGCCACCAACGGCGACACCTTTTTGGGCGGCGAGGACTTCGACCTGCGGATCGTCGACTACCTGGCCGATGAGTTCAAGAAGGAACAGAGCGTCGATCTGCGCAAGGACAAGCTGGCCCTTCAACGTCTCAAGGAAGAAGCCGAAAAGGCCAAAAAGGAACTGTCATCGACCGCTCAGTACGAGGTCAACCTGCCGTTCATTTCGATGAACGCGTCCGGACCATTGCACCTCAACATCAAGCTCTCAAGGGCCAAGCTAGAGTCCCTGGTCGAGGATCTCATTGCCAAAACGGTCGGACCTTGCGAGCGTGCGCTGAGCGACGCAGGCCTGAAGAAGTCCGATATTGACGAAGTCGTTCTGGTCGGCGGCATGACCAGGATGCCGAAGGTCGTCGACACCGTGAAGGAGTTCTTCGGCCGCGAACCCCACAAGGGCGTCAATCCCGATGAAGTCGTCGCCCTTGGCGCCGCGATTCAGGCCGGCGTCCTGCAGGGGGATGTCAAGGATGTACTGCTGCTGGACGTCACGCCTCTTACTCTCGGCATCGAGACGCTCGGCGGCGTGTTCACCCCGCTGATCGAGCGCAATACGACGATCCCCACCAAGAAAAGTCAGGTGTTCTCGACGGCCGACGACAACCAGAACGCGGTCACCATTCGCGTGTTTCAGGGCGAGCGTCCGATGGCCGGCGACAACAAGATGCTGGGACAGTTCGATCTGGTCGGAATTCCGCCCGCGCCCCGCGGCATTCCCCAGGTAGAGGTCACCTTCGATATCGACGCCAACGGCATCGTCAACGTGTCTGCCAGGGACAAGGCGACAGCCAAGGAACAGTCGATCCGAATTCAAGCCAACGGCGGTCTTTCGGACGCGGACATCCAGACCATGGTCAAGGAGGCGGAAGCCAACGCCGCCGATGACAAGAAGCGCAAGGAATTGGTCGAGGCCAAGAACCACGCTGACGCCCTGATCCATTCAACGGAAAAGGCGCTGGCAGAACACGGCGATAAAGTGGCCGCGGCCGACAAGAGCGCCATCGAAACTGCGGTGAGTGACCTGAGGACCGAGAACGAGGGTGACAATGTCGAGGCGATCACCGCCAAGACCCAGACACTGATGCAGGTCTCGATGAAGCTGGGTGAGGCTATGTACCAGGCGCAACAGGGCGCCGCCTCGTCCGAGGGCGCGGCGCCGGCGGAGAAGGCTGACGACGGCGTCGTCGATGCCGAGTTCGAAGAAGTCTCGGAAGACAAGGCCGCATCCTGATGGACAGCGGGGCGGGCGCGTGGAAGGTTCCGACGCTAAGGACTCGCTTCATCGCCCGCCTCGCCATCGATTTCGAACACGAGCACTAAGATGCGCGACTTTTATGAAGTGCTCGGCGTCGAGCGAGGCTGCGATGACGGCGGGCTGAAGGCCGCCTTCCGCAAGCTGGCGATGCAGCATCACCCCGATCGAAATGGGGGATGCGCCGACGCCGGTGCACGGTTCAAGGAGATCAACGAAGCCTATTCAGTGCTGTCGGACGCCAAGAAGCGGGCGGCGTATGACCGCTTCGGACACGCCGGGCTGAACGGCGGTGGCGGCGGTTTCGGCGATGTCCACGATATTTTCAATGACGTTTTCGGCGACGTCTTTGGCGACATGTTCGGCCGTGGCCAGCGCCCAGGGGGACCCGCGCGCGGCCAGGATCTGCGTTACGACCTCGAAATAACCCTGGAGCAGGCCTACGCCGGCGCTGACCAGGAAGTCCGAATTCCGGCGGCGGTCGCCTGCGACGTCTGTGACGGGTCTGGCGCCAAGCCCGGGACCAGTCCGACGGTGTGCGGCTCATGTGGCGGCGCCGGGCGGGTCCGTCGCAGCCAGGGGTTCTTCTCCTTGGAGAGCGCCTGCCCCCGATGCGGCGGCGCGGGCCGGCTGGTCCTCGACCCTTGCCAGACGTGTCAGGGACGCGGTCAGGTCCGGCGCGAACGTATTCTCCAGGTGCGCATACCAGCCGGCGTCGACGATGGTTCCCGCATCCGCCTGGCTGGGGAAGGCGATGCCGGCGCCAGAGGCGGCCCACGGGGCGATCTCTATATTTTCGTCGGGGTTCAGCCCCATGAGCTCTTTCAGCGCGATGGCCTGGATCTGCTGTGCTCAGTGCCGGTGCCGATGACCACTGCCGCGCTGGGCGGCGAGATCGAGGCGCCGTGCCTGCTCGGCGGCGAACACTGCGACGGCCAAAGCAAGATCAAGATCAAAGTACCGGAGGGCGCCCAGACCGGCCGTACGGTTCATCTGAAGGGCCGGGGAATGCCGTCCTTGCGTTCGCGACAGCGCGGCGACCTGGTCGTCGAGCTGTTCATCGAAACGCCAACCAAGCTCACTTTTGCGCAGAAAACCCTGATGCGGGAACTTGCCGGATTATGCGGGGACCAGCAGCACCCGCGCTCGGCGCGCTTCTTCGAAAAGGCGCGCACCTTCTGGGAAGGCCTCACCGGGGCCGAGGCACGCGGCGGTTAGCTTAGGCGACGAGCTGCAGCGCCCAGCACCTCGATGGCCGCCCAACGGTAGGCGGTCTCGTTCAGGCGCCCGCCCCAACCAGCCACCGGACGGTGGCCCGCGGTCCGACCGCCCAGCCTTTCGTAGAAACCCCGCGCGGGGTGGTTGGCATCAAGCGCCCAGAGCCGAAGGGAGCGAGCACCCCTGGCCTGCAACACCGCCGCTGTCGCGCAGAGCAGTTCCCGTCCGACCCCGCGACCTTGCACCGCCTGGAGCAGGTAGAGCGTGACAACCTCCGCGTCGATCCGGCCGGCCCCACCGTCCCTAAGAGCGCCGGCGCAGTAGCCTACGAGTCCCCCGCGATTTTCGACCGCCAGAACGACGTCGCTTGGCGGTGGCGCCATCAACTCGCGACGCCACCGTCGCGCATGCGGTTCTTCGCGCATTGCAGCCAGATAGGCCGCCGGCAGGATCCCGGCGTAGGTTTCGCGCCATGAGACCACGTGCACCCGCGCCAAATCCCCTGCATCGCCAGGGCCGGCCGGGAAGATCAGGCATTCGGCCAAGCCGTCCATGCGCGGCAGCATCGACGTCATGAACTTGGCGTCAAGGGCTGACGCGTGTGGTTCACGGCTGTAGCCTCCCCAGCGATGAATGCCCCAGCCGCGCCGATTCTGTCCGCTCCGCCAGCGCTGATCGACGCGGCGGGCGCAACTCCGGTCATGGCGCAGTACTTCGATGCCAAAGCCAAACAGCCCGACGCGCTGATCTTTTTTCGCATGGGCGACTTCTACGAGCTGTTTTTCGAAGATGCGGCGAAGGCCGGGGCGGCGATAGGCATTGCGGTGACACACCGCGGCACGCATGCGGGCCAGCCCATCCCCATGGCTGGTGTGCCGGTGCATGCCGCAGAGGCCTATCTGGCCCGGCTGATCAGGGCCGGCTTCAAGGTGGCGGTCTGTGAACAGATGGAAGACCCCGCTACCGCCAAAAAGCGCGGGGCCAAGGCCTTGGTGCGCCGCGAACTGGTGCGGGTGGTGACGCCGGGAACCCTCACCGAAGACACCCTCCTTGAGGCCAAAGGCGCCAACCGGCTTGCCGCCGTCGCCGTGCGGGCTGGCCAGGCGGCCGTGGCCAGCGTCGACATCTCGACCGGCGAAGTGGAGTGTCTTTGTCTCGCGGTGGGCGCGATCGCTTCGGCCTTGGCGGCGATGAAGCCCTCGGAAGTGCTGGTCTCCGAGCGGCTGTTCGCCGATGTCGCCCTGAGCGCGGCCCTCAAGGCCGTCGGCGGGGCGCTTCAGCCGATGGCCAACGCTCTGGCTGAACCGTCGGCATCGGAAGCGCGGCTCAAACGGCTTTACGGGGTGGCCACGCTCGACGCGCTCGGCCAGTTCACCGGCGCTGAGATTTCCGCTCTTGGGCTCATCGCCGCTCATCTCGAGACAACCCAGGCGGGCCGCCTGCCCGCCTTGCGCGCTCCGCGTCGGGGACTTGATGGCGAAGTGATGGCCATCGACCCAGCGACACGTGTCGGCCTGGAGCTGGAGCGTTCTGTTTCGGGAAGGCGTGAGGGATCGTTGCTGGCCGCCATCGACCGCACCGTTACCAGCGCCGGCGGGCGACTGATTGCCAGCCGCCTTGCCAGCCCGCTGACGGATCCGAATGCCATAAACGCGCGGCTGGATAGCGTCGCTTGGCTGATGGACCACACCCCATTGCGTGAACGCCTTCGGACAGTCCTCAAAAACGCCCCCGATATCTCGCGCGCCTTTTCGCGGCTGGCTCTCGGCCGCGGCGGCCCAAGGGATTTTGGGTGTCTTGCGGACGGCCTGGCGGCCTGCGCGACCCTCGGCGCCCTGTTTGACAGGGCAGCGGAACCCTTGATGCCCCCGCCCGGCGAAATAGCCGCCGCGCTCCGGGCCATGCGGCTTGGCCCCCGGTTGGCCGCCCTCGTGACGAGGTTGAACGAAGGACTTGCCGGGGAGCTTCCCGCTCAGACACGGGACGGAGGCTTTGTCGCCGCTGGCGTATGCGACGATCTCGACGGCGCCCGTGATCTGCGCGACGAAAGCCGCAAGGTGATCGCCGTGCTCGAAGCCCGGTTGGCGCGCGAAAGTGGTGTGCCGCTGAAGATCCGGCACAATGCGGTACTCGGTTACTTCATCGAAGCGACAGTTAGACACGCCGAACCCCTGTTTCAGGCCCCGCTTGCGCAGCAATTTCTTCATCGCCAGACCCTCGCCAACCAGGCCCGATTCACCACCCTTGAGCTTGCCGGTTTAGGAGCGGCGATCGCGCAGGCGGGCCAGCGCGCCTTGGCGCTTGAATTGTCAGTGTTCGAGCGCTGGCGCGAGGAGGCCCGGTCGGCGGCCACCGAGATCCACGATGCCGCTGAGGGCCTTGCGCGGGTCGATGTCGCTGCGGCCCTGGCTCAGTGGGCCTCGGAAGAAAATGCCGTGCGCCCCTGCGTTGATCTCACGCTGGTCTTCGAGGCTCGCTCCGCGCGGCACCCGGTCGTCGAGTCGGCCGTTCGCAGGGCGGGCGAAGGATTCACCGCCAATGACTGCATGCTCGATGGGTCGGGAGATGCGGCCGCGCGGCTGAGTATCGTCACCGGACCCAACATGGCCGGGAAATCGACCTTTCTGCGCCAGAACGCCCTGCTCGCGGTGCTTGCCCAGGCCGGCTGTTTCGTGCCGGCCAAATCTCTACGGCTCGGGGTCGTCGACCGTCTGTTCAGCCGGGTGGGAGCCGGTGACGATCTGGCGCGCGGTCGCTCGACCTTTATGGCGGAAATGGTCGAGACCGCCGCTATCCTCCTTCAGGCGACGCCGAGATCTCTGGTCATCCTCGACGAGATCGGCCGGGGAACGGCCACCTACGACGGCTTGGCCATCGCCTGGGCGTGCGCTGAAGCGCTGCACGACGCCAATCGCTGTCGCACCCTGTTCGCAACCCATTACCACGAGCTCGCGGCCCTCGAATCGCGGCTTGCGCACGTCTGCAATCTTTCGATGACGGCAAAGGAGTGGAAGGGAGAGCTTGTCTTTCTGCATGAAGCCGCGCCCGGCGCTGCGGATCGCTCCTACGGGGTCCACGTCGCCAAGCTGGCTGGGGTTCCCCCGGCTGTGGTCGCCCGGGCGCGACAGGTGCTTGACCGCCTGGAAAATCAGGCGGCCGCGCACGCGGGTCTGGAAGAGCTGCCGCTCTTCGCCGCCTTCGGCGCTGACGACCTTCCGCCCCCGGGGCCTGGGCCGCTGCACGCCGCTCTCGCGGAACTGGACCTCGACGGCATGAGCCCTCGCGAAGCCATGGATGCACTCTATCGCCTCAAGGGTCTGCTCTAGCTGATCCCTTTCCTGGCCATGCTCGGCTATAGGAGGCGCGATGCCGCCCCGCCTTCGCCCGACCCGCCTGGAACATGTCGTCGACGGGCTGCGACTGCGCTCGCAGCTATCGACTGCCGCCCTTGGGGCGATCGGCAACCCGGCCGAACAGCGCCGACCGGCCATCGAACTGCTCAAGGCGGCGCTGTTCCGGGGCCGGATGATCGCCAAGGAAAGGCTGGAAAACGGCGCCGGGGGGATGGAGACGGCGCGGCTGATCTGCGGGGTGACCGACGAGGTTATCGGGGCGCTCCATGATTTCACCACCGTCCATGTCTTTCGCGCGCGCAATCCCACGGAGGGGGAACGCTTGGCGGTCATGGCCGTCGGTGGCTACGGCCGTGGCGGCCTTGCGCCGTTCTCGGATATCGATCTCTTATTCCTGCGGCCCTACAAGCAGACCGCCCATGCTGAAAGCGTCATCGAGTTCATGCTCTATGCGCTGTGGGATCTGGGCTTCAAAGTCGGTCACGCCTCGCGCACCATCAACGAATGCATCAAGCTTTCCCGCGAGGATTTCACCATCCGAACAGCCCTGCTCGAGGCGCGCCATCTGAATGGCGATGAGGCGCTGGCCCGCACCCTCAAGCGCCGCTTTCGCGATGAAGTGGTCAACGGAACCGGGGCTGAATTCGTGGCCGCAAAACTCAAGGAACGTGATGAACGCCACGCCCGTGCCGGAGCCAGTCGGTTCATGGTTGAACCGAATGTAAAGGAGGGCAAGGGCGGCCTGCGGGACCTGCACACCCTCTTTTGGATCGCCCAGTACCTGCATGCCGCCGACGGCGTCGAGGCGGTGATGCGCATGGATATGTTCCACGGGCCTGAAGTGCGCGCCTTCCTCCGCGCCTTTGATTTCCTCGAAGCAGTTCGCGCCCATCTGCACTTCGCGGCGGGGCGGCCGGAAGAACGGCTGACCTTCGACATGCAGCCAGAAGTCGCCAGGCGGATGGGCTACTTCGATCGCCCGCGCAAGGATGGCGACAACACCCCCGCGGTGGAGCGCTTCATGAGGCGCTATTTTCTTATCGCCAAAGAGGTCGGGACCCTGACTCGCGCCTTTTCCGCGATGCTGGAGGCCGACCAGATGAAATTGGCGCCCCGCGGCCTCTCACGGTTTTTTCCCGGACGCACCCCGCGCAAGACAGCGGCTAACGCGGCCGGGTTCCACATCGAGGGCGGGCGACTGACCGTCGACAGCGCCCAGATCTTCGACGCGGACCCGATCAACCTTCTGCGCCTCTTCCAAATCGCGGATGCGCGCGATCTGGACCTTCATCCGGATGCATTTACCGCTGTCACCCGACGTCTAGGCCTGATCACCTCGAAGGTGCGCCGCGATCCGGCGGCCGCCCGCGTTTTCCTGGATGTGCTGGCGAAGGGCAAAAACCCGAGGCGAAGCCTTGAGTTGATGAACGAAGCGGGGGTCCTGGGCCGCTTCATTCCAGAATTTGGCCGCATAGTCGCTCAGATGCAGTTCAACATGTACCACTCCTATACCGTCGATGAGCATACCCTGCGGGCGGTCGGCATCATCGGCGACATCGCCGCAGGACGCCTCGGCGACGAACATCCTCTGTCGACGGCCATCCTGCCGCTGATCGAAGATCGCGAGGCTCTCTTTCTGGCCATGCTGCTCCATGACACCGGCAAAGGCGGTGTCGGCGGCCAGGAAAAGGCAGGGGCAAGGTCCGCCCGCTCGGTATGTGAGCGCCTGGGGCTAGAGCGTCCCAGGATCGAACTGATCGCCTGGCTGGTCGAAAATCATCTGGCGATGAGCGATTTCGCCCAGAAGCGCGACGTCGCCGACCCCTCAACCGTCGCCGCCTTCGCCAGGCTTGTGGAGAATCCCGAACGGCTTCGCCTGCTGTTGGTGCTCACCGTGGCGGACATCCGGGCCGTCGGGCCCGGGGTATGGAACGGCTGGAAGGGCCAGCTGCTGCGGGAACTTTTCAGCGCCGCCGAGACCGTGTTTCGCGGCGGCCGCGCGTCCGATGCGGCGGGCATTGCGCGCCGGCGGCAAGAAGCGATCGCCTTCGATGCGCGAAGCGCGATCGTCGCCGCCGACCCGGACGCCAAGCAGTGGGCGACCGCCATGGAAGACGCCTATTTCGCCACTTTTACTATCGACGAGCAGAAGGCCCATCTGGCCTTGTCGCGGCGCGCTCGATTGCAGGGCGGGGCGGCCGCCGAGGCCCGCATCCACGCCGAGCGTAATGCCGCTGAGATCGTGGTCAGCGCCACCGATCGACCTGCCTTGTTCGCCGACCTGGCGTTGGCGATCTCATCGGCCGGGGGCAATGTCCTGGGCGCCCGCATCTTCACCTCCCGCGATGGCCAGGCGTTGGACGTGTTCTACGTACAGAACGGGGCTGGGGCGCCGGCCGGTGGCGACAGCCCCCGTTTCTTAAGTCGCCTTACCCAGGCGCTGGAAGCCTCGGGCCGCGGCGAAGCGCTCAAGCAGGAGACGCGTGCACCCAGGGACTTTGGACGGGCGGCGGCGTTTGCGATCTCACCTTCGGTGGTCATCGACAATGACGCTTCCCACGCCGCGACGGTTGTAGAAGCCTCGGGCCGCGACCGCCCGGGCCTCTTGGAAGGTTTGGCCCGCGCCCTCTCCGATGCGGAGCTTTCGGTCCAATCGGCCCACATCGACAGCTACGGCGAGCGGGCGGTGGACACGTTTTACGTGGTCACCGCACGGGGCGGTAAATTGAACGACGCGAGGCGCGTCAGCGGCCTTCGCACGCGGCTGGGCGAGGTTCTCGAAGCGGGCGAAGGAGAAGCGCGGCGGGCACGTTTGCCGAGAGCCCGGGCCAGCGTGGCGCGCTGACCGGAGCGCGCCGACACCCGCCTTGACCCGGTTTTTAGCCGGGCGCAGAACCGCGTCGGTGACTGCCGACTCACCGCCCGCCGGGAAGCCGGCCTCGCCGAACGCGCCCGGCATGATCCGGTCCTCCATGGTCTATTCGGCCTTCACCCTGATCAGCCGGATAATGGGCTTCGCGCGCGACCTGGCGGTCAGCTACCACATGGGCGCCAGCGCCACTTTCGCCGCGGATGCCTTCAACACCGCCTTCGCCTTTCCCAATCTGTTCCGCCGGATATTCGCGGAAGGCGCGTTCGCCGCCGCCTTCGTTCCAGCCTACGCCCGGGCGATGACCCAGGACGGCGAGGAAAAGGCCGACCACCTCGCGGCCGACGCCATGGCCACCCTCGCCGCCGGGACCCTGGCCATCACCGTGGCGGCGGAACTCGCCATGCCCTGGTTGATGTACGCCATTTCCCCCGGGTTCGCGGCCAACCCCGCCAAGTTCAAGCTGGCCATCATCCTTACCCAGATCACCATGCCCTATCTGCCGTGTATGGCCATCTACGCCCATCTCTCCGGCGTGTTGAATGCGCGCAACCGCTTCGTTCTTTCGGCGAGCGCGCCGATCCTTCTCAACTTGTGGACACTGGCGGCGGTCCTGCCGGCAAGGACGCCGGCCGGCGCGGCGGTGGCGGCCTCCTGGGGCGTGCTGGCCGCGGGAATCTCCCAGGCGGCCCTCCTCTGGTGGGGAGTCCGCCGGTCGGGGGCCAAGGTCGACGTGCGGCTGCCGAGGCTGACGCCTGAGATCCGGGCCCTGATCGCGCTGGCCATTCCCGGCGCCATCGCCGCCAGCGCGGGCCAGATCAACATCTTCGTTTCCGGCATACTGGTCTCCCAGGTGAACGGCGCGCGGACTTGGCTGGCCATGTGCGACCGGCTTTATCTGCTGCCCCAGGGGCTGGTCGGGGTCGCCATCGGCGTGGCCTTGCTGCCGCGGCTGTCGCGGGCCGTGCACGCGGGAGACAAGCCTGCCGCCAATGCCGCTCTCGACGAAGCAATCACCTTCGCGATGGCATTTACCCTGCCCGCAGCGGCCGCCTTGTGCGCCATGCCTTTTTTCATCATCGACGGCCTCTACACGCGCGGCGCCTTCCATATCGTCGACGCACACGCGACCGCAGGCGCGCTGCAGCAGTACGGATGGGGGGTGCCGGCATTTGTGCTGGCTCAGATCACCTCGCGGGCGTTTTTCGCCCAGCAGGACACCCATACGCCGATGCGGCTGGCCCTGGTCTCGGTAGCGGTGAACGTTGCCGCCGGCGTGACCCTTTTCCATTTCCTGGGTGTATCGGGGATCGCGGCGGCCACGAGCTTGGCAGTCTGGCTGAACGTGATCATGATGGGTGCCAGCTTGGCTAGACGAGGCATCTATCAGCCGAGCCCAGCGGCCTGGGCCAGGCTGATTCGCATCGCCGCTGCCAGCTTGGCGCTGGGCGTGATGCTGGGCGCGGCAGCCCATTATCGCGCGCAGGTGCAGGCACCGTTCGCCCATCTGCGGCTGGGGCCGCTGCATGCCAAGGAAATCGCCGTCGTGCTGGTTTCGGTGTCTGCGGCCGCGATCTATCCGCTGCTGCTATTCGCATCCGGAGGAATTACGCTTAGCGAAATCCGCCGCAACCTTCGTAGGCGCCCTGCCGGACCGCAACCGTGATCACGCCAAACCCAGTCGCAGCCCACTGACCTTTCGATGACAGAACCGCCCGCCTCGAGCCATGTTGGGAATAGCCGCGTCCTTTCGGGCGTGCAGCCTTCAGGCGCTCTGCATCTTGGCAATTACCTGGGCGCGCTGGTGAAGTTCGTCGCTTTGCAACGCCAGATGGAGTGTCTGTTCTGCGTCGTCGATCTGCACGCCATCACCGCCTGGCAAGACCCGGCCCTGTTGACTGTTCAGACACGCCAGATCGCCGCCGCCTATATCGCCGCCGGCGTGGACGCAGAACACTCGATCATCTTTCCCCAGTCGGCCGTGCCGCAACACGCCCAGCTCGCCTGGATCTTCAACTGCGTCGCCCGCATCGGCTGGCTGGACCGGATGACGCAGTTCAAGGAAAAGAGCGGGAAGGACAAGCAAGGCGCAAGCGTCGGGCTCTACACCTACCCGGCGCTGATGGCCGCCGACATCCTGATCTACAAGGCCACTCACGTTCCGGTCGGCGAGGATCAAAAGCAGCACCTGGAACTGGCGCGCGACATCGCCGCGAAATTCAATCACGACTTCAAAGCCCCAGGCTTCTTCCCCCTTCCAGAGCCGTTGATCGAGGGGCCCGGCGCGCGGGTGATGTCGCTGCGCGACGGGATGGCGAAGATGTCCAAATCCGACGCCTCCGATCAGTCGCGGATCAACCTGATGGACGACGCCGATGCGATCGCTGCAAAGATTCGCCGTGCCAAGACCGACCCCGCGCCCGTGCCCGAGCGTGTTGAAGACCTGAAGGGCCGGCCCGAGGCCGGGAATCTGGTGGCGATTTTCGCAGCGGTGTCTGGCGAGAGCGTCGAGAGCATTCTGGCCACTTATGGCGGCCAGGGATTTGGCCAGAGCTTCAAGCCCGCCCTGACCGAGCGGCTGGTTGCGAGATTGGGTCCCATCGCCGAGGAGGTGAGGCGGCTGATGTCAGCGTCCGACGAGATCGACCGGATTCTTCAAATCGGCGCCGAGAAGGCGAGGGCCCTGGCCGCACCGGTTCTTGAGGAAACCCGTAAGCTCGTGGGTTTCTGGCCGGGCCGGTAAGGGCAGGCGCGCGGCTTTACTGCCAGCCGATGAACTTCTTGAAATCGGGGAGCAGCGCGATCCAGGTGTCCAGGTTATTCGCGAGGCCTTCGGTCAGAAATCCATGCTCAACGTCGAGGTCCATCTCGACATATGGGTCCATCACGTCATCGAGATAAGCGCGCCCGAAACGGTGGCTTTTGTTCCACTGATTGATCTGAACCAGCGTCATGCCGTCTTTCAGATGAAACGCCGATTCGAATTGAATGGCGGAACAACGGGGACCGCCGTGGCAACCATAGAAATAAACATAGAACGATCCGCCGTCTGTCGCGCTCTTGATCCTCGGATCCCCGTCCGCATCCTTGTCGATGTCGGCGACAAAACCTTTGGCCTGCATGACGCTCGCTACTTCCTGAGCGGTGATTCCGCCGTCGGGCACCGGATATGCGTCTGCGCTGCTCGAGGCCGCCAGAAACGCGGCAGCGACGCTCAACGCTACAAGCTTTTTGTGCATGATCCCCCTCCTGGTCACCTGCGCCGTCGTGAACGGTGCGCGCGCCGATGGCCCACAGTCAAGGTTGATCCCAGAAGAGCGGCCGAGGTTGCGCCGGACGGATGGTCGGACCATCTATGGCGTCTTCGGAGATCATTGATGTTCATTCAGACTGAAACCACGCCAAATCCGGCTGTGCTGAAATTCCTGCCGGGTCGTGAAGTGCTTGGTTCAGGGACGCGGGATTTCAAGGATCCATCACAGGCGGCGGCATCGCCGCTAGCCGCCGCCCTTTTCGACATCGATGGCGTCACCCGCGTGTTTTTCGGGCCGGAGTTCGTGACGGTCACGAAACAGGCCGAGCGCGATTGGTCGCATCTGAAAGCGCCGATTTTGGCGGCGATCATGGACCACTTTACCGGCGACCGTCCGCTCATTACCGAAGCGGAAGCGGAGGGCGTAGTCTCACGTACCTACGAGGGCGACAGCGCGCAGATAGTCCTTGAAATCAAAGATTTACTCGATTCCCGCATCCGGCCAGCGGTGGCCCAGGACGGCGGCGACATTCTGTTCTCGCATTACGAACCGGACACGGGCGTCGTCTGGCTGCACATGCGCGGGGCCTGCGCCGGCTGTCCATCGTCGGCGGCGACGCTCAAATCCGGAGTCGAAACCATGCTGCGGCACTACGTTCCCGAAGTTACCCGCGTCGAACAGACTGTCTGAGCCGCCATGCCCGAACGCCTGAGCGCCGAGGCTCTCCACCAGGTTTTCGGCGGCGCCCGCACGCGCAATGGATGGAAGAGCGATCCTGTGCCGGAATCGTTGCTGCGCGAGATCTACGACCTGGCGAAGCTGGGACCGACGGCCGCCAACTCCACGCCGGCGCGACTCATCTTCGTGGTCAGCGCGGACGCCAAAGAAAAGCTGGCTTCCGTGGCTGCCGGCAATAACCAGGCCAAGATCAAGCAGGCCCCGGTGACAGCGATCATCGGTTACGACCTGGATTTCCCCGAAACACTACCGCGTCTTTTCCCCCATGCACCCAAGATGAAGGATGCCCTGACCGACCCGTCATTGGTCGAACAGATGGCGTTCCGCAACGGTTCACTGCAGGGCGCCTATCTGATGATCGCCGCCCGCTCGCTTGGCCTCGACTGCGGACCGATGTCCGGGTTCGACAACGGCAAGGTCGATGCGCTGTTTTTCGCCGGGACACGGATCAAGTCGAACTTTATCTGTTCCCTGGGCTACGGCACCGACGATAACCTCTTCCCCAGGTCGCCAAGGCACAGCTTCGAAGAGGCCTGCAAGATCGTCTAACCGACTGATGGTGTTTCCGGATTTAGCACTGCGCCGAGTCACGTTCGGCCGTCGATGATCGTCCTGGCGCTGGATACCTGTCTGGAGGCCTGTTCGGGCGCGATCGTCGACGACGGGCGTACGGTCGCAGAGCGGATGGAGATGATGGCGCGCGGCCATCAGGAACGGCTAGCTCCGCTGGTCAAGGGCCTCTTCGCCGAGGCGGACCTCAGATTTACGGCCATCGAGTTGATCGCGGTCACCGTCGGACCAGGATCGTTTACCGGTCTTCGCGTCGGCTTGGCCTTTGCCAAGGGCCTGGCCCTGGCGCTGGGCCGCCCGTGCACGGCGGTCGGATCTCTGGAAGCGCTCGCGGCCAGCGCCGAAGGCGGGGGCCTGTGCGTTCCGGTGATCGATGCTGGACGGGGCGCGGTGTTTTTCCAGGTTTTCGACGCGGGCCGTGCGCGCACGCAGCCGGCGAACTTGCCGCGCGAATTAGCCGCTCAGGTGATAGCAGCCCTGACGATCGGGGATGGCCCGAAACTCACTGGGCCGGGCGGTGCGGTATTGGCGGAGCTGCTGCCGGGCAGCGTTTCGGCGCCCTTGGACGCCCCTCTGCCCCAGGCCATCGCGCGGCTTGCGGCCAGCCGGCCGCTGAGAGCGCCTCACCCCCTTTACCTTAGGGCCCCTGACGCCAGGCCGAAAGCCCGATGAGGCTGCGTCTGGCCAAAGCCAGCGACGCCAACGCCCTGGCCCGTATTCACGCCGCCTGCTTTGCGGCCCCGTGGAACGCGTCAGTTTTTGCCGAGTTCTTGCGCGCCGGGGGCAGCTTTGCCTTTCTGGCCAGCGCGGGCCGCGCCTTCGCCGGGTTCATCCTTTGCCGGGTAATCGCCGACGAGGCCGAGGTCCTGACGCTGGCAATTCTGCCCTCGCAGCGGCGGCGCGGGCTCGCCCGCCGGTTGCTGGCCGCTGGCGCATCGGTCGCGGGTGCGCGCGGCGCGACAGCGCTGTTTCTCGAGGTCGCCGATGACAATCTCCCGGCGGTCGCTCTCTACAGGATGGAACTGTTCGTTTCCGTCGGGCGCCGCGCTGGCTATTATGCGGCGAGCGGGGAGACTCCGGTCGACGCTCTTGTCATGCGCCGCGCGCTTAACAGTTGAGACGGCAGCGCCTATGGTTGCAGCGCCGACAAACTTGAAGAACGCCCTTGGATCGCCTGGAAAAACTCTGCACCGAAAAGGGCATGCGCATGACCGACCAGCGCCGGGTCATCGCCCGCGTGCTGTCGCTGGCCAGTGATCATCCCGATGTCGAAGAGCTTCACCGCCGCGCGCACGCGGTCGACCCGCATATCTCCATCGCCACCGTCTATCGAACGGTGCGCCTGTTCGAAGAGCTGGGCATTCTGACCCGCCATGACTTTCGCGACGGCCGCTCACGCTATGAGGAAGCCAGCGAATTGCACCACGATCACCTGATCGACATGAAGAGCGGCAAGGTGGTGGAATTCGTCGATGAGCACATCGAGGCGCTGCAACGCGCCATCGCCGAGCGGCTTGGCTACCGGCTGGTCGATCATCGACTCGAACTCTACGCGGTGCCGGTTGAAGAGTGAGCGGCCCTTGCACGCCGGCGCGGCAGCTCCCATTAACCCGGTGATGCAGGCAACGGCGGCCGAGAAGCGGCTCTACATCAAGACCTACGGCTGTCAGATGAATGTCTATGACAGTGAGCGAATGGGCGATGTGTTGCGGCCCCTTGGCTACAAATTGGTCGAGGAGCCGAACGGCGCAGACTTAGTCATCCTCAACACCTGTCACATTCGCGAAAGGGCTACCGAGAAGGTCTATTCGGAGTTGGGCAGGGTCAAAGCCCTCAAGCAGCAGAGCGCGCACGGCGGCCGCTCGATGTTAGTCGCTGTGGCCGGCTGCGTCGCTCAGGCCGAAGGCGCGGAGATCATGCGGCGCGCCCCCAGCGTCGATTTCGTCGTCGGACCGCAGTCCTTCCATCGCCTGCCCGAGCTGATCGCCAGGGCCCACCGCGCCACTGGGGACCGTCTTTCGGCGCAGTTCACCCCGGAAGAGAAGTTCGATGCCCTGCCTGTGGACCGGCAAGCGTTTGGCGTCAGCGCATTTTTGACCGTGCAGGAGGGGTGCGACAAGTTCTGCACCTTCTGCGTCGTTCCCTACACGCGCGGCCCTGAGTTTTCGCGGCCGGCCGCTGCCATCGAAGCCGAGGCACAGGCCCTGGCCTCGCGCGGGGTGCGGGAAATCACCCTGCTTGGCCAGAACGTCAACGCCTATGCGGGCGGCTTGGCAGACTTGATCCGGCAGCTGGCGCGCATACCGGGCTTGGCGCGGATTCGCTACACGACCAGTCACCCGCGCGACATGGACGATGCTCTGATCGCCGCCCATGGCGAGGTCGAGGCCCTGATGCCCTATCTCCATCTACCGGTTCAGTGCGGCTCCGACCGGGTACTGAAAGCTATGAACCGGGGACACACGGCGGAGACCTATCTGCGGCTGGTCGAGCGCATTCGCGCTGCGAGGCCCGATATCGCGCTTTCCGGCGACTTCATCGTCGGGTTTCCCGGTGAGACAGGAGACGACTTCGAGGCGACCTTGTCTCTGGTGCGCGAGGTTGGTTACGCCAGCGCATTCTCGTTCAAATATTCGCGCCGGCCGGGCACCCCTGGTGCGGCGATGGCCGGCCAGGTCGATGAGGCTGTCAAAGACGAACGCCTTGCACGACTGCAGAGCCTCATCGCCGAGGGACAGACGGCCTTCAATGCCGCAGTCGTGGGCCGCACGCTGCCGGTGCTATTCGAGCGGCCCGGCCGCCGCTCCGGCCAGATCATCGGACGCACGCCCTATCTTCAGGCGGTTCACTGCCAGGGCTCCGAGGGTCTGGTCGGTCAGATTGCCTCAGTGACGGTCACCGCCGGGACCCAGAATAGCCTCGCTGGCTCGCTGGTTATGGACGCGGCTTGAGTCGCGGGCCCTCCGAGTTTCTGCCCCTGGCTGACGAGGCGCTGCGGGCTGTCGCCGGCCCCGGCGGGCGGCATGCGGCCCTGATCGAGGACGCCTTTCACGTCCTCATTGAAACCCCGGGGGGCGGGGTGGCGCTGAACGGGGAGGCCAAAGCGCTGCGCGGCGCACGCCAAGCGATCCAGTCACTCGCCGGACGGGTCGCTTCGCGATTGGAGGTGACTCCGGCCGACGTCCGCGTCGCCATCGACGAGGCCCGATCGGGCGCCCCCGGACAGGGCGTGGCCGGCCGCCGCGGCGCGGTAGCGGCTAAGACTGCGGCGCAGGCGCGCTATCTTGAGGCCCTGGCGGGTCATGATCTGGTTTTCGGACTTGGCCCGGCGGGCACCGGCAAGACCTTCCTGGCCGTTGCCCATGGGGCCGGCCTCCTGAGATCAGGGCAGGTCGAGCGACTGGTGGTCACGCGCCCCGCAGTCGAGGCCGGAGAGCGCCTGGGCTTTCTGCCCGGCGATCTTACCGAAAAAGTCGATCCATATATGGCCCCCGTGTGGGAGGCGATGATCGATATTCTTGGCGCTGACGGACTGCGCCGACGGCGCGAGCGCGGGGAAATCGAAGTCGCCCCGATCGCCTTCATGCGCGGGCGCACGCTGGCCCACGCGTTCGTCATCGTCGATGAGGCGCAGAACACCTCCCGCCTGCAGATGAAGATGGTGCTGACCCGGCTGGGCGAAGGTTCCCGCATGGCGGTTACGGGCGACCCAAGCCAGGTCGATCTGGTCAACCCCGCTGAGTCCGGCCTTGTTCACGCCGTGGCCATCCTGGCCGCGGTGCCAGGGGTCGCCGTCACCCGCTTCACGACCGCTGACGTGGTTCGTCATCGGCTTGTCGGCCGCATCGTCGAGGCCTACGACGCCGATGCGGCGCATAAGCGACGGTGATCGAGATTTCCATCACCAACCGCGCGTGGACACGCGCCCTCCCCGATGCCGGAAGCTTGGCGCGGCGCGCGGTCGCGGCGGCCTTTGCGGACCGGGCTCCGGATGTTTCCGCGGCGGTGAGACTTACCAGCGACCGGACGGTGGCAGAACTCAACCGCCGGTTCCGGGGCATTGAAGGGCCTACAAACGTTCTGGCTTTCCCGATGGCATGCGGGGTGGGAGGCGGGCTGGGTGACATAGCGGTCGCTTTCGGGGTGTGTGAGCGCGAGGCGGTCCAGGATGGCAAGGTGCTGGCCCACCACCTGCAGCATCTTGTAATCCATGGCGCCCTGCACCTGATTGGCTATGATCACCGCAGCGACGGCGAAGCGGAGACAATGGAAACCATCGAGCGCAGCATCCTCGCACGCCTGGGGATTGCTGACCCTTATGCCCACCGAGATGGCCCAGAACCCCATGCCCGACCCACCGGGTGATCCGCCCGTCGATGCCGACGAAGGCAAAGTCAAAGGTACGATAGACCGATGGTTGGCGCGGCTGGGTCTGGCGCGGTCCCCCGCAGCCGGTTCGGATGACATGCCGACTTCCCAGTCGCGCGCCGCCGCTGAACTGGTGGACCACGCAGAGGCATTTCAAACCCTGCGGGTCGCCGACGTGATGACTCCGCGCGCGGACATCACTGCGGTGGAGCTGACGGCGACCTTCAGCGCCTTGGTGGCTGCCTTCGCCGAAAGCGAGCACTCCCGCTTGCCAGTCTACCGGGAAACCTTGGACGACCCGGTGGGTGTTGTGCACCTCAAGGACGCGTTCAAGCTGATTGCACAGTCTGGTGGGCAAGGCACGGCCGGTGAGAACGTCCTTTCAAGGATCAAGCGGGAGACCCTCTATGTGCCACCCTCGATGCGCGGTGCCGACCTCCTGGTCAGGATGCAGGCCAGCCGCATCCACATGGCCATGGTCATCGACGAGTTCGGCGGCGTCGACGGCCTTGTCACTCTTGAAGACCTCATCGAAGCGGTGGTCGGCGAGATCGACGACGAACACGACGAGGCTGCGGCGCTCCAGATCGTGGCCAGGACGGGGGGCGTGTTCGAAGTCGATGCGCGCGCGACGCTCGACGACCTGCAAACGGCCTTGAGGCGCGACCTGTCGACCCCGGAAATGGACGAAGACATCGACACCGCAGGGGGCCTGGTAACGGCTCTGGCAGGCCGGGTGCCGCAGCGTGGCGAGGTCATCGCCCATCCGGCAGGGCTGGAATTCGAAATTACCGATGCCGACCCGCGCAAAGTGAAGCGTCTGAGAATCAGGCCGGCGGCCGCCACGGCCCCGCCCAGACCGTCCGCCGATGGTTGAGGCGCCGTTCGCGCCTTCACGGCAGTGGCTGTTTCCAGCCCTTGCCCTTGTCGCCGGCGTCGTCACCGCCCTTGCCCATCCACCGTGGGGATTTTTACCTGGGCTTTTGGGCTACGCCTTGATGTTCCTGGTTGTCGATCGGGCGGCCGGCGCGAAGCCGTTGCGATCTGCGTTCTTCAGGGGCTGGCTCACCGGCGGCGCCTACTTCACCATCAGCCTGTGGTGGCTGGCCGAGCCCTTTTACATAGACGCCAAGGAACAGGGCTGGATGGCCCCCTTCGCGGTGGTCATCGTGGCGCTGGGGATGGCCCTCTTTTGGGGCGCCGCCGCATCGGTCTATCGCCTGCTGGCCGGTAGAAGCGTCGCCAGGGTAATGCTGTTCGCCGCCGCGCTCGCCGGTTTCGAATGGCTGCGCGGCCATGTTCTGACAGGATTTCCCTGGGACCTTCCAGGCGAGAGCTGGCGGGCCGGGTCCGCCCCGTCCCAGGCCGCGGCCTTTGTCGGGGCCTATGGGCTGACCTGGCTGACGGTGGCTGCCTTCGCCACCCCGGCGCTGATTTTCGAAGACTGGCGCGGCCGCGCCGCGCTCGCCGCAGGAGTGGCTGTGGTGCTCGGCCTCTACGGCGCCGGCTCAGTGCGGCTGGCCGGCGCGGTCGCGCCGGAGCGTGATTCCCCGTGGATCCGCATCGTCCAGGCCGACGTCAAGCAGGAATCGAAATACGACCAGAGCCTCTTCACCAGCATAGTCAGCCGCTACCTGGTACTGACCGCCCGCCCCTCGGCGCATCCTCCCGACATCGTCATCTGGCCCGAGGGCGCCATCCCGCAGGCCCTCGACGACTATCTCGCGCCCGGCGCCCTGACCGGCCAGGCGATCGCGGGCGTTATGCGTCCAGGTCAGACGCTGCTGGTCGGCGGTTATCGCTATGGCCAAGCCAAGGACGGGCGATCGGTGGTCTTCAACAGCCTGTGGGCGTTGCGGCGCACCGCAGGCGGCTTGGCGGTAATCGGCGTCTACGACAAGTTCCGTCTGGTGCCCTTTGGCGAGTTCATGCCGCTGAACGGACTGGCGTCAGCCCTTGGCGTAAAGCAGTTCGTCCATGTCGGCGACGGATTCACACCTGGACCCAGGCCCCGGCCGATGCGCCTGCCGGGCCTCGCGCCGTTCCAGCCCCTAATCTGTTACGAAAGTCTGTTTCCAGGCTTCACCCGCGATGGCGCGAGGGCTGCGGGGTTCCGCCCGACCTGGATCGCCAATGTCTCCAATGACGCCTGGTTTGGAACCGGCAGCGGACCGGTGCAGCACCTCAACATGGCCAGCTATCGGGCCATCGAAGAAGGCATGCCGATAGCCCGTGCGACCCCAACGGGGCGTTCGGCGATGATCGACGCCTTTGGCCGCATCGTCCCCGGCAAGTCGCTCGGCGAGGGGGCGTTTGGGATTATCGATGCCCCGCTACCGCCGGCTCTCGCCCCGACTCTCTTCGATCGCCTGGGCGACAGCGCTTTTTTCACCATGCTGATTGTTTCCCTGTTGGGTGCGAGAGGCATATCACGGCGCCATGTCAGAATTCCGCCCGCCCGTGCGCACCTTCGGACGGACGAGATCCCGCGCAATCAAGCCTCGCCAAGAGGCGCTGATGTCGACGCTGCTGCCGTCGATCGCAACACCAGCGCACCCATTCGATCCTCGGACCCTGGCGCCGGGGGCAGGTGAGGTCTGGCTCGAGATCGGATTTGGGGGCGGCGAGCATCTCGCGGCTCAGGCCGAGCTGCACCCTCACGTGCTCCTAATCGGGGCCGAGCCGTTCGTTAATGGGGTGGCCAGCGCCCTGCGCCAAATCGAGGCCTCGTCCCTGGGCAATGTTCGCCTCCATGCAGGCGATGTGCGGGAGTTGATGGGGTTGCTGCCGCAGGCCAGCCTCGATCGAATCTTCCTTCTCTTTCCAGATCCATGGCCGAAAGCGCGCCACCACAAGCGGCGACTGGTGCAAGATGCCTTCATTTCCGACGCCGCCCGACTGTTGAAGCCGGGCGGTGGGCTGCGGTTCGCGACCGATTGGGCCGATTACGCGGACAAAGCCCTCGAGCGGTTCCTTGCATCGCCATTCCTGCATTGGACCGCGCAGACGTGCGCTGACTGGAAAACCCCGCCAGCCGACCACATCACCACTCGCTATCAAGACAAGCGGCTTGGCGACTGCGCGCCGGTTTGGCTGGAATTCCTCCGCGTCTGAGGCGACAAGTGGGGCGATGAAATTTCTCGATCAGTGCAAGGTCTATGTTCGCTCTGGCGACGGCGGCGGCGGGGCCGTGTCGTTTCGACGGGAAAAGTTCATTGAATATGGGGGCCCTGACGGCGGCGATGGGGGTCGGGGTGGCGATGTGTGGATCGAGGCGGTGGAGGGTCTCAACACTCTGATCGACTATCGTTACCATCAGCATTTCAAGGCGAAGACCGGCGGCCACGGCATGGGGCGCAACCGCTCAGGGGCCAATGGCGAAGACGCCCTGCTGAGAGTTCCCGTCGGCACCGAGGTGCTCGAGGAAGACCGTGTCAGCCTGATCGCCGATCTCGATCAGCTGGGCGCGCGCGTACTTTTGGCCTCGGGCGGCAACGGCGGCTTCGGCAATTCTCATTTCAAAGGGCCGATCAATCAGGCGCCGCGGCGCGCCAATCCCGGTCTGGAAGGCCAGGAACGCTGGATCTGGCTGCGCCTGAAGCTGATCGCCGACGTCGGCATCGTCGGCCAGCCCAACGCCGGAAAGTCGACCCTATTGGCGTCGGTTTCCGCAGCGCGTCCGAAGGTCGCGGACTATCCGTTCACAACCTTGACGCCGCATCTGGGGGTCGTCGATCTGTCATCGGGGGAGCGGTTCATGATGGCTGACGTTCCCGGCCTAATCGAAGGGGCTTCCGAGGGCGCGGGACTTGGCTCGCGGTTTCTCGGCCATCTTGAGCGCACGGCGGTGCTGATCCATCTGATTGACGCCACCGCCGACGACCCTGTCGCCGCGTGGCGCGCCATCCGCCGCGAACTGGACGCCTATGGCGAGCCTTTGGCGGGAAAGCGGGAAATCGTCGCTCTCAACAAGATCGATGCCCTCGACGCCTCCGCGCGAACCCAAAAGGCGCGGGCCGTGAAAAAAGCCACGGGCGCGGTCCCATTCCTGGTATCGGGCGTTTCGGGGGAAGGCGTTCGACGTCTTCTGCGAGCGGCCCATGCTATGGTCGGGGAACGCGACGCGGCGTCCCCCGCGCCCGAGGCGTCGGCGCCGGACTGGCGACCGTGAGCATCCTCGCCGACGCCAGGCTGCTGGTGGTCAAGGTAGGCTCCGCGCTAGTGGCGGCCGCAGCCACCGGGAGCGTCGACAAGACGTGGCTTGCCGCGTTCGCCACCGACGCCTCCCGCATCCTGGCCCGTGGGCAGCGCCTGGTCGTGGTGTCTTCGGGCGCCGTGGCGCTTGGACGGGGCCGCCTTGGCCTTGGCCTTGGCGCCCTCAGCCTCCCAGAAAAACAGGCGGCGGCGGCGGCCGGCCAGTCGCTGCTGATGCGCGCCTGGGAAGAAGCGTTCGAGCCGGTGGGACTCCGGACGGCGCAAATCCTGCTGACCCCGGATGAGACGGAAGTGCGGCGCCGGTTCCTTAACGCAAAAGCGACGCTGGAAACCCTGCTCGGCCTCGGGGTTGTGCCAGTGGTCAATGAGAATGACACTGTCGCCACCCAGGAACTTCGCTACGGCGATAATGATCGGCTTGCGGCGCGGGTTGCGCAGATGGTCGGGGCGGACCTTTTGGTGTTGCTGTCCGACGTTGACGGTCTCTACACGGCCGATCCACGCGCGGGCGGGGCCTGCCAGCATGTGCCGCTTGTCAACGAAATCACCCATAAAGTCGAAGCAATGGCCGGGGGCGCCAACGCAGCGACCGCCATGGGCAGCGGCGGCATGAGCACCAAGATCGCCGCCGCGCGCATCGCCGGGGCCGCCGGTTGCGCAACCTTGATTACCCTGGGGAGCCACGCCGCTCCTCTGCGGGCAGCTGAAGCCGGCGAGAAGAGCACTCTTTTTCGGCCGCGAACGACACCGGCGGCTGCCTACAAGGCATGGATCGCCGGTTCGCTCGCGCCGCGCGGCGCGATCATCGTCGATGCCGGTGCGAGAGCGGCTCTGGCCAGGGGCAAGAGCCTGCTCGCGGCGGGCGCCACGTCATTGGAGGGCCGTTTCGGCAAGGGTGATACGGTCGTGGTGCGCGATCTGTCCGGCCAGGAGCTTGGCAGGGGACTGGCGCGCTACGACGTCGAGGACGCTAGGCGAATCCTGGGTCTGCGTTCCGACGCTGTCGAGGCGATGCTCGGCTACACGTCCGGGCCGCTGATCCACGCGGACGACCTGGCTCTGACCGCGGTCGCCGCTGAGCAGGTGTAGGGCCGATGCGTCAGGGCGGCGCCATCAGGAGCGGGCTCTCGTTCTCACCGGGAATGCGGGTCGGTCTCTATGGCGGCTCCTTCGATCCGCCCCATGCGGGCCACGCCCATGTAGCGCGCACGGCGCTGCGACGCCTGAACCTCGATCGCGTCGTCTGGCTCGTCTCGCCGCAGAATCCTCTGAAAGCCGCGCCTCCCGCCAACGGATGGTCCAGTCGCCTGCTTCACGTCGAGCACCACGCGTGGGGGCCCTCCATGCTGGTATCGGACTTCGAGGGCCGCGTGGCGGCGCGGTACACGATCGAGACTATTCGCGCGCTGAAGTTTCGGTTTCGGGGGGTGCATTTCGTCTGGATCATGGGGGCCGATGGCCTTGCCGCGTTCCACCGATGGCGGGACTGGACGAGCATAATGAGGGAGATTCCAATTGCGGTCGTGGCGCGTCCCCACGTGGGTTTGAAGAGTCGCTTTTCCCCCGCGGCCCGTCGGTTCGCTCGCGCCCGCCGGCCGTTGTCGGCGGCCAGCCGCCTCGCCGTGGCCCGGCCGCCGGCATGGGTCTATCTCGACGCCCCGCTCAGTGGCGCGTCATCGACAGCGATACGCGCCGGGCGTCGATCGAGCGTGATTTGAATCTCATCAAGGAGTTTTTTCATGGTAGTTTGGCCCCGCTACCCGTCCTTAAGAGGAGTTCCCGCTGAGACCTGAAGTCGCGCCATCGCCGCAATCGGCGACCGCCGTCGCCGCCAGTGAAACGGTCCTCGTCCGCGGCCGCACCCCGCTCGAGACCCTGATACTCAGGCGCCTCGACGACGAGAAAGCCCAGGACATCGTCCTCATCGATCTCAAAGGCAAAAGCTCCTTCGCCGACGCCCTGGTCATCGCCTCGGGGCGTTCGCACCGCCATGTCGGAGCGATGGCCGATCACCTGCTGCGCCATCTCAAGGACGATGGTCACGGGCGCGCCCGCGTGGAGGGCCTACCGCATTGCGACTGGGTGCTGATCGACGCGGGCGACGTTGTGGTCCATCTGTTCCGTCCCGAGGTGCGGGCCTTCTACAACATCGAGAAAATTTGGTCGGTGGACTCGCCTCACCGCAACGAGGCGACCTGAAACTCACCATACTCGCCGTCGGCCGACTGGGGCCCGCGCCTGAGGCCATGCTGGCGCTAGAGTATTCGAGGCGGGCGAGCGCTGCGGGGCGGTCGCTAGGAATAGGCGCCGTCGAAATCGTCGAAATCGAAGCCCGCCGTGCAGGTACGGCGGCCGAAGGCGAGGCCCTGTTATCGCGGCTGAACGGCGCCCGACTGGTCGCCTGCGATGAACATGGCGCACAGATGACAAGCCGCGCATTCGCCGCGCTGATTGCACGCGCCCGAGACGATGGCGTTCGCGCCCTTGCCCTGGCGGTCGGCGGCGCGGCAGGACTCGACCGCGCGGTGCTAGACACCGCATCCCAGACCCTGGCCTTCGGACCCCAGACCTGGCCCCATGCCCTGGCGCGCGTGATGCTTGCCGAGCAGGTTTACCGGGCGGTGACTATCCTGGCGGGCTCCCCTTACCACCGGGATTAGGCCTTGCTCCCGGTCCATCTTGAGGGCCTTGCGGCCACTAAAGCGGCAAGGCGCTCTGGCCCGTCAGGTAGGCATCCACGGAACGGGCGCACTGGCGGCCCTCGCGGATGGCCCAGACGACAAGCGACTGGCCTCGCCGCATGTCGCCGCACGAAAACGTCTTGGCGGCCGACGTGCGGTAGTGCGGGACACTGGCCTCGACTGCCCCACGGGCATCCAGGGCGACGCCCGCCTGTTCCAGCAGGCCATCGCGGTGGGGACCGAGAAAGCCCATGGCAAGGAGCACCAGGTCGGCGCGCAGCTCAAACTCGCTGCCAGCGATTTCACTCATCGTCAGCCTGCCGCCAGTTCCGGCGCTCCACTCCAGCCTGACGCAACGCAGCGCCTCGAGCCGCCCGCCAGATCCCACCGCCTTGCGGGTGGCGACCGCGAAATCGCGCTCACAGCCCTCGTCCTGCGAGGAGGAGGTTCGCATCTTCAGCGGCCAGTCCGGCCAGGTCAGCGCCTTGTCTTCATGTTCGGGCGGCTGCGGCATGATTTCGAGCTGGGTGATCGAGGCCGCGCCCTGGCGCCCCGCAGTGCCGATGCAGTCGGAGCCGGTGTCGCCGCCGCCGATAACCACGACATGCTTGCCGGCGGCGCTGATCGCGCCCTGCGGCGCAGCCTTCTCTTCCGGGTCGCCGGCATTGCGCTTGTTTTGTTGAGTGAGGAAATCCATGGCGAAATGGATGCCGTCCAATTCGTGAGGGGGCAGATTCAGATCGCGGGGCAGTTCCGCGCCGCCCGCCAGCACTAGCGCATCGTACCCGCCCAGGAGAGTGTCGACCGACACCGTCGCCCCGATGTGAACACCCGGCCGGAACGCCACGCCCTCGGCCTGCATCTGCGCCACCCGCCTGTCGATCAGAGTCTTCTCCATCTTGAAGTCGGGAATGCCATAGCGCAGCAGCCCGCCGATACGATCGTTCTTTTCGAAGACGGTGACGGCGTGACCGGCGCGAGCCAGCTGCTGCGCGCAGGCAAGTCCCGCAGGCCCTGAACCGACAACGGCCACGCGTCTGCCCGTCGGCCGGTCGGCCGGTTGAGCGATGACCCAACCCTCGGACCAGCCGCGGTCGATGATCTGGCACTCGATCGTTTTGATAGTCACCGGCACCTCGTCGATATTGAGCGTGCAGGCGGCCTCGCACGGGGCCGGGCAGATCCGCCCCGTGAACTCAGGGAAGTTGTTTGTCGAGTGCAGAGTGTCCAATGCAGTCTTCCATTGGTCGCGGTAGACGAGTTCGTTCCAATCGGGGATCAAGTTGTTCACTGGGCAGCCGGTGTGACAGAACGGGATCCCGCAGCCCATGCAGCGCGCGGCCTGTCGCCCTACTTCGGCGACAGGCAAGGGGCGCACGAACTCGCTCCAGGACTTCAGTCGCGCCTCGCGCGCCTCATAGACGCGATCGCGGCGAGGGATTTCCAGGAAACCGGTCGGCTTAGGCATTTGGAGCCCGGGGGAGAAAACTTCCCTCCCTTTTATGGGGAGGGTCGGCCGCAGGCCGGGGTGGGGAACGCCGACAGCCCACGGTAGCCAGTGCAATTTTACACGTTTCGACCCTGATTCCCGTGCAGTCTAGCCGTGTCCATAATGGGGATAGAGGGACCAGTATGTCGGTCATGGCGATGGTCATTCCGCTGCCACCGCCGTCGCCAGACGGGCCTCGCCCGCCAGATCGTTCAGGGCGCGGCGGTAGTCCTTGGGCGTCACCTTGACGAAGCGGGCAAGGCTTGCCGGCCAGTCGCCGAGCAAGTAAGCCGCCCTGGCGCTGCTGGTATGGCGATGGTGGCGCTCGATCAGCATGCGCAGGCGTTCAGAGTCGAACCGCAATGGATCGCCCATACCCGCGTCCTCGACGCTGACCGATGCCCAACGCGGCCCAGCACAATCGTCCGCTTCCGGAAGCGGCCCGGGCTTGATCGGCTCAAGCTCAACCATCGCCGGGTTGCAAAGGTCGGCAAATCGTCCATCTGGATCGAAGACATAGGCGATGCCGCCGCTCATGCCGGCGGCGAAGTTGCGGCCCGTTCCACCCAGCACGACGACGACGCCGCCGGTCATGTATTCGCACCCATGATCGCCGACCCCTTCGACGACGGCGATGGCGCCGCTGTTGCGGACTGCAAAGCGCTCGCCCGCCACGCCTTCGAAGTAGGCCTCTCCGGCGACAGCGCCGTAGAGCACAGTATTGCCGACGATGATGTTCCGGGTCGGATCGCGTGTCGCCACGGAGGGCTGGCGGACGATGATTATCCCGCCCGAAAGGCCCTTGCCAACATAGTCGTTGGCCTCGCCGATCAATTCCAGGGTGACCCCGCGCGCCAGGAAGGCCCCGAAGCTCTGGCCGGCGGCGCCGGTAAACTGCACCTTGACGGTGTCTGGCGTCATACCCGCGTGGCCGTGACGTCGGGCGATATGTCCCGAGAGCATTGCGCCCGCCGTGCGGTTGCCGTTAGCGATCGCGCGCTCAAGGCGGACTGGCGGTCCCCCGTCAAGAGCTTGGCTGGCGGCGGCGATCAGCTCATTGTCGATCACTCTTTCAAGCCCGTGATTCTGGCGCTCGTTGTTCCACAAAACCTTGGCCGCCCCCGCCGGGGCTGCGTAGAGCACCTTGGAAAGATCGATGTCCCTGGCCTTCCAGTGTTCGATCGCCTCCTGCATATCAAGCCGGCCGACCTGACCAATCATCTCGTTCACCGTGCGAAATCCTAGGCGCGCCATGATCTCGCGCAACTCCTCGGCGACGAAAAAGAAGTAGTTGATGATATGCTCGGGCGCGCCGGTGAAGCGGGCGCGCAGCACGGGGTCTTGCGTCGCAACGCCAACCGGGCAGGTGTTCAGGTGGCATTTTCGCATCATGATGCAGCCGGCCGCGATCAGCGGAGCGGTGGCGAAGCCGAATTCGTCGGCCCCCAGAAGAGCGCCGATGGCAACGTCGCGCCCGGTTCGAAGGCCGCCGTCCACCTGGACCGAAATCCGCCCGCGCAGCCCGTTGAGCAGCAGAGTTTGCTGCGTCTCGGCCAGGCCGATCTCCCATGGCGATCCTGCGTGGGTCAGCGACGTTAGCGGGCTTGCCCCGGTGCCACCCTCGAAGCCGGAGATGGTCACATGATCCGCCCGGGCCTTCGACACACCGGCCGCAACGGTGCCGACCCCGATCTCGGACACCAGCTTGACCGAGATTCGCGCCTGCGGATTGACGTTCTTTAGGTCGTGGATCAGCTGCGCAAGATCCTCGATGGAATAGATGTCGTGGTGGGGCGGCGGCGAGATCAGGCCGACGCCCGCCGTTGCATGGCGCACCTTGGCGATAATCTTGTCGACCTTGTACCCGGGCAGCTGGCCGCCCTCCCCAGGCTTGGCGCCCTGGGCCATCTTGATCTGGATGTCATCGGCGTTGACCAGGTATTCGGCGGTCACGCCAAAACGGCCCGATGCGACCTGTTTGATGGCGGACCGCATGGAATCGCCGTTGGCCATTGGCTTGAAGCGGTCGGACTCCTCGCCGCCCTCGCCGGTATTGGACCGTCCGCCGATGCGGTTCATGGCGATGGCCAAGGTGGTGTGAGCCTCACGGCTGATCGAGCCGAAGCTCATCGCCCCAGTGGCGAAGCGTTTGACGATCTGGGCGGCCGGCTCAACCTCTTCCAACGGGACCGGTTCGTCGGCCCACTTGAACCGCATCAGGCCCCGCAGGGTGAGCCGGCGCTCGTTCTGGACGTTCATCGCGTCGGCGAAAACCCTGTACTCACCAGGAAGGGCGCCACGCACCGCGTGCTGCAGGCCGGCCACCGTCTGCGGGGTCCAGGCATGGTCCTCGCCCCGCACGCGAAAGGCGTAAGCGCCGCCCGGATCGAGCATGGTGCGGTAGATTGGGGCGTCGCCAAACGCGTCGCGATGGCGAGTAGCGCACTCGCGGGCAACCTGGGCCAAGCCTACGCCTTCAATGACGCTGGCGGTGCCGGTGAAGTAGCGGTCTACGAACTCGCTCGCCAGCCCTACGGCGTCGAAAATCTGCGCACCGCAGTACGACTGATAAGTGGAGATGCCCATTTTGGACATCACCTTGAGAATGCCCTTGCCAACGGCCTTGACATAGTTCTTGGCGACCGCCTCGGCGCTCAGCCGCAGTTGCCCCGATTGCCGTATCGCCTCGAGAGTTTCAAAGGCGAGGTACGGGTTCACCGCCTCCGCGCCATAACCTGCCAAGACGCAGAAGTGATGGACTTCCCGCGCTTCGCCGGTCTCGATCACCAAGCCCGTCTGCATACGCAGTCCCTGGCGGATCAGTTGATGATGGACAGCCGCCGTGGCCAGGGCCGCCGGAATGGGAATTCTGTCGACCCCCGCCGCCCGGTCGGACAGGATGAGGATGTTCATGTCCGCCAGGACATTGTCGGTAGCCTGGGCGCAGAGCTTCTCGAGAGCGCGCTCGAGCCCTGCCGCCCCCTCCGACGCGGGCCACGTGGCGTCGAGGGTAGCGGTGCGAAAGGCCCCATCGAGCAACTCGGATATGGAGCGGATCTTTTCCAGGTCGGCGTTGGTCAGGACCGGCTGGGTAACCTCCAGACGCTTGTGCGTGCCGGCCTGGCGGCCCAGCAGGTTCGGCCGCGGCCCAATCATCGACACCAAGCTCATCACCAGCTCCTCGCGGATCGGATCGATCGGGGGATTGGTGACCTGGGCGAAGTTCTGTTTGAAGTAGTCGTAGAGGAGCTTTGGACGATCCGACAGCACCGCCAGCGGCGTGTCGGTCCCCATCGACCCGATCGGGTCCTCGCCGGTCTGGGCCATCGGCTCCAGAAAGAAGGCTATGTCTTCCTGGGTGTAGCCGAAAGCCTGCTGGCGATCGAGCAGGTCGGCGTCGCTGGCCCCACGGGCCGCTTCCCATAGGGGCGGCTCCGGCAGCTCCTCGAGTTGGAACTGGGTCTGCCGCAGCCAGTCGCTATACGGCATCGCCTGCGAGAGAGTGCGCTTCAGCTCGTCGTCGTCGACTATGCGCCCCTCTTCCATGTCGATGAGCAGCATCTTGCCGGGCTGTAGGCGCCATTTGCGAACGATACGCTCCTCGGGCACCGGCAGGACGCCGACCTCGGAGGCCATGATCACGTGGTCCTGGTCAGTGATCCAGTAACGGGCGGGACGCAGGCCGTTGCGGTCCAGGGTCGCGCCAATCTGACGCCCGTCGGTGAAGGCCACAGCCGCTGGGCCATCCCATGGCTCCATCAGCGCCGCATGATATTCGTAGAAAGCCTTGCGGGCCGGGTCCATCAGCGGATTGCCGGCCCAGGCTTCGGGGATCAGCATCATCATCGCATGGGCCAGCGGATAGCCGCCAGCGACCAAGAGTTCGAGCGCGTTATCCAGCGAGGCAGTGTCTGGCTGGCCATGCGGGATAAGCGGCCACATCTTGTCGAGATCAGCGCCGAGTAGATCCGACTCCATCGTCCGGCGGCGGGCGTTCATCCAGTTGACGTTGCCGCGGTGGGTGTTGATCTCGCCGTTGTGGGCGATGAAACGGAACGGGTGGGCGCGTTTCCACGACGGCATGGTGTTTGTCGCGAACCGCTGATGAACCAGCGCCAGCGCCGACTGCGCGAGCGGATTGCGCAGGTCCTCGTAAAAGCCGCCGACCTGCGTCGCCAGCAGCAGTCCCTTGTAGACCACGGTGCGGCTCGAGAACGACGGCATGTAAAGCTGGGTCAGCCCGGGCATCGCCCAACGCCGCGCCAGCTCGGCCAGCGGATTTTGCGTCTGTTTGCGGATGGCCAGAAGCTTGCGCTCGAAGGCGTCTTGATCGCGAGTTGTTGCGCCTCTCGCGACGATGGCCTGGCGGATGACCGGCATCTGTTCGAGAACCGCCTTGCCCAGTCCCGCCGGATTGACCGGAGTCTCGCGCCAACCGACCAGCCTTTGGCCCTCGACGCGGATAAAGTGTTCGAACTGGCCGATGGCGGCGTCGCGGGTCTGCTCGTCCTGCGGCAGGAAGCACATGGCCACCGCGTAGTCCCCGCTTGGCGGCAATTCGAGCCCGGCTCCGGCCGCCCAGGCCCTTAGCAGGGCATCGGGAATCTGGATCAGGCAGCCTGCGCCGTCGCCGACCAGGGGATCGGCGCCCACGGCGCCGCGATGATCGAGATTGACGAGAATCTCCAGCCCGCAGGCGATGACTTCGTGCGACTTTTTGCCCTTGATATTGGCGACAAAGCCCACACCGCACGCATCATGCTCGTTGCGCGGGTCATAGAGTCCCTGTGGAGGCCAAAACCCGAGCAAAACCTGTCCCTCAATCCCAGCCGGCCGTCGCCTGTATGAATGTTGGCCTTGATGACGCGCATTTACCGCGAGACGATTGGCACTGTCGACTGGCTGGCCGACGACGATCGGAGGGCCCGGCTAACCGTCTGACTCTTTTCAGTAACTTCGACTCTAAGCTTGGCCGCACGTCTCCGATTGCGCGTCTGGGACCTTGACGGCGGCGCTCTCCGATGAACCAAGTGCCGTGACGGGACATCTCCAATCTTGAGGAACGAGCGCATGAGAGCGGTCCCCATGGCCTGCTGGATGATCCTGGCGACGGCGGCCTTCGGGTGCGACCCGTCCCCCCCGCCAAGTAAGCCGGTCGTTGATACGGCCAAGATCGTTGACGCAATCAAGACTGACGAAGTCCACTGGAATGCCGACTGGCAGGCTCATGACGCCGTCAAAATCGCCTCCCACTACTCACCCGGCGCGATTTTGATGATGGCGGGCGCGCCCGTGGCCACGGGCCACGCGGCCATTCAGTCGGCGCTCAACCAAGCCCTGGGCGATCCGGCATTCGCGGTCACCTTCGCCAGCGACAAGGTCGATGTTTCCACCGCCGGCGATCTTGCCGCCGCGCGGGGCAATTACAAAATCACCGCGACCGATCCAAAAACCAAGACCGTGATCACCACGACCGGCGCGTACGTCACTGTCTACAAGCCGCAAAAAGACGGGGCATGGAAGGCGGTCTGGGACATCACGACGCCCGGCCCGGTGACCAGCCTTGGGGCCGCCATGGCGGGGGTCCCGGCCGCGAAGGCCGCCCAGTGAAACCGGGCCGGCCGAAGCGCTAGATTTTGAGCACGAGCGGATTTCGAAGAGGAGATATTCGTGGAACTGGCTCCCAAGAACACGGGCCTTTCAACTGCGCGTCTGGAGCGCATTACCGAACACCTCGAGCGCAACTATATCCAGCCGGGCAAGATCGCCGGATGCCAGGTCGCCGTGGCGCGCCATGGCCACCTCGCCTACTTCCGTTCTTTGGGGCAGATGGATCGCGAAGCCGGCAAGGCAATGGCCGACGACGCCATTTTCCGCATCTATTCGATGACCAAGCCGATCACCTCGGTCGCCCTGATGACCCTCTATGAGCGCGGCTATTTCCAGCTCAATGACCCCGTCAGCCGGTTCTTTCCGGCTTGGAAGAACCACCGCGTCTGGGTTTCGGGTTCGGGTGCGGAGATGGTGACCGAGTCGCCCGCGCGGCCGCTCTCCATGCGCGACATGCTCTGCCATACGGGCGGGCTGACCTACGGCGCGGCGTTGGTCGCCCTGGGAGCGCCGGACAGCGGCCTGGCCGTAGACAAGGTCTACGCCGAACTTGGCGTCCGCCGCGGACGCGGTGAGACGCTGATGGAGTTCATGGACAAGCTCGCCGGTGTTCCACTGCTCTATCAGCCGGGCGAGCGGTGGATGTACTCGCTCAGCACCGATGTCTGCGGGGCGCTGGTGGAAAAGATCAGCGGTCGTCGCTTCGACCAATATCTCAAGGAGACGATCTTCGATCCGCTCGGAATG
>JAYTRF010000169.1:0-5779 GCA_043746375.1 Caulobacteraceae bacterium | reverse complement strand
GCCGTGGCGCTGCCCGCTGGCGCGCGCGTCGTCGTCGCCATGTCGGGAGGAGTCGATTCCACAGTTGCGGCCGCTCTTCTGCAGGGCGCCGGCTTTGGCGTGGTCGGCATCACTCTACAGCTCTACGACCAAGGCGGGTCGGCGCGTCAGAAGGGCGCCTGCTGCGCCGGTCAGGATATTGCCGATGCGCGCGCCGCCGCCCACGCATTGGGGATCCCCCACTACGTCCTCGACTACGAAAGCCGCTTCCGCGCCGAGGTGATCGACGATTTCGCCGACAGTTACGCGCGGGGCGAAACCCCCATCCCCTGCGTGCGCTGCAACCAGACGGTAAAGTTTCGCGATCTTCTGTCGGTCGCCAAGGACCTCGGCGCCGGAGCGCTGGCCACCGGGCACTACGTGCGCCGCGAGGCAGGGGACGCTGGGGCTCAGCTTCACCGAGCGATCGACTCGGCGCGCGACCAGAGCTATTTCCTCTTCGCCACCACCAAGGCGCAACTCGCCTATCTGCGGTTTCCTCTTGGCGGGTTGGACAAGGGCCAAGTGCGCCGACTCGCGACGGAACTGGGCCTGCGCGTCGCCGACAAGCCCGACAGCCAGGACATCTGTTTCGTTCCTAGGGGTCATTACACCACAGTGATCGACACGCTGCGCCCACAGGCCGGGAGGGCCGGCGAGATCGTTCACGTCGATGGGCGTGTGCTGGGCCATCACAACGGGGTCAGCGGTTTCACCGTCGGCCAGCGTCGCGGACTGAGTGTCGCCGTGGGCGATCCCCTGTTTGTCGTAAGCTTGGACGCAACCCTGCGCACCGTAACCGTCGGTCCGCGAAGCGCCCTGCTTGTCAAGGCGCTGAGCCTAAAAGAGACCAATTGGCTCGGAGACAGCCCGTCGATCGAGGCCGCCGCCGGGGCCGGGGCCGAAGTTCTCGCGCAGGTCCGTTCGACGCGCGCGCCGACTGCCGCGCGGCTTCGACTGAGGGACGGACGCGTCGGGGTTGTCTTCGATTCGCCCGAGGAGGCAGTGGCTCCCGGTCAGGCGTGTGTGCTCTACGACGCCGAGCGGCCCAGTCGCGTGCTCGGAGGGGGATTCATCGACGCCGGCCAGGCCTTCTGAGGCACGCTTGCGCGCGGCGGGGCGCCTGCCCACATCGGCTCTAGCCAACCGCGATCTTAAGGAATTTCATGGCCGCCGACCCCATCGTCATCGCCGCCTACGCCCGCACGCCGATGGGCGGCTTTCAAGGGACGCTCGCCGGGGCATCAGCGACTCGGTTGGGCGCCGCGGCCATTGAGGCGGCGGTGGAGCGCGCCGGGGTCGCGCCGGCGGATATCGATCAGGTGACCATGGGCTGCGTCCTGGCGGCTGGCCTTGGCCAGGCGCCGGCCCGGCAGGCGGCTTTGGGGGCTGGATTGCCTGACGACGTCGAGGCCACGACGGTCAATAAGATGTGCGGGTCCGGGATGCAGGCGGCAATTTTCGCCCACGACACCCTGGCTGCGGGCTCGGCGCGCGTGATCGTCGCCGGCGGCATGGAGAGCATGTCCAACGCACCCTATCTGCTGGCCAAACACCGGGGCGGCGCGCGGATCGGCCATGATCGGGTGATCGATTCGATGTACCTCGATGGTCTCGAAGATGCCTATGACGGCGGCAAGCTGATGGGCGCCTTCGCCGAGGAAACAGCGGCGGCGTACCAGTTCACCCGCGCGGACATGGACGCTTACGCCGTAGAAAGCCTCAGCCGCGCCAAGCGGGCGGTGGCCAGCGGCGCCTTTCGTCGCGAAATCGCCCCAGTCGAGGTCCTCGAGCGCAAGGGAGCAACGGTCGTCGACGAAGATGAACAGCCGACGAAAGCCGATCCGGCGCGCATCCCAACGCTCAAGGGTGCTTTCGTCAAGGACGGGGCGATTACCGCAGCCAACGCTTCATCGATCTCCGACGGCGCCGCGGCGCTGGTGCTTATGCGTCAATCAACCGCCCACGACCTTGGCGTGACCGCCATCGCCCGCATTGCTGGCCACGGCGCTTACGCCGGAGCGCCCAGCCAGTTCACCACCGCGCCGGTTCCCGCCATGCGCAAGGCGCTCCAGCGAGCCGGCTGGTCGACTGCCGACGTCGACCTCTTCGAGGTCAATGAGGCTTTTGCGGTGGTGGCCATGATTGCCATGCGCGAGTTAGGCATCGATCCCGACCGCCTCAACGTCAATGGTGGAGCCTGCGCGCTTGGTCACCCGATCGGCGCGTCGGGAGCGAGGATTTTAGCCACGCTCATAGCCGCGCTGGAGGCGAGAGGCCAGCGCCGCGGCTTGGCCTCTCTGTGCATCGGCGGCGGCGAAGCCGTGGCCATGGCCGTGGAGCGACTGTAAGATTTGGAGGTGAAGGCCTAGGGCGCAGCGTGGCTCGCGTTGTCCGCCATGCTGTTGAGGTTCATTTTGAAGCCGCCGACCGTCACGTCGCCCGGGACCATGTCGGTTGGGCAAGGGCCGAGCCAGGTCGCCTGCATCTCGGTCACATGATGACCGTTCATTGCCGCGATGCTCGATCCGCTGACTTCGCTCTCTGAATGGACCAGATATTTGGAGGAAAAATCGCCACTGGCTGTCCCGGTGGAGGTCACCGTCCCTGCGCGACCCATGGCGCAGGTCGACGCGAAGTGAAAGATGCCGCCTGGACCCCGGCTGATCGAGCGGCTCGCGCAAAGGCTACCGGCCGCCGCCTTGCCGAAAACCGACATCCGGGCGTCCGTAGCTGGGTCAATGCACAGGCGCATCGCCCCCATCGGGTTTGGCTGACCATCGCGCGTCATCGTCTGTTCCCAGAGGCCGCTGCGGCGCTGCGGAATCCCGACCGAGACCTGCGCCCCGCCGGCTCCGCCGCCGACCGCCACTGAGGCGGCGCCTGAAGCGGCGGTCGGGCCGGGCTTGTTACAGGCCGCAAGGGCCAGAGCGGTGGTCAGCAACAGAGCAGTCCGCATTATCAATTCCTTTGGGTTCCTGGCGCCGGCAGGAGCGAGGCGACCGTTAGCGGCCCGGCGCCCGCAAGAGCTCGGCTACCTCGAAGTGGCGGCCATCGGGCCCGATCATCTGGCCGGCGGAAAGGTTGGCGGGACATGGCCCGAGCCAACGCGATCGGACGTTGATGCGCGTTGTCTGGGCCGTGCGAGCCACGCGTGGGCGTGGCACAGCGTGGTGCTTGCTAAAGTTGGTGAACAGGGTTTCGGTACTGTCATCAACGCACAGACGGGTGACTCGGCGCTCGCGTCCGATGGCGACCTGTTGCTCGAGCAGGCGGGGCGTGCCGCTAGCGATGGTGACCCGGGTCGAATCACCTTTGGGCCCGGGTGGCTGGCAGGCGGTCAAGGCGGCGCCGCCGAGAATCAGGATGATAGTCGCTCGCATTGAGGTCATGGCGTCCGCGCCTCCAGCCGATTATCCTGGCGAAACAAAGTCGACGACTGCTTGCGAGGAAGCCTAGCACGATGACCGTCCTTGAGGACAATCCGGCTGACGGGCGTTTCGAATGGCGGGAGGGCGGCCATATCGCATTCGTCGATTATCGCCGAGCAGACGGTCGCCTGATCATCGACCATGTCGAGGCCCCTAGCGAACTGCGTGGCACGGGCGCCGCTGGCCGTCTGATGCAGGCGGTCGCTGATTTTGCTCATGGTGAGGGGGTGAAAATTACTCCCCTCTGCAGTTATGCCAGAGCTTGGCTGCAACGCGATCCAGCCAACACGGTCCTGCTCGGCTGAGCGGAGCCGTTAGTATGGCTGGCCCTCTTGGTAGTCCTGACTGCCGCGATCATAGCCATTGTCCTCGTCGCCGCGGAACTGATTGACCAGGTCTCCGTCGTTCTGACCTGGATCGTAAGCCCCGTAGTAGGATTCATAGGCGCCGGCACCGTATTGGGCGTCATAGATGGCGCGCTGGCGCTCGTATTCGCTGCGCTGGCGCTCGTAGGCGGCGCGTTTGGCCGCATACTGGTCGGTGCGCTGAACGTAGGCGTTTTGCTGGTCTTCGTAGTCGTTGCGTTGGTCGCTGTAGGTCTGGCTTTGCGACTGTTAATCCTGCGCGCTCTGGTCGTAGCTCGGATCGGAATAGCTTTGGGCGAGGGCGGCGGCCCCGAAACTGGCGGCGATGACGGCCGCCATGCCGACTATGGGAACAAGTTTCATCTGATCTGTCTCCTTGGCTCGATTGGCCGCCGCCGGGCGCCGGCTCCGGGAGAGGAACGTCGCGGCGACCACACGGTTGCGTTCGATCAGATCAGTTCCAAGGGCTCAACTCCCAATTCCTTGAGTAGCGGCTCGGCATAGGCGATGCGTCCCGTCATCGTGGCGGGGTCGCAGGAGACGAGGCGGTAGACCGCTTCGGCGATGAATTTGATCGGCTGCACGCGATCCTTGGTGGCTTCGTTGATCAAGCCGTGGACGGCCACGCCCGGGGTCGCGACCAGCCCAGGCGAAACGACATTGACCGCGATGCCGTCGACGTGAACCTCCGAGGCAAGGCCGGTTGTGAAGCGCTCAAGCGCTGCCTTGCACATGCCGTAGACCGTCCCGCCGCGGCCGCCGGCGCGATAGGGCGCGCGCGGATGGATGCCGGCTCCCGACGAGATGTTGACAATCCAGCCGCGTCGCCGCTCGCGCATCGACGGCAGGACAAGCTGTGCGAGATGAAACGGCGCGTGCACCTGCACCTCCATCATCAGCTGAAAGCGTTTGTCGGTAAATTCGGTGACCGGAGCGAAATAGGTGATGGCGGCGTTGTTGACCAAAATATCGATCGGTCCAAAAGCTGCCGCCGCTTCCGCGACGAGACGTTCGCGCTCACTCGCCTGCGCCAGGTCAGCTTTGACCAGCAGCGCTTCGGCCCCGGCCCTGGTGAGCCGCGCTACGGTTTCGCCGAGCGTTCCCGGCAGGCGACTTTCGCCGGCTTTTTCGGTTCGCGCGGAAACCACCACCTTCGCCCCCGCCATGGCCAGGCGTGCGGCGATCGCCTCCCCGATGCCGCGGCTAGCTCCTGTGACCAGGGCTACGCGCCCCTTGAGCGCGCCGTTGGGATCCATGCGGGGTTCGGCGGCCATTGCTCTTTTCCTCCGGTTCCACTTCCTTTTTCGCGCAAGCGGATCGCGAATGCTAGGCTAGAGGATCTCCGTGCGGGCCGCCCTCGATGTCCTCTATGGGGCCACATTCACCCACGCAAGTTGGAGGATTGTGGCCAGCCCCGCTTCATTGGCGTGTATTGCCGGCCTGACCGAGCATGGCGAATATCCGGTTTTTCGATCCGGAACGCTGGTCGCCCGCGGTGCAGGTCTTCGTAAGTTCCGGGAAGACGCAACGCGTGCCTCCGCACGTCGACGTCTATAACCATGCGCCCTGCCTGTCTCGAGCCTTCACCTGCGCAATACTCGACTCGGGGTGCCGAAGGTCAAGCACGGCGGCAAGGAAAAAGGGCCGCCCGCGAGGAGCGACCCTTAATCGGTATTTTCGCTTGGTAGAAAGTGAAACTTACTGTTTCGGCGGTGGCGGCGTGCCCGCGGCTGCGGCGGCGTCGTTGGCCGAGTTATTGGCGGAGTTGGCGGCGCCTGCGGCCATGTTGGCCGAGTTGGCGGCCGAATTTGCCGCTGCGTTCGCATTCGTATTGGCCGCGGCGGCAGGAGCGGTCGCCGCAGTATCGGCCGAAGTCGCCGCGCTGTTGGCCGAATTGGCCGCGCTGGCGGCGGCGTTGTCGGCGGCTGCCGTATCGTCGTGCTTCTGGCAGGCGGCGACGGAGAG
>JAYTRF010000168.1:0-8416 GCA_043746375.1 Caulobacteraceae bacterium | reverse complement strand
GATCGCCGACATCGAAACCTCCTCCGCAAGTGGGAGGATGAATCATTGTTCGGCGCTAAAGGGAATCCTCAGCGAGTCACCGTCAGCGGCGATTGGTATAAGCCGCCAAGGGCGCCCGGTTTTTGGACCTGGCTGTGCACCGCGATCCAGCTCTACGAGCTGCGGCCGCTGGGTTTGCCCGCGCCGCCGAGAGCGTCCTTCTGCAGGCCCACGCTGGCCGGTCAGCTTGAGACGCGCATGACAGGCCCTCACCGGTCATCTTGGAAATTGCCGGACTGGCTGCGAGCCATGCTTGCCGACGCTCGTGGAAGCACCGCGGTGATCTTCGCCATAGCGGCGCCGGCCTTGGCGCTTCTGGTCGCCGGCACGGTGGACCTCAGCTCTCTGACCAGCGACCGGTCGACCATGCAGGACGTCGCCGATGCTACCGCACTGGAGGCGGCCAAGGAACTCGGCATCGGCGTTCACGCAGGCATTGCATCGCGGGCCCAAAATTTCGCCAGCACGCAACTGGGCGATGTGGGGCGCCGCGTCGCCTACACCGTGAACACCACATTTTCCGGTGATGGATCGCAGGTTACGGTGGCGATCGACGGGAGCCGCGGTTCGTTTTTCGGCAACATTCTCCCGCCTGGCGGTTGGAAAATCCATGTACAGGCAACCGCGGCAACCCTCGGCAAACTGCCGCTCTGCGTGCTCAGCTCGGGGACCAACAAGTCAAATACAATCAATCTCAGCGGTTCGTCACAGGCCACGGCCACTGGATGCATGGTGCATTCGAACAGCGATGTCACTGTCACGGGTGGTGCAAAGTTGGCCGCCGGCATGGTTCAATCCACCGGCGCCGCCTCAGGCAACATTTCCCCGGCTCCGCAGGTAGGCGCTCCGGCAATCGCCGACCCGTTCGCCGCGATGTCAATTGTCACCCCCCTGGGGCTGTGTACGCCCCTCGACCAGGTGTTCACCAGTGGAGCTCAGGTTCTCGCGCCGGGCATACACTGCGGCAACATCACCGTGGAGAACGGGGCCACCCTAACGCTGCTGCCGGGGGAACACTACTTCCTGAACGGCCGGCTGACGATGGAGCAAAGTTCGACCTTGAGCGGCTCGAATGTGGTGCTGATCTTCGATGCCAAGTCGGAGTTCCAGTTCGATGGCACATCGCAGGTCAATCTCTCGGGTCGGTTGACCGGACCCTATGCGGGCTTTGTGATTGCGACCACGCGAACGAACATCAATACATTTTCCATTGCCACTAACGGGGCGCGGCAGCTCGTCGGGACGATCTACATTCCCAAAGCCAAGTTGGAGGTCACTGGCACCGGGGATAGCGTTGCCGATCAATCGGCGTGGACGGTGGTCGTCGCTCATTCCATCCATCTGACTGGTAGTGCCAACCTGGTGATCAACTCGAACTACGCGACCTCCAGTGTGCCGGTGCCCGCCGGCGTGGGTCCTTCGGGCTCCGCTCAGGTGACGCTGGCAAAATAGAAGCCCTCCGCAGCAGGCGCTCATCCGGGCTTCACGAACCTCAGGGTCATCCGGTCGCTCTCGCCGATGGCGTCGTAACGCCTGTGGTCGAATGCCGGATTGGCCGGAGCGCCAACCGGCGCTGAGCGCCGCGTCGGCGGCAGGGTCCAGACGCCGAACGGGTAGTCCTTGGTGTCCCTGGGATTGGCGTTGATTTCGGTGCGACCCGCAAGCCTGAAGCCGGCCGCCCTGGCCTGACCGATGACGTAGGTTTCCGAAATGTAGCCGTCGCCCTTCTTGGGATCGGCCCCGTCTCGCGCCCTATGGTCCTCGATGGCCAGAACGCCGCCCGGCTTCAGCGCCGCGTAGAAGTCTCCAAAGGCTTTGGCCGTATAGCCATTCACCTGCGCCCAGTCATGGATTTCGCGGGAAACCAGCACAAGGTCGACACTGCCGGCGGGCGCCAGCGGTCCCGAGGCACGGCCAAAACCCACCAGTTTAACGTCTCCATAGCGGGCGCGATTGCCGACGAACTTGGCCGCGAAAACGGCTCGGCTTTTGCGGGCGCCGACGGAGAGTTTCGGGTCCGCCAGATCGGCGACGGCGGCGATGTAATGGCCGCCGGTGGAGGCAAGGTACGGTGCGAGGATCTCGGTCCACCAGCCGGCGCCCGGAGAGACGTCGATGATCGTGTCACCGCCCTTGAGGCCCCAAAAGGCGAGCGAGGCGGCGGGATGGCGAAACCGGTCTCGGACTTTGTCCGCTGCGGGCCGCGCGGGGCTGTCGATCACGGCGAGAAGGCGCGGATCGGTCGTCGCCGTCTGGCCGGCGATCGCCAGCTGGGCCAGCAATCCCATCGTTGCCCCAAACACGGCGGCCTTCGCATGCCAACGCATCGCCCTACACCTCCAGCAGATAGTTCAGATGCTCGACCGCTTCGATGAACTCGGTCTTGAATTCCTGGACCACGGCGCCCGCCGATTTGACGCTGTCGATCAATCCGACACCCTGGCCGACGAAGTAGGTGACCATCTCGCGCGCCTTGGCATTGCCTGCGGCGGCGGCGCGGTCGGCCGAGCGCAGCGCCTGTTCGCTGATCAAACTCTGCAACGGCATCGGCAGTGCGCCCGGGCTCTGCGGACTGCGCTCCCAAGCCTCGGTCCAGGCCGAACGCAACTGGCGCGCCGGCTTGCCGGTACGGCTCTTTGAACGCACCGCATCGCGAGACGTGGCCTCGATCATTTTCTGGCGGAAGATCTCACTGGTTTCGGATTCCACTGTCGCCAGCCACACCGAGCCGGTCCATACGCCGGCCGCGCCCATCGCCATGCACGCCGCCATCTGGCGTCCGTTCATAATCCCTCCGGCCGCCAGGACCGGCACGTCGCGGATCGGCTTGATCGCGGCCAGGACCTCGGGCACCAGGACCATGGTCGTCACCTCCCCGCAGTGACCGCCTGCCTCTGTGCCTTGGACGACGAGAATGTCGACGCCGGCATTGACCTGCCGGATGGCATGCTCCCGGGCGCCCACAAGGGCCGCGACCGGCACGCCCCGCTGGCGGCCCAGTTCGATCATCGAGGGTGGCGGCACGCCAAGAGCGTTGGCGATCAGGCGTATGGGATGGTCGAAGGCCGCGTCGAGCACCTCGAGCGCGCGCGCCGGATCGAACGGCTGGGGCTGGCTGTCGGGGACATCTGGCGCGACGATCTCGACGCCCACCGAGGCCATCAGGTCATCGGCGAATTGTCTGTGGCGTGAAGAGACTCGGCTCTTGAGGCTGTTGTAAGTGACGCCGACCTCGCCGGCCGTGGCCATATTCTCCGGAACCAGGACATCCAAACCGTATGGCTTGCCGTCGACGTGATCGTCGATCCACTTCAATTCACGATGAATAGAGTCCGGCGAGTGGCCGGTGGCGCCCAGGACGCCAAATCCGCCGGCGCGGCTGACTGCGGCTACGACATCGCGACAGTGACTGAAGGCGAGCAATGGGAACTCGATCCCCAGCATATCGCAGATCGGCGATTTCATCGGCGAACACTTCCATTTCCGAAGCAGGCCATCGCGGTTGGCCGAACACCGCGGCCATGGAGGCCTTGCTATGGGGCCTGCGTCAACCCGATCCTGTTCAGGATTGCTGCGGTTTTCGCGGGTGCATCGGTGTGTGCTGGCTGTCTGAACGGTGGACGGTTGCGATGGCCTCGAGGGCCTGCTTGAGCTGCGCACCGGATTGGAGGTCGCTGACAAGCACCAAGCCGTCTTCGACGACGATGGCGACGTTTTTCAATCCGACGGCGACGACTTGCACGCCGGCGTCGGCACGGATCAGGCAGCCCAGGCTGTTCCAGGCTGAGGCCGCGCCGGTGATGACGTTGCCGTCGGCGTCTTTCGCCGATGCGGCCCAGACGGCGCGCCACGAGCCGAGGTCTGACCAGGGGTAATCGATGGCCAGCACCGCGGCCCTCGCGGTCTTTTCCATCAGCGCCACGTCGATTGAACACTTTTCGGCCAGCGAAAAACACGAGCCGAGCTCAGTCTCGTCGCCTTGGACCGACGCTGTGTCGACGGCTTTGGCGACGGCGCCGACCATCGCCGGCGCATGGGTCACGGCTTCAGCCAGGAAGGCGTCAACCCGAAAGACAAAGTTGCCGCTGTTCCAAAGGGCGCCGGCCGCGATCATCCGCGCCGCGCCGTTTGCGTCCGGTTTTTCGACAAAACGGGCGATGCGGTGCAGGCCGTCCTGGCCCGCAATCGCCTCGCCTGGTTCAATATAGCCGTATTGGCTGGCTGGATGATCCGGCCGCACGCCGAAGGTGACGATGTCTCCAGACCGCGCCGCCACGACGGCCGTGCGGGCGCAGGCGCAAAAAGCCTCAAGGTCAGGAATGTCATGGTCGGAGGCGACCGCGACGACGATGGCGCTTCGATCCTTACGCGCTATGCACATCGCCGCTGCGACGAGAGCCGGGCCGGAATCGCGGCCTTCGGGTTCAACCAGCAGCGTCCCCGTAGCACCGATCTCATCGAGCTGAGCCCGCGCCATGGCCAGGTGTGAGACCCCGACGACGATCAAGGGCGCCGATGCACCGGCGATGGCTCCAACCCGCATGACCGTCTGCTGAAACAGCGAATGCTCGCCGATCAGGGTGATGAATTGCTTGGGATGGGCGGGCGTTGACGCCGGCCAGAGGCGAACTCCGGCCCCGCCACAGAGGATCACGGGAACGATCATCGCGCCCCCGCGAACGCACTCGGCGATAGTCTCGAAGCGCCTGTCATGCGAGATTTTACCAGTGAGACGCGCCTTGGCGCCAGCCGGACCGCAATGGCAGGCGCCAGTCAGTCAAGCTCCCGCCAGCAGCAGGTCCCGTCCGCCGGCCAGGACGACGCCTCATAGACGCCGCGCGCAATGGCCCTGGCCAGGCAGTCGCCAGCCAGCGCGCCCAGTCGCGTCAGGGCCATGGCCGACGGCTGCGGGAGCGCGCGCCGCCCGGTCGAAAGAGCGAAAACAACATCCCCATCGAACGGTGCGTGGGCGGGACGAATGGCTCGGGCCAGACCATCGTGGGCCATGATCGCCAGGCGGCGGGCCTGAGATGGTGTCAGGTCGGCGTCGGTCGCCACGCAGGCGATGGTGGTGTTGGCGCCCGCTCTGGGATCTCGCTTGGCCAGCCCCCAGTCGTCGGGGCCTGCCCTGACGTGGTCAGACGGAGCGTCCCCGAACTCGCCGTCGATCTCGAACGGTGAGGCCCAGAAAGCGCGGCCGCCCGGGACGATGACCGATCCAAAGGAGTTGACCGCGGCAAGGGCGCCGACGGTGTAGCCGTCCCCGGTAACAATGGACGCAGAGCCGACCCCTCCCTTGAGCGCCCCCGCCATGGCGCCGGCGCCGGCGCCGGCCGAACCGAGCTGGAACCGGGCCGATGCGCACTGGACCGCGGCGATTCCCATGGCGCGATAGGGCGGCTCCTGCCCCCAGGACTTGTCCCCGCCGTTGGCGAGGTCGAACAGAATGGCGGCGGGAACGACGGGAGAGCAAGGAATTGCCTGCGCCAAAACCAAGCCGTAGCCTCGCCCCCGCGCCCCCAGCCACGCGGCGACGCCATCGGCGGCTGCGAGGCCATAGACCGAACCTCCTGCAAGAACGATCGCGTCGACGGCATCGACAAGGTTTTCGGGCGCCAGGGCGTCTGTCTCGCGTGTTCCCGGGGCGCCTCCGCGGGCATCGACGGCGCATACGGCCCGCTCGTCGGGGAGAATGACGCTGACGCCGCTGCGCACCCGCGCGTCGGTCGCCTGGCCGACGGCCAATCCTGGGACGTCGGTGATCAGATTTAAGGGGCCGGGGCGAGCTGCGGTCATCGCTGCGAAGCCGCTTCGAGCCTGGGAGGCGCCGTGGCCGCCTCAGATGGCAGGCGCAGCTCGAACACCGAACCCTCAGGCCCCGACCTCGCCAGGGTTAGATCGCCACCGTGGCCCTGCGCCAATTCCCGGGCGATCGCGAGGCCGAGCCCTGCGCCCCCGGGACGCGTCGAACCGGCGAACGGCTGGAAGAGATTGTCTTTCGCTCGCTGGGCCAGGCCCGGACCATCGTCGGCCAGGCGAAGGATGTCGTCGTCCGCGATAGGGCGCAAGGTGGCGGTGATCGCGCCGACGCCTTTTCGCGCTTCGTCGGCGTCGATGGCCTCGCGTGCGTTGCGCAACAGGTTGACCAATATCCGGTGCAGCTGTTCGGCATCGGCCCAGACGCTGAGATCGGGGGAAATATCGGTTTCCAGCCGCACGCCGGCCCACGACAGCCGGGCGTCCTCAGCGGCCGCTTCCAGGGCGCCGCGTAAGGCGACGGGTCGCTTCTCCGGCGCCGGCTCCTCGCTCTTGCCGAAGGTCAGGACGTTGGAGGCCAGGGTAATGGCCCGGTCGAGTGCGCGTTCGAGGCGCGGAAGCGCCCGTGCAACCGTGGGGTCGCCGGAAAGCGCCATCCGCTCCGAAGCGATCTGCGCGCTGGTCAACATGTTGCGCAGGTCATGGTTGATCTTGGCCACCGCTTCGCCCAGCGCCGCCAGCCGGGCGCGCGAATTTAGGGCGGCGCGTAGATCCGCCTGCATGCGGTCCAATTCCCCTTCCGCGCGACCGATTTCGTCGCGACGCCCGGACGGGTGGATATGGGCCCTGGGGTCCTCCGGATCGGCCCGGAACCGCTCCATGGACCGGGTGATCCGCTGCATCGGGCGCACAAGCAGCAGGTTCAGGAACAGGTAGACCAAGCCTCCGGCCATGATGGAGGTGAATACCGCTATGCCGAGCAGGCGCCCCAAGTCGGTCAGGAGCGCCTTCTTGAGCGGAGCGTCGGCGATGACGATCTCGACAAAGTCTCCAGAGCGAAATCGTGTGCGGTCGACCACGCGCACCATGCGGCCGCCGCCGCTGAACAGGGTTCGGAACGGATCGAGCCATGACATCGGATTGTCCCGGCGCAGATCGACCAGGTAGGGGGTGCGCATTAGGTGCGGAGCCTCCAGCACCAGGCGGCGCATGCCATCGGCCTGGATGGCCACGGAGACCACTCCGGTTGCGTTCAGCAGCTGTTGCGACAGCCTTTGGCTGACGATCCGGTTGGGCGCGGTTTCCTCCACCAGCGAGGCGAGCTCGGCGGCGCGCAGTCGATCACGCAGGTTCTGCTTTTCCGATGCCGCCAGGTTGGGCGGCAAGATCAGCAGATTGGCCAGGGCGACGATCAGGGCGGTGAACAGAAGCAGGCGGGCCGAGAGGCCCCCCGGCCACGAGAAGCCTCGTTCAGATGGACTGGTCGATGGGTGCGGTGGAGCGATGTCCGCCATGGACGGTGGGTTACTGCACCAAGCCGGGCCGGGCAATGAAACCGGAGGCGCCCGCGCTCATCCTTGGCGTCGCGATCGAACTACGCGCCACGCGATCGGGCCAGCAGAAAGCAGCGCCAGCGCGCTGAGCGGGAGCAGAATCTGCGGCCGCAAAAGAAGTCCGCCATCGGTCGTCACCCCACGATCGAAGAGGCCGCCTAGGCCAGCGCCGAGATCCCCAAGGACAAAGCTGACCGGGGCGGAGCCGATCCATGTGGCTAACACCAGGTCGCGCAGTCGCACTCTCGCTAGGCCCGCGGCGATGTTGGTGACAAAAAACGGCACGATGGGGATCAGCCGCAAGGTCAGCAGGTATGAAAACGCGTTGGCCGAGAACCCCGCCTCTATGCGACGGGCCAATGGACCGGCGCGGTTGATCGCCCAGTCCCCGAATGCGGTCCGACAGGCCAGGAAGACCAAGCTGGCGCCCAGCGTGAAGGAAACCAGGCTCGCAGCGCCGCCGAGCCACGGCCCAAACAGAAAGCCGCCAGCGACGGCCATGACGCCAGGCCCCGGCGTACAGGCGACAACAACTGCGGTGAAGATCCCAACGAAAATCAGAAGGCTCATCATAGGACGATGGGCGACCATCAGGGTGAGGGCTTGGCGATGACTGGCCAGTTGCGTCAGCGAGAGCCGCCGCCAGTCCCCCGTAGCCACAACCGCGACCAGCAGGCAGGCAATGAGGACAACCGGCCCAAAGCGGCGCAGTGCGCGAGCCGGCGTCAATGCGCGCCCACCGCCTCGCAAAGCTGCGAAAAACCATCGGCGCGCAGCAGGGCCGAAAGTTCGCGGCGCATGCGTCTTGGAAGATCAGGTCCGGCGTAGACCAGCGCCGAATAGAGCTGCACCGCGCAGGCCCCGGCCCGGATCTTGGCGTAAGCGTCCGCCCCGCAGGCGATGCCTCCCACCCCGATGAGCGCGAGCCTGCCCCTGGCTGCGTCATGGAATAGCGCCAGCAGCCGCGTTGCCGGCCCCATCAGCGGCCGGCCCGAGAGTCCCCCGGATTCGGCCCGGTGGCGGCTGCGCAATCCGGGAGGGCGCGCGAGGGTGGTATTGGAGACCAC